>JALYMU010000035.1 GCA_030773595.1 Actinomycetota bacterium | reverse complement strand
GCGCGACGGGCAGCGCCACGGCCAGGGCCACCGGACCCGCGCCCGGCGCGACGCCGTCCGGGGGCGCCGTGTGGTCGTCCACGGGCACGCCAGGACCGGGGTGCGGCCCCGCCGACCGACGCGAGGTCGCGAAGTCCTGCTCGTAGGTCACTGGGACGCGCAGTCCCTTGGCGCGCTCGAACGGCCACACGACAACGAATGCTCGACCGATGACCTTGTCGGCGGGCACGGTGCCCCCGCCGGGATCCCCGAGATGCGCACGGCTGTCCGCGGAGTGCGACCGGTGGTCGCCCATCACCCACAACCGTCCCGCAGGCACCGTGACGTCGAACGTGGTCTCCGACGGGGAGTCGCCGGGGAAGAGGTACGGCTCGTGCAGCGGCACGCCGTTCACGCTGACGCGGCCCTTGGCGTCGCAGCAGCGCACCCGGTCTCCGGGGATGCCGACGACGCGCTTGATGAAGTCCTTCTCCCCCGGCGGAGCGACCCCCAGCGCCGATCCGAAGGCGCGCGCCACCCTGGCGAGCGGATTGGTCGCCGGCGCGACCTGCACCTCGGAGGTGAACGAGTCGAGGCCGTTGAACACGACGATCTCGCCGCGATCGATGTCGCGGACCCGGTAGACGAGCTTGTTGACGAGCACGCGGTCGCCGATGCGCAGCGTGTTCTCCATCGACCCGGACGGGATGTAGAACGCCTGCACGACGAAGGCCTTGAGCAGCATCGACAGCACCAGCGCGACGAGCACGAGCACCGGCAGCTCACCGAGGAAGGACCCTCGCCGCCGCGTGTTGCGGGCCCGGCCGGCCGCGCGCTCGGGGGCGGCAGTCGCGCCGCCGGCCCGCGCCGTGTCAGCCGGCTGACCCGCACCGGAGGACACGTCCCGAGAGCCGGTGGCCCCGGCCAGCGGGACGTCGCGCTGGCCGGCCGGCGCCGGCCCGAAGTCGGCGCCGTCGGTCCCGGGACTGGACGGGGTGCTCACGTCGCCGCTCCGTACGTCGAGATGCGGCGCGCGCACGCTCGTACCGGACCGCACGTGGCGCAGCGGAGGTCGGGCGCGGACGGCGTAGGACGCGGAGGCTGCATCGTCGGGGAGCCTACCCGCGCCGCGGGACGGCGCAGCCGCTCAGCGTGCCGGGACGGCGTCCCGCTTCTCCTTGATCTTGGCAGCCTTGCCGCGAAGCTCACGCAGGTAGTACAGCTTCGCGCGGCGGACGTCGCCGCGGGTGACGACGTCGATCTTCTCGATGATGGGCGTGTGGACCGGGAAGGTGCGCTCCACGCCCACGCCGAAGCTGACCTTGCGCACGGTGAACGTCTCGCGGATCCCGCCGCCCTGGCGCCGGATGACGACGCCCTGGAAGACCTGGACGCGGGAGCGGTTGCCCTCGATGACGCGGACGTGGACCTTGAGGGTGTCACCGGGACGGAACCCCGGGACGTCGGTGCGCAGGGAGCCTGCGTCGAGGGTGTCCAACGTGTGCATGAGGCGGTCGCTTCCTCGCGGTGCCACAGGTCACCGGCGGTGTCGGGTGTCGTCGGGAAGAGGCCGGCGGCCGCGGAGTCCGGGTAGCGCTCCCCCTGTGGCAGGGGCACCGGAGACGCAGCGTCGCGACGGCGTCAGCCCTCGTAGTCTGCCACAGCGGCGCGGACCTGGGCCAATCGCCCGTCCGTGACGCTCCAGCCGCAGGTGGACAGCGTGGCGAGGTCCGCCGCATCCAGTGCGGTGACCTCCAGCCGCTCAAGCAGGTCGGGGCGGCGCCGGGCGGTACGCCGCAACGCCTCGTCCCGGCGCCACCGCGCGATGGCCGCGTGGTTGCCCGAGCGGAGGACGTCCGGGACCTCGAGACCGCGCCACACCGGCGGCTTGGTGTAGACCGGGTGCTCCAGCAGCCCGGCGACGTGGGACTCCTCGGTGAGGGACTCGGGGTTGCCGACAACTCCGGGCAGCAGCCGCCCGACCGCCTCGACGATCGCAAGCACGGCGACCTCGCCGCCGTTGAGGACGTAGTCGCCGAGCGAGACCTCCTCCACGTCCATGTCGGCCGCCGCGGCCCCGACCACCCTCGCGTCGATGCCCTCGTAGCGGCCGCAGGCGAACACCAGCCACGGCTCGCGAGCGAGTCGGGCGGCGTCGGCCTGGGTGAACGGCATGCCCGCCGGTGTCGGGACCACCAGGCGCGGGCGCATCGACCCCGGCGGCCGTGCAGCGAGGACGTCCTCGAGCGCGCGACCCCACGGCTCGGGGCGCATCACCATGCCGGCTCCGCCGCCGTACGGCGTGTCGTCGACGGTCCGGTGCCGGTCGCTGGTCCAGGTGCGCAGGTCGTGGACGCGTACGTCGATCAGCCCGTCCGCTCGGGCCTTGCCGATCAGGGACAGGCCCAGCGGCGCGAAGTAGTCGGGGAAGATCGTGACGACGTCGATGCGCATCAGGACGGGCTTCCCGGCGCTCCATCGTCGTCGAGCAGGCCCTCCGGCGGGTCGAGCACCACGTGCTTCGCGGCGAGGTCAACGTCGGGGACGATCGCGGCGACGAACGGCACGAGCACCTCCCGGCCGTCGCGGGCGACGACGAGGACGTCCTGGGCGGGCAGGTGCAGCACGTCGACGACCTCTCCGACCGCGTCGCCGTCCCGGGTGACGGCACGCAGCCCGACGAGCTGGTGGTCGTAGAACTCCTCGGGGTCCTCGGGCGTCTCGTCGGGGTCGACGTCGACGACGAGGACCGTGCCGCGTAGCGCCTCCGCCGCGGTCCGGTCGCGCACGCCCTCGAACGTCACCAGCAGCCGGCCGGAGTGCACGCGGGCGTCGGCGACCACCAGAGGACCACGGTCGGGCTCCGTGCGCAGCCGTGCGCCGGTGGCGAACCGGCGCTCCGGGTCGTCGGTGCGGACCTCCACCGTCACGTCCCCGCGCACGCCGTGCGCGCGTCCGATCCGTCCGATGACGAGCTCCACGACGGACACCTCCTCCTCGTCCCGTGGACCACGCCAGACATGTCCCGTGGACCACGCCAGACATGTCCCGTGGACCACGCCAGACATGTCCCGTGGACCACGCCAGACATGTCCCGTGGACCACGCCAG
>JALYMU010000034.1 GCA_030773595.1 Actinomycetota bacterium | reverse complement strand
GCTCGGCGGACATCGCCGCGGCGATGGCCCAGCTGCTGCAGCAGGCCTCGCAGGGCCGGGCGCCCGACGTCGCCCAGGTCGACAGCTACATCTTCCCGCGCTTTGCGAAGTACGCCTCGCCCGTCGGTGCGCAGCTCGAGGAGGCCGGGCTCGCACTGGACGACTGGTTCCCGCCGTTCCGAGAGGTGATGGCGGCCGGCGGCGACGTGCGGGGCCTGCAGTTCACGACCGACGTGCGCGTCCTCTACTACCGCAAGGACATGATCGACACACCGCCGACGACCTTCGACGAGGTGATCGAGACCGGCCGGCGGCTGCGCGAGCGGGACCTGCAGTTCTTCTTCCCGGCGGGCCGGGGTGAGGGGGCGGTCGCGACGACAGTGTGGCCCGCCTACTGGCCGTCGGGCGCGGAGATCGTGCAGGACGGCGCTCCGGGCTTCGCCGACGGGGCGGGGCGCGACGCGCTCGTGCAGGTGCTCGAGTTCGTGCGCCGCTGCATCGACGAGGGCATCACCCCGCAGCGCGTGTCGACCTACGGCGCGGAGGACGACGTGGCGCAGGAGGTCGTAGCGGGCCGCGCGGGCATGTTTCTCGGCGGCAACTGGCAGGTGGCCCTGCTGCAGCAGCTGTCGGGGGGCAAGTTCGCCGACGAGTGGGGCGTCGCCCCGATCCCCAACGCCAGTGGTGCCGACTTCGCGACGACCGCCGGCGGATGGCTGTGGGGCTTCTTCTCGAAGGACGAGCAGGTCCGTGAGGAGGCGGCGCGGTTCATCGTCGACGGCTGGGTCAGCGACGAGGGCATGGCCGGATGGTGCAACGTGGGGGGGTACCTGCCGCCCCGGGCGAGCGTCTTCGACGTCCCGGCCTACAAGGGCAACCCCTTCACCCCGCAGTTCCGCGAGTTCCTCCAGTCCCACGCGCGCCTGCGTCCCGGTGTCGAGAACTACGCCGACATCTCCGCCGCAGTGCAGGTGGCGCTCTCGAACGTCGCCTCGGGGCAGGAGAAGCCGGCGGCGGCCGCCGACGCGGCCCGGGCGGCGGTGTGAGGGCGGGGACGTGACCACGGTCGTCCGCCCCGCACGGGCTGCCTCGCCGGGCGGACCGCAAGCCCGGCCGAGCCGGTGGCAGCGGCTGCAGTCCTCACCGTGGATCTGGCTGGCGCCGATGACGGTGCTGCTGCTCGCCGTCTTCGTCTACCCCATGGTCGAGATCGTGCGGCTCAGCTTCACCGAGGCCGGGCTCATCGAGCCCGTGCAGGACTACACCCTCGGCTCGTACGCCGACGTGCTGGGCAGCGCGGGATTCGCCCGGACGTTGCGGGTCACCTTCCTTTTCGTCGTCGCGAGCATCGTGTTCCAGATCCTGCTCGGGCTGGCGATCGCGCTGCTCATCGACGAGGCCTCGCGCCGCGGTCTGCGGGGAACGGTCGTGACCCGCACCGCGGTGCTCACCGCGTGGGCGATCCCCGGTGTGGTCATCGGCATCATCTGGTCGCTGCTCTACCAGGAGACGACATCGGGCATCCTCAACTACGGGCTGAGCCTGATCGGGCTGTCCGGGCAGGTGCCGTTCCTCAGCGACCCCACCAGCGCGCTCGTGTCCGTGATCGTCGCCAATGTCTGGCGCGGCACGGCCTTCAGCATGATCCTGTGCTATGCGGGGCTGCAGACGGTGTCGCGCGACATTCTCGAGGCGGCCCGGGTCGACGGCGCCAGCTACTGGCGGACTCTGCGCTCGATCGTGCTGCCGCTGCTGCTGCCCATCCTGACGATCAATGTGATCATCGTGACCGTCGAGACGTTCAACACCTTCGACATGGTCCTCGCCCTCACCGGGGGAGGGCCGGGAACAGCGACGGAGGTGCTCGCACTGCGTGTCTACAGCGAAATCTTCGAGCAGCTCAACCTCGGTAGGGGGGCGGCGCTGGGGGCGGTGCTGATGTCGATCAACGTCGTCATGATCGCGGTCTATCTCCGGGTCCTGGCCCGGCGCGGAGCGGTCACGTGAGCGCCGGGAGCACGCGCACGGCCACGACGCCGGTGACAGCGTCGAGGGCGGCGCGGGCGGCAGGGCGGACCAGGGCCGCGCGCCGAGGCGCGACGAGTCGGTTCCGCGCCAGCGACCTGCTGCTGTACGCCGCGATGGCCGTCGTGGTGGCGTTCTTCGTCTTCCCGCTGCTGTGGGTGCTGTCGCTGTCGCTCAAGAGCGTGGACCAGCTCTTCGTGACACCCCCGATCCTCGTTCCCACCGACGCCCAGTGGGGCAACTACGCCACGGTAGTCGACACGACCCCGATGGCCCGCTACCTGCTCAACTCGACGCTGATCGTCGCGTCGACGGTGCTGGTGACCCTGCTGCTGGCCGTGCCCTCGGCGTACGCGCTGTCGCGTTTCGTCTTCCCGGCCCGCCGCGTCTATCTCGTGGCCACGTTGGCGGCGCAGCTCATCTCGCCGATCGTTCTCGTGGTGCCGCTCTACCGGCTGTTCGTGGACCTCGCCCTGCTGAACAGCTACGCGAGCCTCGTCGCCGTCTACGCAGCCGTGCAGCTGCCTTTCACGACGTGGTTCCTCAAGGGGTACCTCGACACCGTCCCCCGCGAGCTCGACGAGGCGGCGCTCGTCGACGGGTGCGGGCGGCTGCGCGCCATGGCGCAGGCGGTGCTGCCGGCGGCGGCTCCGGGCATCGCATCGGTGGCGATCCTGGTGGCCGTGCTCAGCTGGTCGCAGTTCATCATCCCCTTTGTCCTCCTCGATGACCGGGACCTCTTCCCGATCAGCGTGGGCGTTGTCAACCTGCAGTCGACGACGGGGGACATCACGATCCATTACCTCGCCGCAGGAGCCGTGATCGCGATCGTCCCCGTGATCGTGGTGTTCGTCGCGCTCCAACGCTTCATCGTCGGCGCCCTGACCCAGGGAGCGGTCAAGGACTGAGAGCCATCGGGAAATCGGGGGAGCCGCCCGAGGCGCCACTGCGCGAAGCGTCGGGTGGCGGCTTCGGCCGCCCGCCCACCGCGCGTTGCCGTGCTCGCGGTTGCAGTCACCAGCAGGTCACCGGGGATGGCTGAGCGGCCGGCGGCGACGATCTCACCGACGCCTTCCCCGGATGGTGGTGGGGCCTCGCGCCGGGGACGCCTGGAGCGGATCCGCTAAGGGCGCCGCAGAGCCGGCAGCGCCGCGGTGACTGGCCCACGCCGCCGCGGTGCGGCAGGCTGACGGGATGGACGAGCAGGAACCTGCGCAGGACCGGGCCGATCCCGAGGTGCCGATGTCGCCCTTCGCGCCGCCGCCTCGGCGTGCTGGGCTCGCGCGGAACCACATGCTGGGGGTGCTCGTCATCACGGTGCTCGCGTTCGTCGTGGTCCTTGTCGTCGCCGCCGTCAACTAGAGGGCCTGTTTCTGATGTCAGCGAAGCCACATCATGATGTCGGCGACGACGACCCCGCCGCGGAAGATCAGGGCGTGTTTGTCGTAGCTGGTCGCCAGCCCTCGCCAGTTCTTCATTGCCCTAGGACGGCGCACGCCTGACCAGCCCAGACCCGCCAAGCCGTACCGCAGGATCCCTGCAGCACAGGGTCGCGGGGGAGTGCGCGGCCGCCAGGATGTCCAGCTGCCGCTCGGCTACTGGGACGCCGCAAGCGGCTGCGGAACAACGGGGAGCAGCAGCCGATGAGTTCTACGGCTGGCCGGCGTCAGAACGGTGTGAGCAACGAGCCCACCACAGGGATCACAGAAGTCCGGACCGTCGCGATCCCGGTCAACGACCAAGATCAGTAGAGCTGCGCGCCGACGCCACTTACGGGCAGGGTCAGCGCTGGGTCGAGGTCGCGCCGGCGGGCGCCGCGACCTCCATCGCCCTCACACCGGCGCGTCAGGACGTGCGTGCCGGCCTTCGCGTTCTACACCGCCACCCTCGGCCTTCGGCGTCGACACCGGCATCCGGCTGACGACGCGGGATGCCGACGCCGACCACGCCCACCTCCTCGCCCGCGGCGTCGACGTCGACCCCGAGGTACTGCGCTGGCCCGGCGCGCCCGCGATGTTCACCTTTCGCGACGTCGACGGCAACCGGCTCGTCATCCTCGAGGAATCCTGATCATTAGCGGCGACACAACAGCGCCAGGAGGCAACACCATGATCATGACCAAGACGAACGACACCGGCCGGCAGCAGGGGCCACTGGACAGAGAGTTCACCGCGCTCCTGCAGCACAGCCCGAGCAAGGGCGGCTGGACCTACGTAGTCATGCCCGGCTCTGCCGACTACTTCGGCACCCGGGGCCTGGTCAAGGTCCGCGGCACCGTCGACGGTCACCCGTTCCGGAGCTCCTTCATGGCGCTCGGCGACGGCACACACAAGCTGCCCGTCAAGGCCGGCCTTCTCCGAGCCCTCGCCAAGAACCCCGGGGACACCGTCGTCGTACACCTAGAAGAGCGGATCAAGTAGCCCGGGTGACAGGCGACGTCCCACCAGCCGTTCCTCTACCGCCGGGGTCTACGCTGCCCGACCATGTCCAGCCAGTTCAGGGCCGGCACCCGACACCCCTTCTCGCAGGCCGCGGACTGGTTCGTCCGCATCACCAGCGCGGCCGGGGCCGGTGGGACGATCCCGGTCTGGGCGAGTGGACGGTCCGCGACCTCGTTGGGCACACCAGCCGGGCGCTGCTCACGGTGGAGACCTACTTGGACACCCCGGCCAAAGCGGTCGAGGTGAACTCCCCGGGAGACTACTTCCGCCTCGTGCTGACATCGGCCGGCGGTGACCCGCCGCGGTGGCCCAGCGAGGCCGCGAGGCCGGCGCCGCCCTGGGAGCCGATCCCGCCGCAGCAGTCCAGCAGCTCGTCGCCCGGGTGCTCGCCCGGGTCGACGCTGCCGAGCAGGACGTCTTGGTAGCTACGCCGGTTGGGGTTATGCGGCTGGGCGACTACCTGCCCACCCGGACCTTCGAGCTCACCGTGCACACGTGCGACCTCGCCGCCGCCCTCGGCCAGCCGTTGGACGTGCCACAGGTCGCCGCGGTGGACAGCTGCACCCTGCTCGGCGAGCTCGCCGCCCGGGCCGGGCGCGCCGGGCCTCTGCTCCCTGTCCGGCACCGGACGCGGGGGGCTGCCTGAAGGCTTCACGGTCCTGTAGCGGTCAGGGATCCCTTGCGAGACGAGTCACCACTGGTCACGACGCCAGCGGACCTCACCGTCGACCACGGTCGCGGTCGGTGTTAGGCCGACGGCCCGGGCCACCGCAGCCGACGCCTCGTGCTTTGGGTGTACGTGCGCGATGACAACGCGGGCTCCCTGCTGCCGCAGCCAGGTCACTATCAGCTGCGCGGCCTTTCGGGCGTACCCCCGCCCCTGATGGTCCGTCGCGATCAGCCACGCCACCTCGGCAACGAGATCGGCGCCCTCCTTGGTCACGGTGGCCTGCACCGTGCCGACGGCGCGTCCGTCGTCGAGGCGGCGGACGACCCAGTTCAGCCACAACTGCGAACCGTCCGGCGAGCGCCCGGCGGTCTGGCGTCGATACCGCTGCTCGAGTTCGAGCGCGGTCGGTGGAGCTTGTCCGATGAAGGCGTACAGGTCCGGGTCGGCCAGCAGCGGGGCCATCTCCGGAGCGTGTTCGACGCGTAGTGGCTCGAGCCGGACCCGCCGCCCGCGCAGCTCCTGTGGAGGAGGCCAGTCATCGCGTGCGATCACTGATGGCAGCGTAAGACGGCAGGCGACCGCGCCGTTCCGACAACGGGATCCCTCGCGACACAGGATCGGGCAGTGGCGGTGGAAGTTATACCGTTGCCGGCATGGTGGACGCGCTGTTCGAGCATCCGCGGCTCGTCGCGGTGTACGACGCGCTCGACGGCGACCGCAGCGACCTCGATGGTTACGCGGCGATCGCACGGGAGCTTGGGGCGCGGTCGGTGCTGGACGTGGGCTGCGGAACGGGCACGTTCGCGCTGCGGCTCGCCGCCGGCGGGCTGGACGTCATCGGGGTGGATCCGGCGGGCGGATCCGTGCGCTACGCGCAGAGCAAGGCGGGTGCCGAGCAGGTCACCTGGATCCATGGCGATGCGACGACCTTGCCTCCGTTGCAGGTCGATCTGGCCACCATGACCGCCAACGTCGCACAGGCAATCATCGATGTGGACCAGTGGCGGGCGACACTGCGAGGCATCTATCAGGCGTTGCGACCCGGCGGCTCGCTCGTCTTCGAGACTCGCGACCCGGCGTACCGGGCATGGCAGGGCTGGACCAAGGCGCAGACTTACCGCAGGTCTGATGTGCCGGGCGTCGGAGTGGTCGAGGCCTGGGAAGAGGTCACCGACGTCAACTGGCCGCTGGTCACCTTCACCAGCACCCGAGTGTTCGCCTCGGACGGCGCGGTGTTGAGGTCGGAGTCGACCCTCCGGTTCCGGAAGCGCGACGAGGTCGCCCAGGCACTGGTGGAAGCCGGTTACGCCGTCCAAGACGTGCGCGGCGCGCCAGACCGCTTCGGACGAGAGCTCGTATTCCTCGCCGTCCAACCGTGACGCAAGGACGACGTCCGTTTGTGGATCGCCTACTGCGAGAGCACGACAGCGATGAGCCGGGGGCGGGCGTGGCCTGCCAGGCTGGGCACGTGAGTGTGTTCGTGCTTGTCGGTGGCTGGCCAGGCTCCGGCAAAAGCACGTTGGCCCGCGCCCTGGCGCCCGAGCTGCACCTTCCTCTGCTCGCCAAGGATGAGATCAAGGAGGCGCTGACCGACGAACTCGGTCAGCCTCAGACGGTTGCAGACTCGCAACGCTTGGGGCGCATCGCGGTCCTGCTCATGCTCCGGATCGCCGGGCGGTGTCCCGGAGCGGTGTTGGACAGCACGTGGTTCGACTACACCCGTCCGCTCCTGTCGGCCCTGCCTGGGCCGTTGGTCGAGGTCCGCTGTCTCCTTCCCCGCGAAGTCGCCCGCGCCCGCTACCGGGCTAGAGCCGCCGCTCGACATCCCGGACACCTGGACCACCTTCGCGACGACGACGAGCTGTGGGGCAGACCCGTTCTGCCGCTGCATGTCGGCCCGCTACTCGCGGTCGACACCAGCGCCTCCGTGGATCCCACAGACCTCCCCGCCGCATTACGGCGATGGCAACCGGCCCTCGCGACCGGACCAGTCACGAGTGAGCTCTCGCTGGCACCGCCGACTGAGGGATCGGCTTGCGGCACGGGTTACTGATTTCCTGGCCGTGGGTCCTGGACGGCATTTGAGGGATGAGCGACGCGGCGGCTCGCCGCCTGCCCTCAGCAGCAAAGGAGATGAAGATGAAGCGCTACGCACGCGCCGTGGCGGCCATGGCCGCAGCCACAAGTCTCTGGGCCGTGCCCGCCACCGGCTTCCCCGCGACCGCTCCGCGGCGGGTTGCCACGCTGAACGGCGACTACCCGGGCCTGTCCGAGCGGGACCCGGACGCCACTGGCCGCGCCGCGCTGTCGATGTATCGCGGCGCCGGCAAGGTCTGCTACACGTGCCGCTGGCAGAAGATGGAGGTACGCGGGCTGTACGTGTACCCGCGCAGCACCGGCGCTGTCGTCGCCAAGCTCTGCGACGAGGCCCCCACAACGAGCGGCTTCCTCAACGGCTGCGCCACTGGGGTGCCTCCGCCCAGGTCCGCGACATGACCGAGCACCCCGGCCGCTTCGTGCTCCACGCCTTGCCCTACGGCCCGTCAGGCAGGATCGCCGGCAACCTGCAACGGCCTGGCCTGACCCAGCCCGAGGTACCGGGGATCACGGCCGCTGTCTGTCGCATGCTCCACAGGCTGGCCTGTGCCGCCGGGCGACTGTCTCTCGGGCCACAGCTCGCTCACCTTCCGGCCGGGCCTTTCCCACCACCGCGGCGAGCTGCTCGGGTATGCCGTAGTCCTCGATGAGCTTGCGGACCCACGCCTGGGTGTAGACGTGCTTGCGCCACGGCCGGTCGTACAGGCAGTAGCGCACGTCGGTCTTCGCCGGGTCGGCCGGGTCGAGCTTGAGCCGGTGGTGGGCCACGAGCGGGGCGTGGTGCCACATCTTGAGGACGTAGGGCACCTTGGTGGCGACGAGCTCGACGAGCTGGCCTGGGCCAGCTCGTCCTTGTGCATGACGTCGCGCTGCTTCTCAACTGTGATCGCCACTCCCACCTGTCGAGCTGCCTGCATCTCACGGACCTTGTCCTCGGTGAGGTCCTCGGAGCGGACGAAGGTCACCGCGAGGTCGGGCTCCGTCTTGGGCCCCTGCAGGGGTGTGAGGACCTTCATGTGAGCGAGTCGGGTCACGGCGGCCTCCTCGCCGCCTACGGCGGGCGCTTGTCCTTGGGTGATCCGCCCGGCGTGCCGCTCACCGCCGCGCGCCTCTGCGCGCGGCGGCCGTACCCGGCCCCGCTGGCCTCGCCTCTGCCTCCGACTGCTCCGGCCACGCGGTGCCTGCAGTCGGCTCCGCTGGGCCGTCTCGACCCCGTTCGGTCTGCCGTCGCCGCTTCTGCGGGCTGGGGGGAAGAGCGCCTCTCTGATGGCCGTGGTGTGACCGCGCCCGTACTGTGTGTCGTCTGAGGACGTGGCAGCGCCGGTTGACGATGGCAAGGAGGTGGACTTCCGCAGGCTGTTCCTGCGGGTTGCAACTCCCTGCCTCGTACTGGACGCCGACCTGGTGATCGCCGAAGCCGACGACGCTTACCTGCAGGCAACTCACCGGTCCCGCACGGACTTGCTTGGGCGGCCGATCTTCGAGGCCTTCCCCGACAACCCGGATGACCCGCACGCGAACGGAGTGCTGAACCTGCGGGCGTCCCTGCTGCGCATTCGAGACACCGGGCGGCCGGACAGCATGGCGCTGCAGCGCTACGACATCCTCGTCCCTCACGATGGCTTCGCCGTTCGGTACTGGAGCCCGGTGAACGTACCGGTCCTCGATGCCGCGGGCAGGGTCGAGTTCATCCTGCACCAGGTCCTCGACGTCACGGACTACGTCCGGGAACGGGAGCAGGGGCGCCTCGCGCGAGCCCGGGGGGAGGACTGGCGGCGGCGGATGGAGGCCGCGGAGGCGGACCTGTTCGCTCGGGCACACGAGCTGCAGCGGCTCAACGCGGAGCTGCTCGAGGCCCGCGACCAGCTACGCCGCCGGGCGCTGCATGACTCACTGACCGGGCTGGTGGTCCGGGAAGTGTTCCTTGAGGAGCTCACCCGAGCCCTGCAGCGCCAGGCCCGCCACCACCGCCCGCTCGCGGTGCTGTTCATCGATCTGGACCGCCTAAAGCACGTCAACGACAGCTACGGGCACCACGCCGGTGACGCGCTCATCCGCTGCTGTGCGCAACGGCTGCGGGACTGCCTGCGCCCAGCCGATCCCCTCGCCCGGATCGGCGGTGACGAGTTCGTCGCGCTACTTGAAGACCTCCACAACACTGCCGAGGCAGGTGCCGTGGCCCAGCGCGTCCTCGACGCTCTCAACGAGCCGTGCGCGCTACCCGGCGGCGTCCAAGAGCCGCCGACGGCCAGCATCGGCATCGCTGTCAGCACGGCGACGGCCGAGCCCCTGCTCGGGAGCGGCCCGGGCAGCGCCGGCCCCGGCGCGGACGCTGCCGAGGAGCTGATCGCGCACGCCGACGCGGCGATGTATCGGGCCAAGCAAGCCGGACGCGGCCGGTACGAGTTGTTCGACCGCGCCGCCTACGACGCGTTGCAGGCCCGCCACCTGCTGGAGAACGAGCTGCGTGCTGCCCTTCCCGCCGGGCAGGTGCGAGTGCACTACCAGCCCATCATCGACCTGACCAACGGCGCGACGTACGCGGTCGAGGCGCTGCTGCGCTGGCAGCACCCCACCCGCGGGCTGCTCCCGGCCGGCGTGTTCATCGACGTCGCCGAAGAGAGCGGGCTCATACTCGAGCTGGGCCACTGGACGCTCACTCAAGCCTGCGGGCAGCTGGCAGCCTGGCGTACGCACCCCGCCTCGGGGACGCCGCAGCGGGTGTTCGTCAACGTGAGCACCTCCGAAGTCGCCCAGACCAGGCTCAGCGAGCGCATCGACCAGGCCGTCACCGCAGCCGGTGTCCCGTCCTCCTCCGTAGTGCTGGAACTCACCGAGACCGGCATCCTGACCCTGGCCGACATCGCAACCGGCGCCCCGCTAGAGGCGGTGCGCCGGCTCGGTGTAGAGCTCGCCATCGACGACTTCGGCACCGGCCACTCGTCGGTAAGCCGTCTCGTGCACCTGCCCACCCGCATTCTGAAGATCGACAAGTCGTTCGTCCGCGGTGTCGCCCATGACCGCCGCGCCGCCGCCGTGGTGTCAGCGGTCCTGCTGCTCGCCCACAACCTCGGCAAGACCGTCATCGCCGAAGGAGTCGAGGACGAAGAGACCCTGCGCGCGCTGCACGAGCTCGGCTGCACCTACGCCCAGGGCTACCACCTCGGTCGGCCAGAGCCCCCTGCAATGCTCAACCGCGGGACAACGGGCGCAGAAGCGCCCGGCTGACAGCGCCCGGAGCACGCGGGGGCTGCGGTCGAGACTCGTCGCGCTCATCTGCAGCCCGAGCCGCACTGTGTGTGACCGTGACGCCTGGCGTTCCCCTCACGGTCGAGATTGGGGGCGTTGCGACGCTGTTGAAGTCCTACAAGCAGCCGTACGCCGCCCGCTGCGGGTCGAGGGCCACCGTGATAAGTGCCTGGCTCTGCTATGCGTCATGCCATTGTGCACGTGAGCCTCGATGAGGCGGGCTCGTACTTCGACTGCGGCGGCTGGCACATCGATCAGCCGAAACGCGCGCTCACCGTAGACCTGCTCGTGGAACGCCTCGAACGTCAGCGAGTCCTGGTAGCTGATGCGGCGCGCGGCAGTGGCAGTGACGAACCCGAGTAGGCGGACAAGGACCACGTCCCGCTCGTACACCTGCTCATCGAGGACCCGAGCGACTTCGCGCGCAAGAACCGGGGGGACAGGACGATCGAGGTAGCGAACAGGCGCCAGAGTGCACAGCGGCGACCCGTCGGAGAAGCGAACGGCCGGCGCGGGCGACGGCACGTCCGCTCGCGCCTCTGCTGTAGCACCGTGATTTCCTCTGCGAACTCCTCGCACAGCCACGGCTCGTCAACCCCGGCGGCTTGCCGCAACGCGATCACGTCCCTCGCTGCCTCAGCCACGACCGAGTAACCGCGCTGACGCAAGCTGTTCGCGAGGACCGTCTTGCCGCACCGGGGTCCCAGTGAGCACGTACTGCCTTAGCGCGCACCTCCTCGTAACCGATCAGCGAGCCACGGTGTCACAGTCACGTAGGCGACATGCATAAGACGAGAACATGATCGTGCTCGGCGTCGATCGTCGTCCCAGAAGCGGCCGTTTGGAGACGCCCCGGCGGTCTGCGCGACATGTGACGTGCAGCAGTAGATGGCGGAGATCCTACTGCGCAAGGTGGCGCCTGCGCACCCGCACCGCGGCATGAGGGGATGTTGCAGCGCGGTGCAACAGCAGCCGCGAGGGGTCTAGGGCTCGCCCCGGAGGAGGGTGACGCGGTCGGGCCGGCGCCGCCTCAGCCGCCACATCATTCGGCGAGTGTCGCCGAGTACCTCGCCGTCGTCTCGGACCCAACGACGCGCGGCCAGCCCGTCTGCGTCGAGCCACTCTTCGACCCGCACAGTCCGCCGGAGCTGAGCGTCGAGCCATGTGGCGGCCAAGCCCGCCATCTCCTCCGGGCCTGCGGCTACCCCGCGCACCAAGAGGTCCTCGGTTGTGTCGTCGAG
>JALYMU010000033.1 GCA_030773595.1 Actinomycetota bacterium | reverse complement strand
GTCCCGACCACCGTCTTGCCCGACGCCGTGGCCTGCTCGCCGACGACCTGCACGACCTCCTCGTCCGGCGTCTCCAGCGGCGGCACGAACACCGCGACGACCGAGTCGACGTCCGGGCGCGCGAACGCCGCCCGCAGCGCGATCCGGAACACCTCCGTCGTCGCGTCCGGCCGCAGCGGGACGCCGCCGGCCGCGACCTCCAGCCCGGAGGACCGGCAGGCGTCCTGCGCGAGCAGCAGCAGCGCCGCGGAGTTCGCGACGATGGCGACGCGCGGGCCGCGCGGCAGCGGCTGCGTCGCGAGCAGCTGGGCGACGTCGAGGAGCTGGGTGATGGTGTCGACGTGCACGACGCCGGCCTGGTCGAACATCGCGTCGACCGCCTCCGCGGGCACCCGGCTCTCCCGGACGGAGTGACCGAGCGGCACGCCCTGCGTCGAACGGCCGGACTTCACCGCCACGACCGGCTTGCTGCGCCCGACGCGCCGCGCGAGCCGGCTGAACTTGCGGGGGTTCCCGATCGACTCCAGGTAGAGCAGGACGACGTCGGTGGCCGCGTCCTCCTCCCAGTACTGCAGCAGGTCATTGCCGGAGACGTCGGCTCGGTTGCCCGCGGAGACGAATGTCGAGAGCCCCAGCCCGCGCTGCGCCACGGCCTCGAGGATCGCGATGCCCAGGGCACCGGACTGGGAGAAGAATCCGACCCGGCCGCGGGCGGGCATCGCCGGCGCGAGAGACGCGTTGAGCGACACCTCCGGGTCTGTGTCGATCATCCCGAACGAGTTCGGTCCGACCACGCGCATGCCGTTCGCCCGGGCCGTCCGGACCAGCCGGTGCTGCCGCTCCACGCCCTCACCGCCCACCTCGGCGTAGCCGGAGGACACCACGACCAGCCCCCGCACGCCCTTGCGCGCGCAGGAGAGCACCACCGCCTGGACCGACTCGGCAGGCACGGCCACGACCGCGAGGTCCACGGTGCCCGGCACGTCGACGACCGAGGGGTACGCCGGGACGCCGGCGACCGTCGTAGCGGACAGGTTCACGGCGGCGAGCCGGCCGGGGAAGCCGCCGGCGACGAGGTTGCGCAGGGCACGGCTGCCGATCGACCGCTCCTGGCGTCCGGCGCCGATGACCACGATCGACTCCGGGCGCAGCAGCCGCTCGACGGAGCGGGCCTCGGCCCGGTGCTCGCGAGCCTGCATGACCTGAAGTGACGTCGCGGTCGGGGCGAGGTCGAACTGCAGCCGGACGACGCCGTCCTCGAACTCGTGGGTGACCGTGTAGCCGGCGTCACGGAAGACCGAGAGCATCTTGCGGTTCGTCGGGAGCACCTCGGCGACGAACCGCTCGATCCCGCGTTCCCGAGCCGCGGCCGCGAGGTGCTCGAGCAGCACCGAGCCCACGCCGCGGCCCTGGTGCGCGTCCTCGATGTTGAACGCGACCTCCGCCTCGGCCGGCGGGACCCGGTCGTAGCGCGCGACGGCGATGATGTCGTCCCCAACGGTCGCGACGAGCGCCACTCGGTCGTGGTGGTCGACGGTCGTGAAGTGCACGACGTCGCGGTCGCTGAGCTTGGGGTACGGCGCGAAGAACCGGTAGTAGATCGTCTCCGCGCTCAACCGGCTGTAGAAGGCGACGAGCGCGTCGGCGTCCTCGGGCGTGATCGGGCGAAGGTGCGCCGTGCGGCCGTCCCGGAGGACGACGTCGGCCTCCCAGTGCGCGGGGTAGGGACGCTCCACCTCCCGGAGGCTATCGACCGGCGGGACCGCGCCGCAGGCCGCGTGCCTGTCGGTGCCGGCCGGCCCGGGGTCCGACGGGGACAATGGGTGCGAAGCCGAGCAGGAGGAGCACAGCCGCATGGCGCGCCGTACGACGAAAAGTCCCCCGGGTGGCGACGACTTCGCCGAGAAGATCGTCGACATCGACGTCGCCGAGGAGATGTCGGGGTCCTTCCTCGAGTACGCCTACTCCGTCATCTACTCCCGGGCGCTGCCCGACGCTCGCGACGGGCTCAAGCCGGTGCACCGGCGGATCCTCTACCAGATGGGCGAGATGGGTCTGCGTCCGGACCGCGGGCACGTCAAGTGCGCCCGCGTCGTCGGCGACGTCATGGGGCGGCTGCACCCGCACGGCGACACGGCGATCTACGACGCGCTGGTCCGCATGGCGCAGCCCTGGTCGCTGCGGCTGCCGCTGATCGACGGGCACGGCAACTTCGGCTCCCCCGACGACGGGCCCGCGGCCTACCGCTACACCGAGTGCCGCCTGGCCGAGCCCGCCATGCTGATGATCGGCGGGCTGGACGAGGAGGTCGTCGACTTCCGCCCCAACTACGACGAGCGCGAGCGCGAGCCCGAGGTCCTGCCCAGCGCCTTCCCGAACCTCCTCGTCAACGGCGCGTCGGGCATCGCCGTCGGCATGGCGACGAACATGGCCCCGCACAACCTCGGCGAGGTCGTCGCGGCCACCCGCCACCTGATCCGCCACCCGGACGCGACGCTCGACGACCTCATGCGCTTCGTCCCCGGCCCCGACCTCCCCACCGGCGGGAAGATCATCGGGCTGGACGGCGTGCGCGAGGCCTACGAGACCGGGCGCGGGACGTTCCGCACCCGCGCGACGGCGCGCGTCGAGAACCTCACGCCGCGGCGCAAGGGCATCGTCGTCACCGAGCTCCCGTGGGGCGTCGGCCTGGAGCGGGTCCGCGAGAAGATCGCCGAGCTGGTCCGGTCGAAGAAGCTGCAGGGCATCACGGCGGTCGACGACTACACCGACCGCACCAAGGGCCTGCGCCTGGTCATCGAGGTGAAGAACGGCTTCAACCCCGACGCGGTGCTCGAGCAGCTCTACCGGCTCACGCCGATGGAGGAGACGTTCGGGATCAACGCGGTGGCGCTGGTCGAGGGGCAACCCCGGACGCTGGGGCTCAAGGACCTGCTCCAGGTGTACGTCGACCACCGCCTGTCGGTGGTGCGGCGGCGCTCGGAGTTCCGCCGGCGCAAGGCGCAAGAGCGCCTCCACCTGGTCGAGGGCTTGCTCGTCGCGATCGCCGACATCGACGAGGTCATAGCGGTGATCCGCACCAGCGACGACGCCGCCCAGGCCCGCGAGCGGCTGATGCCGGTGTTCGACCTGTCCGAGGTCCAGGCCAACTACATCCTCGACATGCCGCTGCGCCGGCTCACGAAGTTCTCCAAGATCGAGCTGGAGAAGGAGCGCGACCAGCTGGGCCGGACGATCGAGGAGCTGACGGCGATCCTCGAGGACCCCGGCCTGCTGCGCAAGGTCGTCTCCGACGATCTCGCCGCGGTCGCGAAGGCGCACGCCACCGCCCGGCGTACCGTCCTGCTCGAGTCCGCCGGCTCCCCCGCAACCGCCGCCGTGTCGCTCGAGGTGACCGACGACCCGTGCTGGGTGCTGCTGTCCTCGACCGGCCTGCTCGCGCGCACCACGTCGGACGAGCCGCTGCCCACCGAGGGCGACCGCACCCGCCATGACGTCGTCGTGTCCGCCGTACGCGCGACCGCGCGGGCGCAGGTGGGTCTGGTCACGTCCGCGGGGCGGGTCCTGCGGCTGCCGGTGCTCGACATGCCGGCACTGCCGCCGACGGCCGCCGCGCCGAACCTTGCCGGCGGCGCGCCGCTGCGGGAGTTCGTCGAGCTCGGGAAGAACGAGCGCCCGCTGTGCGTCACCTCGCTCGACGCCGACCGTCCCGGCCTGGCGCTCGGGACGGCGTCGGGCATCGTGAAGCGCGTCCTGCCCGACGTACCCGGCAACAAGGACGAATGGGAGGTCCTCGCGCTGCGTCCCGGTGACGCGGTCGTCGGGGCGGTCGACCTGCGCACCGGCGAGGAGGACCTCGTCTTCGTGACCTCCGACGCGCAGCTGCTGCGCTTCCCCGCCACGTCGGTGCGCCCGCAGGGGCGGGCGGCCGGCGGGATGAGCGGGGTGCGCCTGGCGCCCAAGGAGAAGGCGGTGTTCTTCGGTGCGCTCGACCCCGGGCGCGAGACCGTGGTCGTCACGATCTCGGGCAGCTCGGCGGCGTTGCCGGGCACTGAGCCGGGCAGCGCGAAGGTCACGCCGTACGACGAGTACCCGCCCAAGGGGCGCGGCACGGGGGGGGTGCGCTGCCACCGGTTCCTCAAGGGCGAGGACACGATGCTGCTGGCGTGGGTGGGGCCGGCTCCGGCCCGGGGCGCTGCGGCGTCCGGCGTACCGGTCGAGCTGCCGCCGCCCGTGGGACGCCGCGACGGCTCCGGTACGCCGCTGCCGCAGCCGGTCGCGGCC
>JALYMU010000032.1 GCA_030773595.1 Actinomycetota bacterium | reverse complement strand
GATCACGGGAGTCGCGCCGGTCGACCCGGCGTCGCTGTGACTCAGCGGGCGAGCAAGCCGGCCTGCGACTTCAGCCGCAGGATGCGGTCGACCGAGGTGATTGCGCGGCAGGAGTACGGCGAGGGCGCCGCACAGTGCGGTTGCTGCCGTCGTGATCCGGATACGTCCGGTGGCTGACACCGGCAGCTCGCCGACGTCGTGAAGGCGACAACCGGGTGGTTGCGGGAAGGCGCGTGGCCACCCCGGTGTTGGACACTGGGACGGCTGTCGTCGGCGCGGCCGCTGTGCACTTCCGCCGAAGGCACCCCTGGTAGCGCGCCCGTGCTCGACCAATCCGACCGAAAGGCCCCGCGTGACGGACGGACCGCTCATCGTCCAGTCGGACAAGACGCTCCTGCTGGAGGTGGACCACCCGGCGGCGGCGGACTGCCGGCGTCAGATCGCCCCGTTCGCCGAGCTCGAGCGCTCCCCCGAGCACGTGCACACCTACCGACTCACGCCGCTCGGCATGTGGAACGCCCGCGCCGCCGGGCACGACGCCGAGCAGGTCATCGACACCCTGCTGCGCTACAGCCGCTACGCGGTGCCGCACGCGCTGCTCGTCGACGTCGCCGAGACGATGGCGCGCTACGGCCGGCTGCGGCTCCTCCAGCACCCCAACCACGGGCTCGTGCTGGAGTCCAGCGACCGCGCGGTCCTCGAGGAGGTGCTGCGCAGCAAGAAGGTGGCGCCGCTGGTCGGGGCCCGCGTCGACCCCGACACGGTCGTCATCCACCCGAGCGAGCGCGGGCACCTCAAGCAGGTCCTGCTCAAGCTCGGCTGGCCGGCCGAGGACCTCGCCGGGTACGTCGACGGCGAGGCCCACCCGATCGCGCTCGCCGAGGACGGCTGGTCCCTACGGCCCTACCAGTCCGAGGCCGTCGAGGGCTTCTGGCACGGCGGGTCAGGCGTCGTCGTCCTGCCCTGCGGCGCCGGCAAGACGATCGTCGGTGCCGCCGCGATGGCCCGCGCCCAGGCGACCACGCTCATCCTCGTCACCAACACCGTGTCCGCGCGGCAGTGGCGCAGCGAGCTGCTCCGCCGTACGTCCCTGACCGAGGAGGAGATCGGGGAGTACTCCGGGGCGCGCAAGGAGATCCGGCCGGTCACCATCGCGACGTACCAGGTGATGACCACGCGCCGGAAGGGCGTCTACAGCCACCTGGAGGTGTTCGACTCCCGCGACTGGGGCCTGATCCTGTACGACGAGGTGCACCTGCTGCCCGCGCCGATCTTCCGCTTCACCGCCGACATCCAGTCTCGGCGGCGGCTCGGGCTCACCGCGACGCTCGTGCGGGAGGACGGCCGCGAGGGCGACGTGTTTTCCCTCATCGGGCCCAAGCGGTTCGACGCGCCATGGAAGGACATCGAGGCGCAGGGCTACATCGCGCCCGCCGACTGCGTTGAGGTCCGCGTCACGCTGACCGACTCCGAGCGGCTGGCCTACGCGACGGCCGAGCCCGAGGAGCGCTACCGGCTCTGCGCCACAACGCTGACCAAGACCCGGGTGGTGGAGCGGCTCGTCGCCAAGCACGCGGGCGAGCAGACGCTGGTGATCGGCCAGTACCTCGACCAGCTCGACGACATCGGCGAGCGGATCGGCGCCCCCGTCATCAAGGGGGAGACGCCGGTGAAGGAGCGTGAGCGGCTCTTCGCCGGCTTCCGCAGCGGGGAGCTGTCCACGCTCGTCGTCAGCAAGGTTGCGAACTTCTCCGTGGACCTGCCCGAGGCCTCCGTCGCGATCCAGGTGTCCGGCACGTTCGGCTCGCGCCAGGAGGAGGCCCAGCGCCTCGGCCGCGTGCTGCGTCCGAAGGCGGACGGGCGGGGTGCCCGCTTCTACGCCGTCACGGCACGCGACACGCTGGACCAGGAGTACGCCGCCCACCGGCAGCGCTTCCTCGCCGAGCAGGGCTACGCCTACCGCATCGTCGACGCGGACGACGTGCTCAGCGGCGAGGACCGTTAGCGGCGTGGCGGCGTGGCGGCGAAGGAGGCGACCTACACGCACGGGCACCACGAGTCCGTGCTTTGCTCCCACCGCTGGCGCACCGCCGAAAACTCCGCGGCCCACCTGCTGCCCCACCTCACCCCCGGGCAGCGGGTGCTCGACGTCGGGTGCGGACCCGGGACCCTCACTGCCGACCTGGCGGCGCTCGTCAGCCCGGGTGCGGTGACCGCGGTCGAGCCCGTGCCCGAGGCGCTCGTGCTGGCGCGGGACGAGTCCGTGCGACGTGGACGGCACAACATCGAGTTCGCGGTGGCCGACGTGCACCGTCTGGCCTTCCCGGACCAGGCGTTCGACATCGTGCATGCCCACCAGGTGCTGCAGCACGTCGGCGACCCGGTCGGTGCGCTGCGCGAGATGCACCGGGTGTGCGTGCCCGGCGGCATTGTGGCAGCACGGGACAGCGACTACGCCGCCTTCACGTGGTGGCCGAGAGTTCCCGAGCTCGACGAGTGGCTCGACCTGTACCAGCGCGCGGCCCGCGCGAACGGCGGTGAGCCGGACGCCGGACGCCGGCTGCTGTCGTGGTCACGGCAAGCCGGCTTCGTCGACGTCACCGCGACGTCGAGCACGTGGTGCTTTGCGACACCCAACGACCGCGCTTGGTGGGGCGGCATGTGGGCCGACCGGATTCGACAGTCCGACATGGCGAGCCAGCTCGTGGCGTCAGGGCTCGCCACGCGCCCTGACCTCGACCGCATCGCGGCCGGTTGGCGGGCCTGGGCGGCGGCCGAGGACGGGTGGTTCTCCGTACTGCATGGTGAGGTCGTCTGCCGGGCGTGACGTCGCCGAGCACGGCGGCGAGGTCCACGGCTGCACTCATGCCGCATCCTGACTCCTCACCGGAGTTCGACGTCCGGGATGGCCGGGTCGACGTCAAATCCCGCAGTCGAAAGGAGCACGGCGTGACCGCGGGGCAAGTGCGGGAGGTCCAGTCGTACGACAAGTACCGGCGGGACCTCTGGCAGGGCAAGGCGAGTTCCTACCAGCGCAGCTTCGCGAGTCTCTGTGCTGCCCCGGTCCCATTCCTGTTGGACGCACTCGCGGTGTCGGCCGGCAGCGAGGTCCTCGACGTCGGCTGCGGCACCGGCTCGCTGACCGAAGCCGCGGCCGCGCGAGGAGCGGTAGTGACAGCGGTGGACGCGGAGCCGAGCATGGTCGAGGCCACCGCCGAGCGCGTGCCCGCGGCGCGGACGTCCGTGGCCGCGCTGCCCGCGCTCCCGTTCAGTGGCGCGGCCTTCGACGCAGTCGCCGCGAACTTCGTCGTCAACCACGTCGCCCGGCCCGCCGAGGCCGTTGCCGAGCTCGCGCGCCTCGCCCGCGCGGGCGGTCGGGTGGGCGTCACGATCTGGCCGCACCCCCAGCCCCCGCTGCAGCGGCTGTGGGACGACGTGGTCGAGGCAGCGTCAATCGAGCGGCCGTCGATCCCGGCGGTGGCACCGGAGGACAACTTCCCCCAGACGCTCGACGGGGTGCGAGACCTTCTCGCCGGCACCGGCCTTCTCGACGTCGAGTCACGGGCGGTGGAGTGGCAGCACCGCGTGGACCCTGAGGACTGGTGGGCGGGCGCGGCCGACGGCATCGCCAACATCGGCCATATCGTGAGCCGGCAGGACCACGCAACGGTCCTGCGGATGAAGGCGGCCTACGACCGTCTCGTGCGACGGCACCTCGACAGCCAGGGCATGCTTCGTCTGCCCACCACCGCCCTGCTCGCATCTGGCACCGCCCGATAGGGCCTGCCTCATCGCGGGCTCTCGACCTCGCGATCGGGGTCGCCGTCCATCGCCACGTCACGGATCGCCTGCTCGGGCACCGGCGCGGACACTACTGAACGGTGCTCGCCGCGCCGGACGTTGTAACGCGCATCGGCGAAGCGGACCACGTCGTAGGCGACGAGGAGGACCCGCACCGCGGCCAGGATCGCCAGAGCAGCGAGGGCCGGCAGTGCCGCGGCCACGGGCGCGAGCGCGAGCAGCGCCGCGACCGCGACGAACCGGTGAACGTTGAGAGTGTGAATGTTGCGCCAACGGAACGCCACGTGCGCGAGCAGGTACGTCGCCACCCCGCCGTACATCGCCCACAGCGGCACTCCGGTGAGCGCGTCGCCGAGGTCGTGGTGCTCACTGTCCCCGACGTAGCCGAGCACCTTCTTCAGGCCGAGGGACAGGTAGACGATGCCGAGCACCATCGGGAAGTGGAGATAGGTGTAGGAGTCGCGAGCCTGGCGGGTTCGCTCGGGACCCTGCTTCGCCGCGAGGGCACGCTCGGCGACGAGTGCCACGACGTCGAAGTAGAGCCACCACAGCGCGAGCGAGACGAGGAGCCCGAGCGCTGCGGCGACGACGACCGGCACGCTCAGCGGAAGCCCCGTGACGCCGGCTCCGACCGCGACGATCGACTCGCCGAGCGCGACGATCACGATGAGGCCGTGCCGCTCGGCGAAGTGCGCGGCGCTTTGCACTCGCCAGCCCGACGTACCCGAGGCGTAGACACCGACGTAGTCGATCGCGAGCGCTCCGAGCCACAGCCCGAGCTGGTACGGCGGACCGGCCACCGCGCCGGCCACGAGAACGGCGCCCGCCACCGAGACCGGGACAGCCGTGGCGCGCAGCGTGCGTCTCAGCCCAGCGTCGCCCGCCGCCGCGACGTAGTAGACGCCGAGGTGGACCATCCGCACGAGCGCGTACGCCAGCGCGAAGGCCACCGGCGCGACGAGCCCGCCGGCGCGGTCGGAGAACGTCTCCGGGATGGCGAGCGCGACGACGAACAAGCCGCCCATCGCGACGACGACGCTGACCCGCAGCGGCCCTTCGTCCGCGCGGGCTTGGTTCCCGAGCCAGGCGTAGCTGCACCACGCCCACCACAGCAGCGCGAGGACGACCAGTCCTCGAAGGGCCCCGAGCGCCGACGGGTCGGCCGCCATCATCGCCGTCACCTGCGTGATGGCGAACACGAACACGAGGTCGAAGAACAGCTCGAGTGTCGTGACGCGATGACTCTCGCCCGTCGACGCGACGCCGCCACCGATAGGCCGCACCATGTGCACCTCCATCAGCGGCGCCGCACGCCGACGCAGCACCTCCGGAGCATGGCACCTCCGGCGTACCGTCGGTGTCGTGTTTCGCCACGAGCCGACACCAGAGGACCTCGCTCCGGACATCCGCGACATCTGGCGCCGACATGCCGCCTCGGCCGGCGCGCACGGTGACGTGGACGACGCCGGCGGGGCGCTCGTCGCGGCGTACGCCGAACCGCACCGGCACTATCACGACCTCACGCACCTGCGCGCGGTGTTGGCCAACGTGGCGACGCTCGCGCCGTACGCGCGCGACGTCCACGCCGTCGTGCTCTCGGCGTGCTGTCACGACGTCGTCTACGACCCTCGCGCGGCCGACAACGAGGAGCGGTCCGCGGAGTGGGCGACGACGACGCTGCGCGGGCTCGGGGTCGACGACGGCGTCACCGCCAGAGTGGCCGACCTGGTGCGCATGACGACCGACCATGCACCACCGTCCGGTGACACCGACGGACAGGTGCTCTGCGACGCGGACCTCGCCGTACTCGCCGCTGAACCCGCGGCCTACGCCGCCTACGTCGCCGGCGTACGGCGGGAGTACGCGCACGTCGACGACCTCCGCTTCGCTCGTGGTCGCGCCGTGGTGCTCACGTCGCTGCTCGACAAGCCACACCTGTACGGGACGGCGTACGGCCGTCGGGTGTGGGAGGAAGCCGCACGCCGCAACATCGCCGAGGAGGTCGAACGGCTGCAGCGGCTCAGCGGCGCTTCGGACGCCGCAACCCCGACGCCCGCAGCCGGAGGATGAGCTCCCTGCCCGTGACGTCGAGCGCGCCGAGCTCGATCGCCTCCGGACGCAGGACGTCCGGGATGTCGTAGTGGTCGCCCTGGAATGCGTGCCGCGGGATGCCGAGCTCCCCGGCGAAGTCGTGCAGCTCGTCGTAGCTGGTGTCGCTGACGAGGTGGGCCCACAGCGTTCCGCGCCAGGGCCAGATCGCCGGGTCGACGAGGATCGCCACGCACGCAGGCTACGTCCGCCGCCGCCCCGAGGCAGGATGGCGGGGTGAGCTCCGACCCGCTGTTGCACGCACGTGCGCTCGTCCTGGACGACCTCGCTGCCTGCGGGTCCACGGACGCCGCCGTCGTCTCGATGGTCGAGGACGTCGTGGCGGGCCGGCGGTCGTGGGTCGAGCAGTGGCCCGAGGGTGCGGCCTACGTCGCCGGCCAGGTGGCCCAGGACGTGCAGGACCGGATGATCGACGAGGTGGCACGCTGGCCGCTGTGCCCAAGACACCGGGACGGGCCCGACGCGCACGAGCTCCACATCGAGCCGGCGCTCGGGGCCGACTCGCACTGGGTCTGCGACACCGATGGCGTGAGCGTCGCGCCGCTGGGCGCGCTGGGGCGGGACCCGCACTGACCAGTGCCCTGCCGGAAGCCAGTGTCCGGCGGCTATGGTGACGAAGTGCGAGCGAAACGGCCCACGATCGCCGACATCGCCCGCCTCGCGGGCGTGTCCAAGGGGGCCGTCAGCTAAGCGTTGAACGGCCAGCCGGGCGTGTCCGAGTCGACCCGCCGACGCGTCCTGGCCATCGCCGACGAGATCGGCTGGCGCCCCAACGCGCAGGACGAGGGCGCGCACCTGCGCCCGCGCGGCAGCACGGCGGCACCACGCTCCGCACTCTGGACGGCCTCGGCCACGCGCGCGGCCGACGTCGTGGACTCTTGACAGGATTGGTCTAGTCCACTTGAGTCACCCCCGTACGTCCCTGACGTGACGTATCGCCACATTTCGGCGTCGATCCCCTCCCTCGGAGCCGCCAGATGCGCAGTCCCCGCTCCCTCGTCGCCGCAGCCGCGGCAAGCGCCGGCGTCGTCCTCGGGGCGACCGGCGTCCTCACCGGGTCGCCCGCCAGCGCCGTGACGAACCTCGTCACCAACCCGGGGTTCGAGTCCGGCCTCACCGGATGGCGCTGCTCGGCCGCCAGTGTGACGACCTCGGCCCCGCGATCGGGGTCGTACGCCCTCGCCGGTGCGGCAAGCAACAGCGACAACGCCAAGTGCACGCAGACGGTCAGCGTCACGCCGAACACGACGTACACGCTCTCGGCGTCGGTGAAGGGCAGCTACGTCTACGTCGGCGTCACGGGCACCGGCACGAGCGACGTCAGCACCTGGACCCCAGGGACCAACGGCGCGTGGGCACCGCTCTCCGTGACCTTCAAGACCGGGGCGAGCACGTCGAGCGTGACGATCTACTCGCACGGCTGGTACGGCCAGGGCACCTACTACCTCGACGACGTCAGCCTCCCCGGGGCCGGCGGCACCACCTCCCCGTCCCCCACGCCGACCGCGAGCCCGACGCCGACGGCCAGCCCGACCCCGACCACCAGCCCCACGGCCACGACAAGTCCGTCGCCGACACCGACGAGCACGACACAGCCTCCGTCGACCGGCGCCTTGCCCAAGCAGTTCGTGACGGGCTACTGGCACAACTTCGACAACGGGTCCCGTGTCCTGCGGCTGCGTGACGTGCCCTCGTCCTACGACCTGGTCGCGGTTGCCTTCGCGGACGCGACGAGCACACCGGGGGCCGTCAGCTTCACGCTCGACCCCGCGCTGTCCTCCAAGCTCGGCGGCTACACCGAGGCGAACTTCATCTCCGACATCCAGGCGATTCACGCGTCCGGCCGCAAGGTGATCATCTCCGTCGGGGGCCAGAACGGCACGGTCAGCGTTGCGGACCCGACGGCGGCGACCAACTTCGCAAACAGCGTCTACGGCCTGATGAGCAAGTACGGCTTCGACGGCGTCGACATCGACCTCGAGAACGGCGTCAACCCGACGTACATGGCCAGTGCACTGAAGCAGCTCGCCGCCAAGGTCGGCCCGCGGCTGATCCTGACGATGGCCCCCGAGACCATATACATGCAGAATCCGTCGAGCTCGTACTTCGACCTGGCATTGCGGGTCAAGGACATCCTCACGGTGGTCCACACGCAGTACTACAACTCCGGAAGCATGCTCGGCTGCGACGGCAAGGTCTACTCGCAGGGCACGGTCGACTTCCTGACCGCCCTCGCCTGCAGCCAGATCCAGGGCGGCCTGCGACCCGACCAGGTGGCGCTGGGCCTTCCGGCCACGACGCAGGCGGCCGGCGGCGGCTACGTGTCCCCCGCCGTCGTCAACGCCGCGCTCGACTGCCTCGCGCGCGGCGTGAGCTGCGGGTCGTTCCGGCCGCCGACGCTGTGGCCGGGCATCCGGGGAGCGATGACGTGGTCGGCGAACTGGGACGCCGTCAGCGGCTACGCCTGGGTCAACGGCGTCAAGCCGAAGGTCAGCTCGCTGCCGTAGGCGCCCGCCCGAAGCGAGGGGGCCAGGGCCGTGTGCCCTGGCCCCCTTGTCGCGTGGTGAACGGCGACCCGCTACGGCAGGAAGAGCGTCGAGTCGCCGAACTCGTGCCACAGGTAACGGCGCTCCACGGCAGCGTCGTACGCCGATCGCACCAGGTCCGCACCCGCGACCGCCTCCAGCAAGAGCAAGTGACTCGCGCCCGGCGCGTGCAGGCCGGTGACGAGCCCCGTCACCACGCGGGCGGGTCGTTGCGGACCGAGGACCAGCGACGTCCAACCTTGGCCCTCGCGGACGGAGCCCAACGAGTCCGCCACGGTCTCGAGCGCCCGTACGACGGTCGTCCCCACGGCGATGACTCGGCGACCGGCCGCCCGTGCGCTGTTCACTAGGCGAGCGGTGTCGGCGGGCACCTCGAACGACTCGGCGCCCGGCGGCTCTGATGCCTCGGCGCTCGACACCCCTGCATGGAGTACGACGGGCGCGACCGTCACCCCGAGTACCATCAGCCGGACCAGGAGCCGCTCGGTGAAGGGCCGCCCGGCGCTGGCCATCTCGGCGCTGCCCGGACCGGTGGCGTAGACGGTCTGGTAGTCCTCGATCGGATAGCGCCCGTGCAGGTATCCGTAGGTGATGGGGCGGCCGTGCGCGCGCAGGAAGTCCGCGGCCGGCACGTGCGGTGACGGTGCCGCCCGCCACAGTCGCGACCCCGCGACGCGGGGGACGGGGTAGGAGTCCTCGACGGCGAGACGGACGCCGGCCGGCAGGTCGAGCGTCTCCCCCGCCGACACGTCCGCCGCGGGTCCCTTGCCGTCGGGTCGCCGAACCTCCACCACCCAGGTGCCGTCGTCCAGGACGGTCGACAGGTGCACGGGTACGGGCGGACGGTCCCCGCGCCGCCCGGCCACGGCGGCCGGGAGCGTGGCCGAGGTGTTGACGACCAGGAGGTCGCCGGGCGACAGGAGGCCGGGCAGGTCGCGGAACCGGCGGTGCTGCGTCCCGGCGCGTGACGCGACGAGCAGCCGCACCTCATCTCTCGGGATGCCGCGGCGCTCCGGCGGCGCGCCCGCCTCGCTTCCCGGCGGAAGCCGGAAGGTCGTCCGTGGCCGAGGCCTTTCCGTCTCCGCGGTCATGCGGCGTGCTCCGCGCCGAGGTCCGCGGTGCGGTACCGGCCGCTGGGCAGGTCGGAGTCGAGCAGGCGCAGCAACGCGGGGACGACCGACTCGGGTGTCGGCCGGTCGCTGATGTCCTGGCCGGGGAAGGCCTGCTGGTGGAGGTCGGTCGCCATGTCGCCGGGGTCGAAGGCGTAGACGCTGACCTCGGGCAGCTCGACGGCGAGGACGGCGCTGAGCTGGTCGAGCGCGGCCTTCGCCGAGCCGTAGCCGCCCCAGCCCTCGTAGGCCGCGACGGCGGCGTCCGAGGTGACGTTCACGATGACGCCGTGGTGGCGTCCGAGGTCGGTCGCGAGGTGCTGCACGAGCGACAGCGGGGCGGAGACGTTCACCGCGTACACCCGCGCGAGGACGTCGAGCGGGTAGTCGGTGAGGTGCGGTTGCGGGCTGGGCCCGAGGATGCTCGCGTTGTTCACGAGCAGTCGCACGGGCCCGGCCGCGACGGCTTCGGCCACGAGCCGGCGCCGGTGGTCGGGGTCGGCGACGTCACCGGCCACGGCCGTCACCGAGCCGGGACCGCCGTACGACGGCGCCGCGGCGGCGAGGCGGGCGGGATCACGGCCGTCGCACACCACGTGCCAGCCACGCTCGACGAGCGCGCGTGCCAGTGCGAGCCCCAGCCCTCGTGACGCACCGGTGACGACGGCGACCTGCTTGTCCTGTGTGTTCTTCGTCGGCATGTCCGCATGCTGCGACATGAAGCAGACTTCAGGTCAAGCGCTTGGTGCAGGGCACCTCAACGGTCCCGCGCGGTCTCCTTCGCCGCCACGCACGCCGCCAAGGTCGGCGCCAGAGGAAGCTGCGGGATCAGCGTCGCCTGGTAGGCGTGGTAGACGTCGGGCTTGCCCTGCCAGACCGTGGCAGACGGGCGGTTGGCGGGG
The DNA here is from genome assembly GCA_030773595.1 of Actinomycetota bacterium. Classification (GTDB taxonomy): domain Bacteria; phylum Actinomycetota; class Actinomycetes; order JALYMU01; family JALYMU01; genus JALYMU01. The sequence continues at coordinate 12,747 of JALYMU010000032.1, read as the reverse complement.
TCGAGCTCGTGGTGCCAGCTCCCGCGGTCCGGGTCGAGGAAGTACGTGCGGGCGTGGTCCCACCACGTCGCGTACCACGTCGCGTACCGGTCCTCACCCGTACGCCGGGCCAGCGCCGCCGCCGCACCGATCGCTTCCGTGAGGACCCAGTGCATCCGTGTACGGACGACCGGCTTGCCGTCCCAGTCCACGGTGTAGACGAATCCCGGCTCGCCGTCGACGTTCCATCCCTCGGCGACGGACGCGTCGAACAACGCGACCGCCGACGGCAGCAGCCACGGCGGCGGGTCGGCGAGCGATGCCTCGAGGTGGAGGAGGAGGCGAGCCCACTCCAGCCAGTGCCCCACCGTCCCGCCGTAGGGCCGGAACGGGTCGTCCGGCCGGTCGCAGTTGTAGTCGAGGTCTGGCTGCCATCGAGCGTCGAAGTGCTCGATGAGTCGCCAGTCGTTGGTCCGCGCCGTCTCGATGACATGCCGCGCGATGCTGAGGGCGCGCCGGCGCCACACGTCGTCGCCGGTCACATCGGCCGCCGCGAGGAACGCCTCGACCGAGTGCATGTTGCTGTTGGCGCCGCGGTAGGGCTCGAGGATGGTCCAGGCCCGGTCCCAGCTCTCCCGGCAGCGACCCTCCTCCTCGCTCCAGAACCGTGCCTCCATCACCTCCAGCGCGTCGCGCAGGAGAACGTCGGCACCCGGACGCCGCGCCGCTGCGGCACTCGACGCCGCCAGGACGACGAAGGCGTGGTCGTAGGCGGCCTTGGGCTCCTCCGTCGGGCGGCCGTCCGGTTCGACGGCGGGGAACCACCCGTCGTACTCCGAGTCGCGCAGCAGCCCTGTGAGCGCCGCGACCCCGTGGTCGGCGAGCGCCGCGGCGCCGTCGTCACCACGCATCGCGGCCAGGGCGAAGACGTGGGTCATCCGAGCCGTCACCCACATGTGCACGGATCGGTCGGGGTCGGGGCGCCCGTGCTCGTCGAGCCAGGTGAAGCCGCCGTCCGGACGCACGGAGGCCTGCGCGAAAGAGACGAGCTCGTCGCCGTGGGCGTCGAGCCAGGCGCGGTGCGACGGGTCGTCGAGGAGGCCGGTCATGCGGTCACCAGCTGGTTCGCCGTGCGGAGCACTGATGCGCTGACGAGCTGGTCGGGGTCGACGTCGCTGCTCGTGCGGACCTCGAACGTCGAGGACTCCCGGGGTAGCAGGGTCACCAGCATTCTGTCCACGACGGCGTCCGGGGCCACCTTGTCGGCGAGCAGGGCGACGTCACGGAGAAGTGTGCGGGCCGTGACGGTGACTCGGTAGCCGACGTCGACGCGTTCGACGTGCGTCTCGTGGTCCTCCTTCGGCAACGCGGAGTCGCGGTCCTCGGCGAAGAACCACAGCGCCCGCGCGGTGCCGTCGGCCTCCGCGACGAGCAGCTCTCCTGCGGCGTCGGCTGCGGTCGCGACCTCGACGGGCAGTGGAAGGGTGGCCGTGACCCTCGGCTCCGCGTGCAGGTCGAGGCTGACTCGCTCGGTGACGTCGCCCGCGAAGGTCCGACGGGTCACCTCGACGGGCCCGAACCACGGCTGCGTGCTGTCGTTCACGGCGACGAGCACGAGCCTGCCCTCCCGCGGCTGCACGGTGAGCAGCCGGTCCGCGAACGCCGCCCGCATCGCGTACCACAACGGCTTGCGACGTCCGTCACCGTCGACCGCAGCCCACGACGTCACCGGCCAGCAGTCATTGATCTGCCACACGACCGCCCCCATGCACACGGGGCTCCAGGAGCGCAGATGCTCCAGCCCCATCGCGACGGCACGGGCCTGGTTGAGCGACATGGCCCAGTGGAAGTCGTCCATGCCCGCAGGCTGGGGCAGATGGGCGACCAGGCCGGCCTCGAGCTTGCGGTTGCCCTCGGTGGCCTTCTGGTGCAGCAGGACACCCGGTGACTCGGGAGTCAACGGGTCGTCGGAGATGGCGCGGGTGAGGGTCGCCCACGTGGGCGGGCCCTGCCACCCGAACTCCGAAACGAACCGCGGCACGTAGTCCCGGTAGACGGTGTAGTCACGCTCGTTCCACACATCCCAGATGTGCATCGAGCCGTGCGCGGGGTCGTTGGGGTGACGGTCCGGCGAGACGGAGTAGGGACTGCCTGCTGTGTAGGGCCGCGTGCCGTCGAGCTCCGCGACGATCTGCGGGAGGAGCTCGTAGTAATAGCCCGCGCCCCACGTGCGACCGTCGAGGCGCTGCTCCCAGCCCCAGTCGTGGAACCCCCAGAGATTCTCGTTGTTGCCGTTCCACAGCACGAGGCTGGGGTGCGTGACGAGCCGGGCGACGTTCTCCCGCGCCTCGGCGAGGACCTCTCCCCGCAGCGGGTCCTCCTCGGCATAGGTCGCGCACGCGAAGAGGAAGTCCTGCCAGGTCAGGATTCCCTGTTCGTCGCAGAGGTCGTAGAAATCGTCGGTCTCGTAGATTCCTCCGCCCCAGACGCGTAGCAGGTTGATGCCGGCGTCCTTGGACTGCTGGATCCGCTCGGCGTAGCGCTCGCGCGGGATGCGGGTGAGGAACACGTCGTCGGGGATCCAGTTGGCGCCCCGGGCGAACACCGGCTGCCCGTTGACCACGAAGGCGAAGCGCGTTCCGTGCTCGTCCTCGGCCGTGTCCAGCTCCACGCTCCGGAAGCCGGTACGTGCGGCCCACGTGTCGAGCTCGTCGCCGTCACCCCCGTCGAGCGTGACTGCGACGTCGTACAGCGGCTGGTCGCCGTACCCGTGCGGCCACCACAGTCGGGGGGACTCCACGACGACCTCCACCAGCGCGGACGTCCACCCCGCCGGAACCGTTCCCACCGCGCTGACCTCACCGACGCGTGCGGTGACCTGAAGCTCACCGGTCTCGTCCCCGGCCCGCTCGACGTCGACATGGACGCGCACGACGCCCCGCCCGTCCTCCACCGTGGCGAGCGGGCGTACGCCGGCCAGGCGCGCGGTACTCCACGCCTCGATCGCCACGGGCTTCCAGATCCCGCACGTGGCGAGGTCGGGACCCCAGTCCCAGCCGAAGTTGCAGGCCATCTTGCGAATGGCGTTGTACGGGTGGTGGTTGACGTGCGGCCGACGCCCGAGTTCCTCGCTGCGCCGGTCGGCGAAGCGCACCGGCGACTCGAACGTCACCACGAGCCGGTTCTCACCCGCGTGAACGGCGTCACGGACGTCGACGCGGTAGGACCGGTGCATGTTCTCCGTCCTGGCGACGACCGCCCCGTTGAGCTCGACGGTCGCGACCGTGTCGAGCCCGTCGAGGACGAGATCGGTGCGCTCCTCCGCCGTGCCACTCCAGTCGAACGCCGTCTCGTAGCGCCAGTCGCAGCGCCCGACCCACTGGACGAGCTCCTCGTTGCGGTCGAGATAAGGGTCCGGGATGAGTTCGGCGGCGAGCAGGTCGGTGTGGACGCATCCCGGCACCGTGGCACTCACCACGGTCGACGCGACCTCCGGCGGGGCGTCACCGCGGATGACGCGGGTGGTCCAGCCGTCGTGGAGCGAGATGCGCATGGCGGTCCTTCGGGGCAGCGGCGCGGACTCGATCCGCGCGTCGTCGCGGTCGGTGGGCGGGTGGGCGCTCGCCTTCCACCGAGCGGTCGAACTTTCTAACCGGGTTTAACGAAGTGGGCCCAGACTGCCATACTCGGTCGCCGTGGCGCGAACGGTCCGGCGAGCTACACCCGCGACGGAAGAAGACCCGGAGGGATGCGGACGAGGGAGGCCGTGCGGGTCCCGTGAGGTACGAGGTCGCCGTACGGTGGTCCAGGATGGCCCGCGACGCGGTGCCGCAGCGCCCGCGCCCCCGTCACGACCGGCTCGCGTGCTGCGCGGGGCGCGACCGGCCGCGTGGAAGGAGACTGCCCGTGCCGTGGTTCGACCTGCCCGAGGAGGAGCTGAGGACCTACCGCACCCGGACACCTGAGCCCGACGGGCTCGACGGGTGGTGGGCCGAGCGCCTGGACGACGCGCGCTCCCAAGCGCGTGCAACGAGCCTTTCGCCGTACAAGACAGACGTGTACGGTGCGGTGGCCGTGCAGGACGTCGAGTTCTCCGGCGCCTGCGGCGACCGTATTCGCGCGTGGTACATCCGGCCGGCGCGCAGTGGCGACGAAGCGCTCCCGACGGTCGTCACGTTCATCGGGTACGGCGGCGGCCGCGGGACGCCCACGGAGCATCTCGTCCTGCCGGCGGTCGGCTTCGCGACCGTCGTCATGGACACGCGCGGGCAAGGCGGGACCTGGACGACCGGGTCCACCGGCGACTCCGGCCGCGTGGACGACGGGCCGGCGCATCCGGGGGTCATGACGCGGGGCATCGGGTCACCGGATTCGTACTACTACACACGGCTGTACGTCGATGCCGCGCGGACTGTGGAGGTGGCGGCAGACCTGCCGGGAGTCGACGCATCCCGACTGGCCGTCGCGGGAGCCAGCCAGGGCGGTGCGCTCGCGCTGGCTGCGGCGGCGCTCGTCCCCGACCGGGTACGCGCGTGCGAGGCCGACGTGCCGTTCCTGTGCGACATCCAGCGGGCGGTGACACTGACCGACGCCATGCCCTATCGCGAGGTGGCCGACTTCCTCGCTCACCACATCGAGCTCGTCCCCCAGGCTCTGGACACGCTCCGCTACGTCGACGCCGCCCTGCTCGCGCGACGGATCACGGCGGACAGCCTGCTCAGCGTTGGGCTCATGGACGACGTGTGCCCGCCGTCGACGGTGTTCGCCGCCTACAACGAGATTCGGGGGCCCAAGGACATCGCCGTGCATCCCTTCAGCGGGCACGTCGTGCCGACCGGGCACGTCGAACGCCGCATCCGCCACCTGCGGACGTGCTTGGCGGGCTGAGGCTCGGCCTTGCCGCAGTCACGAATTTGAGGAGTCAGATGATCACGGTCGTGGGCGAGGCTCTCGTCGATGTCGTCACCACACCGGACGGCGAGCAGCGCTCCCACCCCGGCGGAAGCCCGGCGAACGTCGCGCTGACGCTCGCGCGGCTGCAGACGCCGGTCACCTTGCTCACCGACGTGGGTCGTGACGAGCCGGGCGCGCAGGTCCTGCGGCATCTCACCGGCAACGGCGTCCAGGTGGACGAGACTGCGGTAGGCGACGGCCCCACGAGCGTCGCGGAGGCGCGCCTTGACGCCGAAGGCATTGCGACCTACGAGTTCCGCCTCCGGTGGCAGCTGGACTCCCACGCCGCCGTGCCTGCCGACAGCGTGTGCCTGCACACCGGCTCGCTCGGCGCCGTGCTGCTGCCAGGCGCGGACACCGTGCGGGCTCTCGCGGACGCAGCACGGGCGCACGCGACGATCTCCTACGACCCGAACTGCCGCCCGGCGATCCAGACCGACGTGGAACAGGCCCGACGTGACGTCGAGGACTGGGTCGGCCGCTCCGATCTCGTGAAGGTCAGCGACGAGGACCTGGCGTGGCTCTACCCGGGCGCTGATCCGCCCGAGGTCGCCCAGCGCTGGCTCGACCGGGGCCCCGCACTGGTCGTGGTGACGCAGGGCGGCGACGGCGTGCACGCCGCCACCGCCGCCGGCACCGTGGACGTGGCCGCGGTGCCGGTGCAGGTCGTCGACACCGTGGGCGCCGGCGACTCCTACACCGGGGCACTGTTGGACGGACTGAGCCGCAACGACCTGCTCGGGGCGCAGCGGCGTACGGCGCTGCAGCGCGTCGACGCGGCACTGCTGCGCCGCCTGCTGGAGGACGCTGCGCTGGTCGCCGCGATCACCTGCTCGCGAGCCGGAGCGAACCCCCCCACGCGCGCCGAGCTGCACGCGGCGCGGCAGAACGGGGCTGTGGACAGCCCGACGCCCGGTTGACCACCCGCCGACCCGCCTGTGGACGGCGAGGTCGGCCAGTGCCACGGCGTCCCTACGTTGGTCCGCATCGACCCCGACACCTCAGCGGAAGGACCAACGCCATGAGCGGCTTCAAGGTGACGCCCGAGCAGCTCCACCAGCTCTCCGGCCGTACGACGAGCACCGCGGCCGGCATCGAGGCCGACACGCGGTCCCTGGAGGGCGCGCTGCAGCCGCTGTTCGGCGCCGACTGGACCGGGCAGGCGCAGGCGGAGTTCCAGCGCCTGTGGGAGGACTGGCACCGCAACGCCCGCGGCATGAACGAGGCGCTCGAGGGCATCGCCGCACTGCTGCGCAACGCCGGCGACGCCTACCAGCAGGCGGAGGAGGCGGTGGCGTCGAGCTTCCGTCGGTGACCTGGTGTCGGGCGATGGGTCCGGTCGTGCGGCGACCGGACCCGCGCCCGTCGCTCTCATCGCCGTCGCTCTCGTCGCCCGTCGCTATCGCGACGCATGGACGGTAGGAGCTACCGCGCGGCGGAGCAACGCCTCCACCTCATGTCCGGCTACGTCGCTGCGTTGGCTGACCCCCACGCCCTGGTCGACGCCGTCGCAGCCGCCGGCTCCCGCGCTGACGCCGTGCTCCGTGTTCAGTCGACCTTTCCCCTCGACGAGGACCAGGCCGCGGCCGTCCTGAGCCTGCAGTTCGAGCGCGCGACGCGTGAGACGCTTCAACGGCTCCGCGCGGAGATCGCGGAAGTGAAAGTTCTCCTGTCCGGACGTGATGTCGGGCCGTAGCCTCTGTGGTCGGTCGACGTAGGGCGGAAGGGCAGGGGTGGACACAGGTTTCGGCGGCTTCGACGAGGCGTTCTTCGTCATGTTCGCCCTTGCGACGACATTGATTCTGGGCGTTTTCGCCGCGATGGTGATCAAGGGCAGTGCACAGTGGATGAGGAACAACCGCTCCCCCGTGACGACGGCGCCTGCCGTCGTCGTGACCAAGCGTGGCGAGACCTGGGGTGGCACGGGTGACTCCTCGGCTTCGACGTCGTACTACGTGACCTTCGAGGTCGAGGGCGGGACACGTATCGGGCTCGGCGTGACCGGGACGGAGTACGGCCAGCTCGCGGAGGGAGACCGCGGGCTGCTGACCTACCAGGGCACGCGGTACAAGGGCTTCGAGCGGTCGACGTCACGCACCTTCTGACTCGTCCGGAAGCGGTACGGCCGGTGTTCGCGCATCGGGACTTCGTCGGAGCGGGGCGGTCCGTCGCCGCCGACCAGGCACGGCTGGGCTGAAATGGCGCCACCGTGACGGAGAAATCCGGCCCCACCCAGGTACCTCCATCACCGGCGCGACCGTCCAGACTGGGTCCCACCTGACGACACGCCCGGGGTGGCGCGACGGCGGTGAACGGCCCCGCTGCCCCGCGTCTGGCCTGAGGATCGGCGCACGGCATGTGAGGGAGCCCGGGTGGGGTCGACGCGACTGGAGCTGTTCGAGGCGATCCGCCGAGACGCCCGGCGGGAAGACTCCTCGATCCTCCAACTTGCCGCGCGTCCCGGCGTGCATCGGCGGACCGTTCGCCAGGCGCTCGAGTCGCCGACCCCACCACCGCGGAAGCCGCACCAACTCCCGGGCGCCGGAGCTGGACCCGGCGAAGCCGCTGATCGACGCGATGCTTCGCGAGCACCTCGAGGCGCCGCGCAAGCGCTGGCCGGGAGCAGGACCGACCCACCGAAGGCGACGTCCATCGCAGCGAGGCGGCCGCCCAGCAGCAGGCTGTGCCCCGCGCAGCACAGGCCCGCGGCGACAACTTCATCCGGAGCCCGCAGGCGGCGGCCGCACGCGGCGGGAAGCTGCGGCTGAGGCGGGGCGGTGCGGTCGTTGCGCACCGCCGGAGCAGTAGCGGGACGCCGACATTTCCGCCGAAGGGACCGGGAAGCCTTCGAACCAGTGACCGGGTTTCCGACGCAGCGGCGCCCGTCAGCGGGCCGGTCCTCCCGGCCACGGCGCGCTCGAGCGGAGGGTCACTATGGCAACGACGACGAGGCACCACCGCGCGGCAGAGGGAAACCGCCCAACCAGCCTGCGAGCGGCGTTGCTGCGCGGCGCCGTGGGCGGGATCGCGGCCGGCGGCCGTGTTCGCGGCCGTCACCATGTGGTTCACGGCGAGCCTTGGGGGATCCGGCGAAGATGCCGCTGCTGATGATTGCGGCAATGGTTCAGGGGCAGGACGCATTAAGCAGCGGCACCGCAAGCCCGGTCCTCGGCGCCGTGGTGCACATGCTGCTGTCCGCCCTGTTCGGTATGGCCCTCGCGATGCTTACTTCCAGGCTGCACTCGAACTCGGCAGTTGCAGTCGATCGTGTTCTCTACGACGCCGAGCTCTACCTGGTGAACTTCCTGATCGTCGCGCCGGTGCTCTTCCCGTGCTTCACCAAGGCCAATCAGCCGTTCGAGTCCGCTATCCACGTGGTGTTCGGGGCCCTGGCGTCGTTCGCGGCCCTCCACCGAAGCAGTACCCGCCCGCCACGACGTGACCCCGGACTCGTGCCTCTCTAGCCAAGGAGCTACCTGCTATGCCCCGCATTCCGGTACACACCATCGACGACGCCCCTGACGCCGCCCGTGACGGTCTCGAGGCGCTGCGGCGCAAGTTCGGGAAGGTTATGAACATCCACGCCGGTATGGCGCACTCGCCCGTGGTCCTGGCCGTTTACCAGGGTATGCAGCAGGCCATCGCTGAGCACGGCAGCTTCGACGCCCGGACAAGGGAGGCCATCGCTCTGACAGTCGGCGCGGTCAACTCCTGCACGTACTGCCAGTCGGCACACACCGCTGCCGCGAAGGCCGCCGGCCTCAGCGTGGAGGACACCCTGGCGATTCGCGCGGGCAGCGTGGACTTTGACCCGAGGCTGAGCGCGCTGCTGGCGGTCGCGCGGGAGATCGCCGGCGAGCGCGGCGAGGTCCACGACCGGACCTGGGACACAGCGCTGGACGCCGGGTGGAGCGACGAGCAACTGGCTGAGGCCTTCGCCCACGTCGCGGTGAACCTCTTCACCAACTACTTCAACCACTACGCGGGAACCGACCTGGACGTCCCAGCGGCGCCGGGCCTCGACGGATGACCCGGCGGGACGACGAGCATTGGCATCCCGTCCGATCGCGGGGACCGATGCACAGGTGCACACGACGCCCTGGAAGGGCCTGAGAACATTATCGGACGGAGGTGATCATGGCTGGTGTCGATGACCGAGCGTCCGCGATCGCCGACTACGGCTTCTTGTCCGACTGCGCCTCTTCCGCCCTGGTGCGCAAGCAGTGCTCCGTGGACTGGTGGTGCGTACCCCGATTCGACTCCCCCAGTGTCTTCGGCCGGCTGCTTGACCCGGGGGGAGGGCACTGGCGGCTGACACCTCGAGCCGCCGACAGCTGGGAACGGGACTACGTCGAGGATTCCCTGGTGCTGCGCACCGTGGTGCGCACCTGGATCGGGCGTGGTGGCGATCACCGATGCGTTGAGCTTGCAGCCCGGCGCACGAGGCCACGACATCGGGCTGGACCCGCCACATGTCCTGCTACGCAGCGTGGAGGGCATCGAAGGCGAGGTTGACATGGACGTGGAGGTGTCACCGCGCTGGAATACGCGCTGACAACTCCCCGCTGGCAACCCGCAGACGGCGACTCGTGGACCGTGCGGGCACGTCCCACGAGCCTGCGCCTCGACAGCGACGTGCCGCTTCACGCGCACGGGGGTGACCTGCGGGGGACATTCCGGATCGGCGCCGGACAGCGAGTTGCCTTCAGTTCTGCCGTACGCGCCGCCGTACGAGCAGGCCGACGGCCGCCGGCTCGACGCCCGGGCCGCGTTGCAGGAGACGATCACCGGCTGGCAGTCCTGGTCCGCGCTGCACGAAAGCTACCAGGGCCGCCACCGGCGCCTGGTGCGGCGCAGTGCTTTGATCCTGCAAGGCCCGACCTATCAGCGGACCGGCGCGGTCGTCGCCGCAGCGCCCACTTCCGTGCCCGAGAAGCTGGGCGGCCAGCTGAACTGGGACTACCGCTTCGTCTGGCTGGCCGGCGCCCTGGGTGAGCTCGGGGAGAAGCCGCTCCAGATCATGTACCGCGTACACGGCGAACGGGACCTCACCGAACACTCCCTCGACCATTTGGCTGGCTACCGGGGCAGCCGACCGGTACACGTCGGGAACGACGCCTGGAAGCAACGCCAACTCGATGTGCTGGGTGAGGTCCTTTTCGCGGCGCATCTACTGCGCGAGCAAATCGGAGACTTCACCGAGCCCGTCCGGCAGATGCTGATTGCGCTGGCGGACCAAGCGGCGCGCGACTGGCAGCAGCCCGATGCCGGGATGTGGGAATCTCGTCATGAGCCTCGCCACTACACCACGTCAAAGGTCATGTGCTGGGTGGCGCTGGACCGCGCAGTGAAGCTTGCCGACCAGCTCGGCGACGGGCCTGACCCGCAGAGGTGGGCGCGGGCTCGTGACGACGTCCGCGCCGCGGTGCTGGAGCAGGCGTGGACGGAGCAGACCGGCGCGTACGCCGGAGCCTTCGGATCAGGACCTCGACGCGTCAGTGCTCATGCTGCCGCTGGTGGGGTTCCTGCCCGCCGACGACCCGCGGATGCTCGCGACCATCGAAGCGGTCGCCATCCATCTGGGCCGACGGCCCACACGTGCGGCGCTGGAAAGGCGACACCTCCGGATTCGTCGTCTGCAGCTTCTGGATGGTCCAGTGCCTGGCGTTGGCGGCGCGTCTGAGCGAGGCCACACAGTGGTTCGACCGGCTGTGCGACCACAGCAACGACCTCGGCCGGTTCGCCGAGGAGATCGATCCCGCCACGGGGGAGCAGTTAGGCAACTTCCCGCAGGCGTTCTCCCACGTCGGGCTGGTCAACGCGGCCTGGCAACTGACCCAGGCTGCCGGTGAGCAGCGGTTCGAGGACATGCAATGACCGACATGCACTGAGCCGGCCGCGCGTAGTCGTGGTGACCGGCGCAAGCACCGGGCTGGGGCGAGCGATCGCGCATGCCTTCGCCGAGGGGGGCGACCGGGTGGCGCTGCTCGCCCGCAACGCCGAAGGGCTGCAGGGGGCTGCCCGGGAAGTCCGTGCTCCCGGAGGGCACGCGCTGACCGCCGAGGTCGATGTGGCCGATGCCGGGCAGGTGGAGGCAGCCGCGACGCGGATCGGCCGAGCTGGGACCCATCGACGTATGGGTCAACAACGCGATGGCAGCGGTTTTCGCCCCGTTCCTGCGGATCAGCTCGGAAGAATTCGACCGGGCGGCCGCGGTGACGTTCCTCGGATCAGTCAACGGCGCGAGAGCGGCACTACGCCGGATGACGCCGCGGAACCCCGGACACCTCATCCAAGTCGGCTCGGCGCTGGCGTATCGGGGAATCCCGCTGCAGTCGGCGTACTGCGCGTCCAAGCATGCTCTGAACGGGTTCTATGACTCCCTGCGTGCAGAGCTGCTGCACGACGGCAGCAGGGTGCAGGTGACCTCGGTGCACATGCCGGCGATGAACACCCCGCAGTTCCGCCTGGGCCTGTCCCGGATGCCGCAGGAAGCTCAGCCGGTGCCACCGATCTATCAGCCCGAAATCGGAGCAAGGGCCGTCGTGTGGGCCAGCGACCATCGGCGCCGCGAGATATGGGTCGGGGCCCCCACGGTCGCCACCATCCTCGGTCGGCGGCTCGTCAACGGCCTGCTCGATCACTACCTCGGTAGGACTGGCTACGACTCCCAGCAGACACCCGAACGCAGGGACCCCGAGGCACCCACCTACCTGTTCGCGCCCGTGCCCGGAGATCACGGCACCCACGGGCCGTTCGACCGCCGCGCCCGCACCCGCAGTCTCCAGCTGCCCCTGAGTCTGCACCGCAACGCCGTCATCGCCTGCCTGGGCATCGCTGCCGGCGCAGCCGCTGCCAGGCGGCGATGACAGCAGCACCGGCGGGTCGGACATCAAGATCGTCCCGCCGGAAGCCGCGACCGAGACCACCGATGGAGAGCAATGAACACGACGCGTGCGAACCCCGCAGGACCACCCTCGCCGACGGTGCAACCGGCCAGCGGCGGCATCGGACGACCCTCGAGCACGGCGGCTGAGGCAGTCAGCGACGCGATGCGCCGGGGCGATGGGCAGTCCCTGGACCGGCGACGCCGGGTAGCGGGCTGGCGCTGGGCGCGATCAGCTCCTTCATCCCGGTGGCGGCCTACCAGGTCGGTGTGCTGCGTTACCTGCCGGACCCGCCGATCCCGGCTTGGACTCCGACACGGTCGACGCCTCCCGCGAGGCATACCAGCGGTTCCTCACCGCCGATGCCGCCCTAAGGGATCAGCAGCTACGCGTGACGCTGTCGTTGGCTTCGATGGGCCCGACGACCCGGCCACCACCAAGCCGTGGGTGCCGATCGCGTTGGCCGCCAAGGTCGCCTTCGACGCGGCGGGCGCCATCTACCTGACCCTCGAACAGCTCACCAAGCACCGGCGTGTCTGCACGTACTGCACAGCCGCATCGATGCTGACTCTGGCGATGCTTCCCGCCGCGGTCCCGGAGGCCGCGGAGGCGTGGCCGACATGGCGGCGGGACTGAATGGCCGCGGAAGGCGGGAGCTGCCGCGTTGTGTCAGCCCTGCAGCCACGACCACACCCGCCGTGCGACTAAGCTAAGACCTTGGTGTCCCAGCGCCGGCCGCCGCAGGCGCGACGCGCACGCCCTTCCAGAACGCCACGCGCCCGGCGATCTGGGCTGCCGCGGGCTGAGGGCGCGGGTAGTACCAGGCGGCGTCGCGGTTCTCCCGGCCGTCGACCACCAGGGACAGGTAACGCGCCTGACCCTTCCACGGGCACACGCTCCGGTGGTCGGATTCGACGAACAGGTCTTC
>JALYMU010000031.1 GCA_030773595.1 Actinomycetota bacterium | reverse complement strand
CTCACGCCACACCGCCACGAATCCCGTACACCCCGCGCAGCCCGCGCCGCTGCGAACGTGAGGCGGTCGACTTCGCCTCCTCCTCCTCGCCGAGCGGCACCCGCAGGGCCACGATCAGCCGGGCCAGCAGGATCCGCTGCTGACGCAGCTCTACCAGCGCAGGGTGCGCGCGGTCGCCGAGCACGGGACCCTCCTCATCAACCCGCTGCTGCAGGTGCTCGCACAGGTCCGCGACCCGCACCGCCTGCCGTAGAAGCGTTAGTTCGTGCTCGGCGAGCTCGAACTCGCCGAGGACCGCGCGCCAAAGCCGTCGACCAGCGGCACCAGCGCCCCGAGGGGCCGCAGGAAGCGTCATCAGCTCCTTGCCTCCGTTCGTTTCAGGTCTCGAGGGAGAAACGCCTGACGCAGGGACGACGGTCACGAAGGCCAAGGTCAAGATCTTTCCGGGCTTCATGCTGCGCATCCGGGGGATGGGTGGTTCTCGCCGTGGGCGGCGAGCACGGGGTCGAGGGGGAAGCCGCAGTCTGGCCCCCCACCGCGGAGGGGAGGGTAAGGGAGCGTCTGACGTATCCCCTATGGGGAACTGATAGACCTGGGTAATACGTGGAACCCTCCACAACCCTCCCCGAGCCGGTCATGACGCCGCCTCGGAGAACGCGTCCGGGACCATGACGCCGAGGTAGGTCATGACCCCACCCCGCTTGACCTTCCGGATTCCGCGCACGCTCATGGCCTCGGCGAAGGTGACCTCGGAGCCTGGCGTCTCGCGGTTCTCGTGGCACCACGACGACCACAGCCCGAACAGCTCGCGAGCCTTGACGGTGCCGAACTGGTTCTCGACGACGTGGTCGGCGAGGAAACGCCCGAGCGCGTCACTGCTGGCGCGGTAGGCGTCGGTCGCGTTCACGACCGCGGCCGGCTCGGCGAGGCCGTGCTGGTGCCAGTCGTGGTAGCCCTTGACGAGCCATCGCAGCACGCCAGGGAACTCAAGTGCGAGGTGGTCCTTGAGCCGCTTGTCCGGCTTCTCGACGACGACGTCGAACGGGACAATACGAAGCCGCCGCCACAGCGCCGGGTCGTCCCCGGCGACCTTCGGTTTGTGGTTGGTGACCATCACGACGGTGTGGCTGGGGGTGAACTCGATGTTGTCTTGGCGCATCCGTCGCCGCCCGGACCTTGTCTCCACCCGTCAGCCGTTTCACGGTGGCCGCGGCGAGCTTGCGGCCCTCGTCCGTTTCCGAGCAGACCGCCCACCGCACGCCGAGCAGGTCGGCCTGTCCGGTGGTGTGCACCGCGCCGCGGTCGACCAGCAGGTCCGGTTCGGCCGCCATCGCGTAGTCGCCGAACACCGCCATGACCGTGTCGATGAGGGTCGACTTGCCGTTCTGCCCGGAGCCGGTGCAGATGGGCAACAGGTGCTCGGTCACCTGACCGACGAGTGCGTGGCCGAGTACCCGTGCGACGTAGGAGCGGGTCGCGGGGTCGGGTTGTATCTCGGCGAGGAACTGCTCGAACCGCGGGGCGTCCGCTTTGCGGTCGTAGCCGCAGCCGGCCACCTTGGTTACCAAGTCGCGCGGGTTGTGCGGCCTCAGCTGCCGGGTCCGCAGGTCCAGGGTGCCGTTCGTGACGTTGAACAGGTGCGGGTCGGCGTCGAGCTGGTCCACGGACACCGCGATGGGTAGGACCGAGCCCGCGATACGCAGCACCCCGTCGAGGCCGGTCGCGGACTCGCAGCGGTGGATGTCGGCGAGTAGCTGCGCCTGTGCTCCCCGGTCGAGGTCGCCGAGGTCGGCGTACGCCGCCTTGACGGTGTTGATGGCGGCCCGCATTGCCGTCCCGTTCGTGTCCCGCGCCCACCGCGCGCCGTCCCACACGTGCCAACCGACACCGTGGACGAACCGGAGCCGGTCGCGGTGACGTTCAACAAGCCGTTCGGCAATCCGGAGTTGCCCGCGGTGGCGTTCGTCCCCGTAGGCCGGCTCGACGTCCTCGAAGCCGGGGATGTTGTCGAGAATCCCCACCTACGCCACCTCCCCGAGCCCGAGGGCGGCGGCGACGACGTCGGAGCCGAGACCCAGGCTGGCGAGGTGCTCCCACGCGACGAGTGCCGACTCACGCGACAGCGGGCGGCGAGGGGGAGTCAGCCACGGGTCGCGGCGGGCGAGTTCACGGCGGCGAACATCTCGTTCTGCACCGTGCTGCTGCCCATCGGTTTGTTGCGCAGCCTCGACGAGCGGCGGCAGACGCAACGTCGCCTCACGTCGCCGACGCATCTGGTCGGCGGTGTCGTCTATCCTGGGAAGGTCGAAGCCGCTGCCGCCGCTGCTGACCTCAGAGCCGCCCCCGCCAGGGCGGCTTTGTGCTGTCGGGATCATCCGGCCGTCCCCCGCCGCTGCGAGCACGCCTCGCCTGGGCCGACTTGAGGGCTAGCTTCTGGTAGTACGCCTTCCGCAGCCGAGCGACGCGGCGGGCGCGCTCCTCCGGGCGCAGTTTCCGGTCGGGGTCGACTTGATCGACGAAGGTGTCCTCGAAGGCGCGTCGAGCTGGTTCGGTTGCCGCGGTCGCGTCAGTGACGAGAGCCCAGCGTGTGTTGGCGGCAATACTGCAAGACAGGGATCGATCGACGGGATCGACAGCGGGCATGCGACGGCTCCCCATTCGGGTGCCGCACGGTGCCCAACTCCGCTAGCGGTGATCCGGCTGCATCAGCTCGGGCGCGATGTGTAGTTCATCACCGATTCTAGTGGCGCGTGTAGTTAGTTGATTTACGGTTGGTGGTCTGGGACGATGAGGCATGGCGAATCGTCCTGCGCCGGCGTTGGCGCTGCGTGAGGGTGACCGGGAAGAGCTGTGTCGGCGAACGCGGTCCAGCGCCGGCAGGGCGGGCGC
>JALYMU010000030.1 GCA_030773595.1 Actinomycetota bacterium | reverse complement strand
CACCGCCGGTGGTGGCCGCGGCGGAGGGCGCGGACGTCGTCGGCATGCGCGTCGGCGTCGTGCGTGAGCTGGGCGGCGAGGGCTACCAGGCCGGCGTGCGGGCGCGCTTCGACGACACGGTCGCGCTGCTGGTGGACGCCGGCGCCGAGGTCGTCGAGGTGTCGTGCCCGAGCTTCGAGTACGGGCTCGGCGCGTACTACCTAATCCTGCCGAGCGAGGCGTCGAGCAACCTCGCCAGGTTCGACGGCATGCGCTACGGCCTGCGCGTCCAGCCCGACGGCGTCGCGACGCCGAGCGCCGAGCAGGTGATGCGTGCCACCCGCGCCGCCGGGTTCGGGGACGAGGTGAAGCGCCGCATCATCCTGGGCACGTTCGCGTTGTCCAGCGGCTACTACGACGCCTACTACGGGCAAGCGCAGAAGGTGCGCACGCTGATCTCGCGGAACTTCGCCGCGGCGTTCCGGCAGGTCGACGTGCTGGTCTCGCCGACCGCCCCGACGACGGCGTTCCGGCTCGGCGAGAAGCTCGACGACCCGCTGGCGATGTACCTCAACGACATCGCGACGATCCCGGCCAACCTCGCCGGCGTGCCGGGGCTGTCCCTGCCGAGCGGGCTGGCCGACGAGGACGGCCTGCCGGCCGGCGTGCAGGTGCTGGCGCCGGCGACCGCCGACGACCGGCTCTACCGGGTCGGCGCGACGCTGGAGCGGTTGCTGGAGAAGCAGTGGGGCGGGCCGCTGCTCGCGTCCGCCCCTACGCTGGAGGGCCGACCATGACCACCACCACGCCGGCGACCGACCTGCTGCCCTACGAGGAGGCGGTGGCGGCGTACGACCCGGTTCTCGGCCTGGAGGTGCACGTCGAACTCGGCACCGCGTCGAAGATGTTCTGCGGCTGCGCGACGACGTTCGGGGCCGAGCCCAACAGCCAGGTCTGCCCGGTGTGCCTGGGACTACCGGGCTCGCTGCCGGTGCTCAACCGGGGGGCGGTCGAGGCGGTGATCCGGATCGGGCTGGCGCTGAACTGCCAGGTCGCACCGTGGTGCCGGTTCGCGCGCAAGAACTACTTCTACCCGGACATGCCGAAGAACTTCCAGATCAGCCAGTACGACGAGCCGATCGCGTACGACGGCTGGACCGAGGTGCAGCTCGCCGACCCCGACGGCGGCGTCTCGACGTACCGGGTCGAGATCGAGCGCGCGCACATGGAGGAGGACACCGGCAAGTCCCTGCACGTGGGCGGTGCGACGGGCCGCATCCACGGCGCCGACTACTCGCTCGTGGACTACAACCGCGCCGGCATCCCGCTGATCGAGATCGTGACCAAGCCGATCGAGGGCGCGGGTGCGCTGGCACCACAGGTCGCGAAGGCCTACGTCGCCGAGCTGCGCGACATCCTCGTCGGGCTCGGGGTGTCCGAGGCGCGCATGGAGCAGGGGCAGCTGCGCTGCGACGTCAACCTGTCCCTGCGGGAGTCCCCGGACGCGACCTACGGCACGCGCAGCGAGACGAAGAATGTCAACTCGCTGCGCTCGGTGGAGCGTGCGGTGCGGCACGAGGTCAGCCGGCACGCGGCGGTCCTGCGTGCCGGGCAGCGGGTCGTGCAGGAGACGCGCCACTTCCACGAGGACACGGGCGCGACGACCGCCGGGCGGTCCAAGGAGCAGGCCGAGGACTACCGCTACTTCCCCGAGCCCGACCTCGTCCCGGTCGCACCGGAGCGGGACTGGGTCGAGCGCCTGCGCAAGGAGCTGCCGGAGCCGCCGCGCGTGCACCGCCAGCGGCTGAGCGACGCATGGGGCATCACCGACTTCGAGTTGCAGTCGCTGGTCAACGCCGGCGCACTGGGCCCGGTCGAGGCGACGGTCGCCGCGGGTGCGGACCCCGCCGCGGCGCGCAAGTGGTGGCTCGGTGAGCTCGCCCGGCGCGCGAACGAGGACGGCGTCGAGCTCGGCGCCCTCGGCATCACGCCCGCGCAGGTCGCCCGGCTGCAAGCGCTCGTCGACGCCGGGACGCTGAACGACAAGCTCGCCCGCCAGGTCATCGACGGCATCCTCGCCGGGGAGGGCGACCCGGACGAGGTCGTGACCCGGCGCGGGCTGGCGGTCGTCAGCGACGACAGCGCCCTGGGTGCCGCCGTGGACGAGGCCATCGCGGCCAACGCTGCCGTCGCCGACAAGGTCCGCGCCGGCAAGGTGGCGGCCGCGGGTGCGCTCGTCGGGGCGGTCATGAAGGCCACGCGCGGGCAGGCCGACGCGGCGCGCGTGCGGGAGCTCGTCCTGGAGCGGCTGGGCGTCGAGGGCTGACCGGGGGCACGCGTCCGCGAGCGCCCGCCATCCGGTCGACGTCGCGGAGGCATCCCCCGCGGCGGGGCGGGTAGGCACGCGCCATGGGCTACCAGGTCGACATCCTTGCCGAGACCCGCGCCAACGACGACTTCCGCCGAGTGCTCGAGACGACGGACCACGCCCAGGTCGTCGTCATGAGCGTCGCCGCCGGGGAGGACATCGGCGAGGAGACCCACGCGGGCATCGACCAGGTGCTCGTGTTCGTGGAGGGTGCGGGGGAGGCGGATCTCGACGGCGACGTCGGCAAGGTCGGTCCCGGCAGCCTCGTCGTGGTGCCGTCGGGCACGCGGCACAACGTCCGCAACACCGGCGACGGGTCGCTGCGGCTCTACACGGTCTACGGCCCGCCGGAGCACGCGCCGGGCACCGTGCACCGCACGAAGGCCGAGGCCGAGGCGGACGAGCACCACCACTGACGCGGCAGGACGTGCCTGACCGCCGTCAGGCTCGCCCGCCGTCCGCCGGGCCCTCCGACAGGCACGCCTGCAGCCGCGGCAGCTCGTCGTGCGCCAGCGCCGCGACGAGCAGCGAGCCGTCGTGGCCCACCAGCGTGTACGTCGCGTGGAACCGGTACAGCTCGCGTCCGTCGGCGTCGTGGACGCTCCACGCCACGGTGGCGTGGCAGACCCTGGGGGACAGCTCCGCGACGGTCCGCTCGACCACGCGCGCCGAGGCGACCTTGGCCCGCCGGTGTGTGCCCAGCAGGCGCTCGAGAGCCTTCGTCCACGTCGCCGCGTCCGCCACCGAGGTCAGGACGACGTCCTGGGCGTCGCTCGTCACGTGAGCGGGATAGGCGAAGTGCCCCGCGATGCGCGCGGCGTCGAACGACCCGAACGCCTGCTGGTACGACCGCAGGAACTCGTCCACCAGATGGCTGGTCGGCATGGGCGGCGTCCTGTGCGGGTCGTCGGTCACTGCAGTGCCACGCGCAGAATGCGGTCGTCGCCCTTGCGGACCTCACCGCGCCCGTCGGTGTTGCTGGTGACCAGCCACAGCGCGCCGTCGGGAGCGACCGCGACCGTGCGCAGCCGGCCGTACCGCCCGGCGAAGAAGTCCCTCGGCGTGCCCGTGCGCGTGCCGTCGAGCGGCACCTGCCACAGCCGGCCGCCACGCAGCGCCGCGACGTAGACGCCGTCCCCGGCCACGGCGATCCCGGACGGCGACGCCTCGCTGGGGTCCCACACGACCTGCGGGTCGGTGAAGCGGGTGTCACCGTCGTCGTCCGCCTCACCTTCGACCTCGGGCCAGCCGTAGTTGCGTCCCGGCTCGATGAGGTTGAGCTCGTCGAAGGTGTTCTGGCCGAACTCGGCGGCCCACAGCCGTCCACCGGCGTCCCAGCCGAGTCCCTGCACGTTGCGGTGGCCGAGGCTCCACACCGGCGAGCCCTCGGTGGGGTTGCCCGGCGCAGGCCGGCCGTCCGGCGTCAGCCGGAGGATCTTGCCGTTGGGACTGTCCGGGTCCTGCGCGCGGTCGGACTCTCCCGCGTCGCCCGTCCCGGCGTACAGCATGCCGTCGGGGCCGAAGGCGATGCGTCCGCCGTTGTGGACCGCTGACTTGGCGATGCCCTCCAGGAGCACCTGCGCGCCGCCGAGCCGGCCCTTGCGCAGGGCCATCCGGACGATGCGGTTGTCGCGCTCGGCGGTGAGGTAGGCGTAGACGTACCGGTCCTTCTCGAACGTCGGCGAGACCGCCACACCGAGGAGCCCGCCCTCGCCGCCCGCCGCGACGCCGGGAACCGTGCCTACTGGTGTGACGGCGCCGTCCGCCGTCACGCGTAGGATCTGCCCGGCGTCGCGTTCACTGACGAGCGCTGCGCCGTCCGGGAGGAACGCGAGTCCCCAGGGGGCGCGCAGGCCTTGCGCCACGGTCCCCGTGACCTCTGCCGTGGCATCCGGACCGGGCGCGGCCGTCGTCCCCGATCCGGTCGGTGCCGAGGTCGTCGGCGTGGGGCTGCCGGACGGTCTCGGCGAGGCGGCCCCGGTCGTCGCGGCGGGCGGCGTCGGTTGACCGGGAGACGCCTCGTCCCACCGTACGCCGGCGCACGACGCCAGCAGCGCGGCGACGGCCGCCGTCGCGACGCACCGGCGCAGTGCGGCGGCCGTTCGACGTCGGCCATCCGCCGGCATACGCACGTGCATGGGCATAGCCTCGCACGCGCGGCGACGCCGCGCTGCTCGGAGCGAGGCGCGTGGCGAGTGGAGGCGCAGCCGGATGCGCCGCGGTGCACACCGTCCGCCAGGACGTCACCGCCGCTCGAGGTCGCCTCGAGTCCCAGAGGAGCCTGACGCGTCGCCCGGCTATCGCCGGGAAGCCTCTCAGGCGGAGTTGCCTCGCTGCTGGAGGGAGCGAAGGACCTCCGCAAGCTCTCGCGCGTGCCGCTCCTCCTGCGCGTAGGCAAAGAACTCATCGGAAGCACTGTCGAAGTCGATGACGGGGAGCAGGTGGGGGGCGCGAGCGGCGAGATACTCCGCTACTACGCCTTCTGCCGCGGGACCCCCACCACTTTCGTGTTCGCAGCGACCGCGACCACATCGCAGCTGCGTACGGTCCAGGAACCAGACTCATCAGCGAGATCCGGTGGCTCAACGAGGACCTCGACCGGGCGGCCCGAGGTCCTCGACGAGATGCCCCGCGGTCTCCGCCCGCCCGCGCTGAGGTGCTGAAGAGCAAGACCCAGGTCCAGCACACCGTCCGACTCGGGGTCAGGTAAGGGAGCCCACCCGGCTCGTACCTGAGTTCCGCGGCCACGTGTTCGGTGTCACTGCCGATACCCACGATGAGCGGAGCTAGGCCGGTGCGGACGGCCACCGTGGCGATCGACGGTTCCAGGCCGCCGGATCTCGCCAGCCGGACAAACTCTCCGGTGTCCGTAGTTGTCGACTCGACGACATGCACCTCCTCGCCCGGGTCGGGACAGACGTGCTTCGCCAGCTGCCCGACGGCACTGTGGTCATTCCCTCTTCTGAGGAAGGAGGTCGCGTCGCACGTCAGCCAGCGTCCCTGCATCACGGCGGCTACCTCATCGAGGTCACGTCCCGAACCCAACATCGCTAGTGGTCCGTGTTTGATCTGCCCCGCGCTTTTCGGACCGCGCTGATTGACTATTCTATGCTGCGGTCTGCTGTTTCGTCCACTGATTGAGCGCCTCTTGTGGGGTGTTGTAATCGAGGCCGGAGTGCAGTCGGCGGGGG
>JALYMU010000029.1 GCA_030773595.1 Actinomycetota bacterium | reverse complement strand
CCAGTGAGCTGGGGAGCGCGCGACTGCGCCGCCGGGGACGCCGGCGGCGACGGGCACCCGGCGGCCGAGCCCGGCGGTGCGGCGGAGCAGACCAGGTCCGTCGTACGGGGTGCCCTGAGGGCCACCGACCTCGACTGGGAGGAGTCCCCCGCCGGCCGGTTCACGGTTGTCCTTCCCGGCGAGCGGAAGCTCTCGACGACGTGCTCCCTCGTCGTCGGGGAGCACTCCGTGTCGGTACAGGCCTTCGTCGTCCGCCGGCCGGACGAGAACACCGCCGCCGTACACCGGTGGATGCTCGGACGCAATACACGTCTGTACGCCGTGGCCTACGCGCTCGACCGGCTCGGCGACGTCTACCTGTCCGGCCGCCTCCCGCACAGCGCCATCACGGCCGAGTCGCTCGACACGATTATGGGCAGCGTGCTTGCCGAGGCCGACGGCGCCTTCAACACGCTGCTGGAAATGGGCTTCGCCGGCGCGATCCGCGCGGAGTGGCAGTGGCGGGTCAGCCGCGGCGAGCCCACCGGCAACCTGGAGGCGTTCCGCCACCTCACCGAGCCCTCCGGCGGCACGGGCGGCGGATGAGCCGGCGCCCGGTCGGCACCGTCACCCGCGGCACCACGGCACCGAACCGGCTTCGCCGCGCGGACCGCTGGCTCGTCTCGGCGTACGCCGGGATGCTCCGGGCCGCGGCGGACCCGCTCGTCGTGGACCTCGGCTACGGCGCCACACCGGTCACGACCGTGGAGCTGTACGAGCGGCTGCGTCCCGTGCGCGCGGACGTGGAGGTCGTCGGCATCGAGATCGACCCCGAGCGGGTCCGGGCCGTGGCGGCCATGACACGGCCGGGGGTGACGTTCCGGCACGGCGGGTTCGAGCTGCCGCTGGACGGCCGCTCCCCCGTCGTGGTCCGGGCGTTCAACGTGCTCCGGCAGTACGACGAGTCGGCGGTCGCCGGCGCCTGGGACCGGCTCACGTCGCGGCTGGCGCCGGGTGGGGTGCTTCTCGACGGAACCTGCGACGAGGTCGGGCGGCGAGCGACGTGGGTCGCCCTCGGCGCTGACGGCCCGGTGTCGCTGACGCTGGCGGCGCACCTCGGCTCCCTGGACCGGCCCAGTGGCCTGGCCGAGCGGCTGCCGAAGGCACTGATCCACCGCAACGTGCCGGGTGAGCCGGTGCACGCGCTGCTGCGCGACCTCGACCGGGCCTGGGACGTCGCCGCGCCGCTGTCGGCGTTCGGGGCGCGGCAGCGGTGGGTGGCGGCGGTGTCGGCACTGCGCGGGTCGGGGTGGCCGGTGGCCGGCGGGCCGGCGCGGTGGCGGCTCGGTGAGGTGAGCGTCGCCTGGTCCGCCGTCGCGCCCGCTGCCCGGTCCTGAGCGCGCCGTACGGGCTTCCCTGGATCCTCCGACCGCGGATGTGCGCCGCCACCAGCGTGCCGCCGCCGCCTCCGCACGTCCCGTGCCGCGAGGGGCGGCGCCCTCGGGTAGCGCGGGCCGAGGGAGGTGACGGCTACGCTGCCCGCCGGTCAGGCCAGCGCGGCGACGGCGGCGGCGAACGCGTCGTACGTCGAGCGGCTGAAGAGCACGAACCGCACCTCCTCGACCGACCCGGCCGGGTGCCCGGCGACCGTGCGTACGGCGATGCGCGCGGCGTCGTCGACCGGCCAGCCGTACGCGCCCGCGGACACCGCGGGGAACGCGACGGTGCGCGCGCCGAGCTCCTCCGCGACCCGCAGCGACTCGCGGTAGGCCTCGGCAAGAGTCTCCGAGCGGTCCTCCGACCGGCTGTGCACCGGCCCCACGGTATGGATCACCCAGCGCGCCGGCAGCCGGCCGGCGCCGGTCGCGACGGCCTGACCCGCAGGGAGTCCGTGGGGGTGGCTGGTCGCACGGAGCCGCCGGCACTCCTCGAGTACGGCGGGACCGCCGCGCGCGTGGATGGCGCCGTCCACGCCGCCGCCGCCGAGCAGGCTGCTGTTCGCGGCGTTGACGACCGCATCGACCTCCTGCGCGGTGATGTCGCCCTGCACGAGCGTGATGCGGGATGCGTCCATAGCGGCGTCCTTGCCCGGGGCCCGTGGCCGGGAAGCACACGAGGCCCGCGGACGAGCCGGTTAGCCGAGGAAGCCCCCGAGCAGCGCCCGCAGGCGCCGGCGTGCCGTCCAGACGGCCGCCCCCTCCGCGAAGACCTCGACCTGCGCCCCGGGCAGCGCGGCCGCCACCTCGCTGGCGACGGCCTGGTCGTGGACGGCGTCGTGCGCCTGACCGACCACCAGGCACCGCGTCCGGACGCCCGCCAGCACGGAACGGTCGGCCACCGGCGTCACCAGCGGCAGCTCGCGCAGCGCCCGGCGCAGCGCCGGCGTGCACAGCCGGGCCGCCTGCTCGTCGGCCCAGACGGCAGCGTCTCGGGACCGGCGTACCCCGGGCGGGAGCTCGGCCAGCAGCAGCGCGGCGATCGCCTTGGTGTCGCCCGCATCGGCCAGCTCCGCGAGGATGGCATAGCGGTGGGCCCGCTCCGGCGAGGGAGTGTCGAGAACCGCCGGCAGGAACAGCACCGCGCGCTCCAGCCGGTCGGCCGGGCCGCCATCAGGCTGACCAGGGCGCCGGCACCGAGCGAGACCCCGAGCGCACGGGTCGCGCCGGTGGCGTCCACCACCGCGGCGACCTGTTCGGCCAGCTCGTCGTAGCACCACGGCGTCGGGCGGTCCGGTGTCATGCCATGCCCGCGCAGCGATGCCAGCACGCGGGTGCCGGGGGTACCGGACGCGAGCGGCCGGGTCTCCTCGATCGAGCCGGCGAGACCGTGCACGAGCACGGTGACCGGCAGCCCTGCGCCGTACTCGCGGAGCTCGACGGGACCCGCCGGCGTGTCGATCAGGGGCACGAAGGCGTCAGGTCACCACGGGCCGTAGGGGCCCTGGTGCTGGCCACCGCCGGAGCCGCGGACCTGCCGGAGGGCCGGCCGGACGTCAGCGAGGTAGACCCCCGCCGCCACCACGCCAAGCACGTTGAACAGCGAGAGGACATTGCCCCACACCAAGACCCCGAACGCGAGTGCGAGGCCCGTGATGAGCAGCCAGATGTTCTTGGTCTTCTTGCCCGCGGCGGGGTAGAGCTCGGCGCGATGGCGCAAGGCGTCGACGAACGCGAACACCTTGATGCCGAGCGAAGCGATCGCGAGCGCGTAGAAGACGAGCATCTGCACGCCGCCCACGGCTGCACTGATTCCGCCCATGCCCTCAAGCCTACGGGGCGCCCGCGACCGGCGCCCGTGACGATGTCTCGCCAGTCTCGCTTGTCGGGCGCGTCGCCGGCGGGCGCGGGGCGCGAGCCGCTGCCGAGCGGAGCCTGGAGGCAAGTCAGCCGAGCTGCTCCACACCGTCCTGCGCGGCCTTGGCGGCGACCTCCGCGGTCTTGGCTGCCTCCGACGCGGCGGCCTTGGTCTTGCGCGTCGTGCGGGCGGCGGACTTGCGCACCGTCGCGGTGGTCTCCTTGGCGGCGCGCGCCGTCTGCGTGGCGCCCTTCTCGGCCGCGTCACGCGCCGCGCGGGTACGCCGGGCGGTGGCCGTGAGCTGCGCCTCGAGCTCCTGGGACGCCTCCTGCGTCGCGACGCGGCCGGCGACGGTGCGCCCGCGCTCCACCAGGTCGTCGTACGCCTCGAGGGCCTGGCCAGTGAGCTGGAGCGCCTTGACCGTCGCCTTGACCGGCACCTCCGAGGCCTGCGCCCCGAGGCTGGTGACGCGGGCCCGGACGTCGTCCGCGACGGCGCGCGGCTCGAGCAGGTGGGTGAGGCGGGCCTGCACGCCGCGCACCTTCTCCACGGCGAGGTCGGTGGCGCCGACGAGCGCGTAGACGGCGGGGGTGTCGAGAGTGCGGCGGATGTCAGTGGTGATCGCCATGGGGCGTCCCTCCGGGTCAGCCGTCGGACGACGGCGCAGTGGGCACCGCAGCGTTCTCGCTGCGGAAGGAGTCGTAGACGTCGAGCAGCACGCGCTTCTGCCGCTCGCTCAGGTGCGGGTCGGCGAGGACGGCGGAGGCGACCTCCTGGCCCCCCTCGCGCTCGTCGAGGATCCCGGCGCGGACGTAGAGCGTCTCGGCCGAGATGCGCAGCGCCCTGGCGATCTGCTGGAGGATCTCGGCGCTCGGCTTGCGCAGGCCGCGCTCGATCTGGCTCAGGTAGGGGTTGGAGACGCCCGCAGCGTCGGCGAGCTGGCGCAGGGAGTACTGCGCCGCCCTCCGCTGGTCGCGGATGTAGTCGCCGACGGACTCGACCGATCCCCGCAGCGGCGGCTTGAACGTTGCCACGTCCCCCACTGTGACCCCTCGCGCTTGCTGCTGCAAGCGCGGAGCAAGCACGGGCGCGTGGCAATCGTCACACGGTGGAGCCGGGTGCCCCGCGGCCTCAGTCGGCCAGCGCGCACTCGTTCACGACGTCACCGGAGCCGGGCCGCGCCAGCGTCGCGCTGGCCGGCGGCATCGTCCCCTTCTCCACCCACGCCTCCAGTGCGGTGAACGCCGTGCGGGCGCAGGGCAGCAGCGGGCGGACCAGGTCCGGGTGGGCCGCGTGCAGGGAGTCCACGTGCGTGCCGCCCTCGACCCGGTAGTAGCGGTGACGCTGGCCGGCGCCGGCTGCGTCGATCATCCCGGCGTACACGTCGGAGTCCGTGGCGATGGGCAGCAGCACGTCGATCGTGCCGTGCAGCGTCAGCATCGGCTTGCCCAGCCGGCCGGTCAGCGCGATCTTCGACACGGCGGCCTGCGCCTGCGGGCGCTGCGCGTAGACGTAGTCGGTGTCGCAGCCGGGCGTGCCCGACGGGCAGAACGGCGTGCCGGCCTCCGTCGCGCCGTCGTAGGAGGGGTCGAGCTCCTCGCGGTAGATCCGCTGGGTCAGATCCCAGTAGTACGTGTAGTGGAAGGGCCACAGCCGCTCGGAGCCGGCCGGGAAGCCGGCCGCCACCATCGCGTCATGGGCTGCGCGGTCGCCCGTGGCGGCGTAGGCCGGGTAGTTCCGCAGCGCCACCGGCAGGTCGACGAGCAGGTTGGGCCCGTCGGCCCGCCAGAGCGTGCCCTCCCAGTCCAGCCCGCCGTCGTACAGCTCGGGGTGGTTCTCCAGCTGCCAGCGGAGAGGTAGCCGCCGTTGCTGATGCCGGCGGCGTATGTCCGCTTGGGCTTCTTGCCGTAGCGCTGGCGGACGACGTCCTTCGCGGCGCGGGTCAGCTGCGTGACCCGGGTGTTCCACTCGGCGATCGCGTCGCCGGGCTCGGTGCCGTCCTTGTAGAAGGCCGTGCCGGTGTTGCCCTTGTCGGTCGAGGCGTAGGCCTAGCCCTGCGCCAGCACCCAGTCGCTGTAGAGGAAGTCGGAGCTGTACTGCTTGCGCACGCCGGGCGCGCCGGCGACCACGAGGCCGCCGTTCCAGCGGTCGGGGAGGCGGATGACGAACTGCGAGTCGTGGTTCCAGCCGTGCAGCGTGTTGGTGGTCGAGGTGTCCGGGAAGTAGCCGTCGACCTGGATGCCGGGCACCCCGCTCGGGTTGCGGGTCCCGGGGGCGTGCAGGCCGGCCCAGTCGTTGGCGTCGGTGTGGCCGGTGACGGTCGTGCCGGCCGTGGTGAGGTCGTCGAGGCAGGCGGTCAGCTGCCGCTCCGCCCCCGGGGTGGCCAGGAGCGCCATGCGGGGGCAGTGCTGCGAGCCGTCGATGCGCGGCGGGACGGCGACGGCCGTGGTCGGCACCAGCGCGGCGACAACCGCCACGGCTGCGGCGGCGACGGC
Source organism: Actinomycetota bacterium (assembly GCA_030773595.1). Classification (GTDB taxonomy): domain Bacteria; phylum Actinomycetota; class Actinomycetes; order JALYMU01; family JALYMU01; genus JALYMU01. The sequence continues at coordinate 140 of JALYMU010000029.1, read as the reverse complement.
GGTACGTGCGGTTGTGCGGCGCATGGCGGCCTCTCGGTCGGCGGGCGCGGCGAGCGCGCGGACACGGGGATATGTCGGCGGCTGTGGCGGTGCGCCGGCCGTGAGGGGTGGCCGCCGCACACTCGTGGCCGGTGTGCGGC
>JALYMU010000028.1 GCA_030773595.1 Actinomycetota bacterium | reverse complement strand
CGTGGTTGACCCCGAAGTAGACGGTCGTGCCGGCGCGCAGCTCCGGGGAGTCCATGTTGCCGCCGTGCGCCTCCGGCGTGATGGTCTGGCGGGCCTCGAAGCCGGCCGGTGCCACGCCGACCGTCCCATGCATCGGGTCCAGCGGCAGCTCGACGGAGAAGTCCCCGTGCCGGGCGCGGTAGGTGACGGTGCGCGCCTCCCGGTCGACGTCGTAGACCCACACCCTCTCCTCCAGCGGCGGGTGCAGCGTGGCCGTCTGGTGGGTCCCGGTGAGCGCGCCGAAGTGCGGGAAAGTCGACGACACCGCCCAGTCCCGCGCCGGCTCGATGCTGACGAAGTGCAGGGCCAGCGTGTCGCCGGGCTGCGCGCCCTCCACGTGGAAGGGCCCCGTCACCGGGTTGAGGTAGGGGAACTCGCACACCCGCGAGGGCAGGTCGTCCACCCCGCGCACCAGTCCGCCGAAGCAGTCCTCGGTGTAGAGCTCCAGCACCGTGCCGGGACGCACCCGTCGTACGGCGGGGATGCCGCCGAACGCCCAGGCGTACTGGTCCTTGCCCGGCCGGTAGGTGACGACCTCGAGATCCGCGCTCACCGGCGCTCCTCCTCCACGCTCGACGACCCACCGGTGCCCTCGGTGGGTGCATTGGCCAACCCCGCCAGCGACGGACGCCGGCCCGTGGCATAGAACACCACGAGGACCACGACGCCGGTCAGCAGCCAGAGGAGGCCGAGGGTCTGGGCCGCCACCTGCGCCCGGATGATGACGTAGCCGATGATCAGGAACCCGATGGCCGGCACGACGACGTGGCGCAGGATGTCCCGGCTGCCGCGCCGGCCGACGTAGTACGCGATCACGGAGGCGTGCAGCAGCAGGAAGGCCGTGAGCGCGCCGAAGTTCACCAGTGACGTGAGCAGGGTCAGCCCGTCCTCGCGGTTGGCCATGTAGAGACCGACGACCAGGGACACGGCCGCGACGAGGAAGGTCGCGTTCTCCGGCACCCGGTGCTTGTGGTGCACCTTCGCGAGGAAGCCTGGCAGCTGGCGGTCCCGCGCCATCGAGAAGAGCAGGCGGGAGGTGGCGGCCTGAGCGACGAGGGCGTTGGCGAAGCCCCAGGCGATGGCGGTCGCCACCGCCGTCAGCACGGACAGCCACTGCCCCCCCGCGACCTCCGCGGCCGAGTAGAACGCGGTGCCCGCGGGGTCGCCCTCCTCGATCAGCTCTGCGCCGTTGGGGGTCAGCAGCGCCGCGAGCCAGGTCTGGACGATGAACAGCGTGCCGGCGAGCGCGAGCGCCGCGAGCGTCGCGCGGCCCAGCTGCGCCGCGCCCTCCCGGTTCTCCTCGGCCAGCGTCGAGATGCCGTCGAACCCGAGGAAGGACAGGACCGCGACCGAGACCGCCGAGAAGACGAGCCCGACGGAGAACGTGTCGGGGTTGTAGACGGGGGTGAACCAGTCCGCCTCGGCGCGCCCCCGCAGCAGCGCGAAGGCGGCAATGACGATGAAGATCGCGAGTATGACGAGCTCGGCGATCAGCATGATCCGGTTCACCCGGGCCGTCATCTCGATGCCGAAGTAGTTCACCGCGGTGTTGATGAGGATGAAGAGGATGATCCACCCCCAGACGGGCACCGCAGCGACGAAGGAGTGCATGGCGAAGGCGGCGACGATGTAGAGCAGCGCCGGGACGAGGACGTAGTCGAGCAGGATGAGCCAGCCGGCGAGGAACCCCGCGGCGGGATGCAGGCCCCTGCCCGCGTAGGTGTAGACCGACCCTGCCATCGGGAAGGCGCGCGACATCTGCGCGTAGGACAGGGCCGTGAACGCCATCGCGACCATGCCGATCACGTAGGCGAGCGCGACCATGCCCCCGGAGCCTGCGTACACCGCGCCGAAGATGCCGAACGGTGCGATGGGCACCATGAAGATGAGCCCGTAGACGAGGAGGTCGGTGAAGGTCAGCGAGCGCTTGAGCTCCTGGGAGTAGCCGAACCTCTCGACGTCGGCCTCGCTGCCCGCCGTGCTTGGACCGTGCGCGGTGCTCATGCCAGGCTCCGCCTTCCTGGTCGGACTCAGGCGCGACGACCGTCGGCCACCGTCGGCCTACCGAGACGACAGGACGCTACATCGGCGAAAGGCAAAAGCGCGGACGACGCGCTGATTCCGCCGGCAACGACTCGGGTCGACGGGCGCGCGCCGCTACCGGCGACGCCACGTGCAGCGGTGTCGTTGTCCGCCATGCAGCGCTGTCCGGCGGTCCGTTGGGCCGTGTCAGGTCGACCAGCGGAAGGCGAGCGGCGGCAGCTCCACGCCGTGCCACGTGTCCTCGACCTTTCCCGGGTCGGAGCCGTGGACGACCCGCCCGAGCGACTCGCCGACGTCCCCGAGTGACTCCCGGCTCACCCACTGCGGCGACTCGCTGACGTTCGCGAGCACCAGGAGGTCCGCGTCGCGCCGGTGCCGGCGCACGTAGGCGAGGACGTGCGTGTTGCCCGGGTCGACGTGGACCTGTCGTCGTGCCCGCGCAGGTAGGTGACCCACGTGGTGCCGAGCGGCGTGCGGGGCAGCCGGGAGAGCGCCTGCCGGGCGAGCCGCGCGTCTCGGCTCGCGGCGGTGCTCCAGAGCTGCACCATCAACTGGTTGTGGTAGGCCACGTCGCACTCGGGGCGGAAGTGATCATGCGCGCCGAGGTACTGCACCAGCTGCTCCGGCGGGACGATGGCCTCGGCCTTGAACGCCACAGCGGGTGCGGCCACGCGGACGAGCGCGCGCAGCGCCTGCAGCAGCCGGTGCACCTCGGGCTGGTTCTGGCAGTCGGTGCCCAGCCGTTTCCACAGGAAGGGGACGGCGTCCAGGCGGAGCACGTCGACCCCGCGGTTGGCGAGGAAGAGGAGCTCGTCGAGCATCGCCGCGAGCGTGTCGGGGTTGGCGTAGTCGAGGTCCCACTGCCACGGGTAGAAGGTCGTCCAGACCCAGCTCTCCAGGTCCGTGGACCAGGTGAAGTTGCCGGGCGCCGTCGTCCGGAAGACCTCCGGCAGCGTGCGCTCGTACGCGTCCGGCTCCGTGCGGTCGGGGAACGTGAGGTACCGCCTGCGCATCGGCTCCTGGTCCGCCGCCGCCCGCGCCCAGGCGTGCTCCGCGGCGGTGTGGTTCATGACCAGGTCGATGCAGAGGTTCATGCCGCGCTCGTGCAGCGCCTCCGTGAGCCGCTCGAGGTCGGCCATCGTCCCGAGCCGCGGGTCGACCGGCGGTAGTCCGCGACCGCGTAGCCGCCGTCGTTCTGACCCGGGCGCGGCTCGAGCAGCGGCATGAGGTGCAGGTAGGTGACGCCGAGCTCCTCCAGGTAGTCCAGGCGGCCCAGAACCCCCGTGAGGTCGCCGGCGAACCGGTCGACGTAGCAGGCGTAGCCGACCTGGCGTGCCCGTAGGAACCACTCGCGGTCGATCTCACGGGTCCGGTCACGCCGGCGCAGCCGCGCGGGGCGCGCTGCCGCGCCGCGAGCGCCGCGCGCGTCAGGCGGCTCGAGCAGCTCCGGCCAGCGGTCGCCGCAGTACACCGCGGACAGGGCCTCGACGAGGTCGTGCCGGACGACGTCGAGGCGGGCCAGGAAGGCGGCACCTTCGTCCGGGCCGAGGACCCGCACGACCTCGCCGGCCACGTCTGGTGCGTACTCCGCGCCGGTCACCCGAACGAGTCTGCCACCGGCGGTGTGGGGTTGCGGTCGGCCCGGCTCCCCCACGAGCGTCACCGTTCCATTACGGTGTGTGTCAACCGGGGGTATAGTCCTACGGTGCTATAGCCCGGTAGCCCGAACGGAGGACATCCGTCCCCTCACCCGCGCCTGAACCACGGAGTAAGCCCTCATGCGCAAGCCCCGCTTCGACCTCAGCCGCCTCGACATCACCCACCTCGACATCACGCACCGCGTGGTGATCTCGACCTTGACCAGCGCGAGCACGTTCGCGACGCTCGCCTACGTCGTCGGAGCCGGCAAGAAATGGGGCTGAGAGCTCGCGGGGCGATCCCGCTGCGCTAGCGTCGCCAGCCGTGCCACCTCGTCGTCGCACGGCCCCGCAGGAGGGACGCGCCGCCCTCTCCCGGGCTCTCGCCTCGCCCGACCCCGCCCACGCGGACGTGGGCACCGCGACCCGCTTTCTCCTCGAGGAGCTGGGTGCCCGTGCCCCCGGTCGCAGCGTCGAGGTGCGCGTCCCGCCGTACGGCGCGGTGCAGTGCGTCTCCGGCCCCCGGCACACCCGCGGGACCCCGCCCAGCGTCGTCGAGACCGACGCCGCCACGTGGATCGCCCTGGCCTGCGGGACTTTGCGCTGGGCGGACGCCGAGGCGACGGGACGCCTCCACGCCAGCGGGGAGCGCAGCGACCTCTCGCCGTACCTCCCGCTGGTCCGGGACGAGACCCAGCCGCGGGGGTAGCGTCGCGGGATGACGGCGAACCCTACCGACCGCGCGTACGGCGAGGCGCTCGACGAGCGTGACGCCCTCGCCGCCCTCCGGGGGCGGTTCCGGTTCGCGGACCCGGACCTGGTCTACCTCGACGGCAACTCCCTCGGGATGCTGCCCGAGGCCACCGCCGCACGCCTGCGCCGGGTGGTCGACGACGAGTGGGGCGCGTCGCTCGTCCGCGGCTGGCAGGACTGGGTCGAGTTGCCGACGAAGGTCGGGGACCTGCTCGGCACGTCGCTGCTCGGCGCCGCCCCGGGCCAGGTCGTCGTGTGCGACTCGATCACGGTCAACCTCTACAAGGCGACGGTCCTGGCGCTCGGTCTGCGGCCGGGTCGCCGCGTGCTCGTCACGGACGACGACAACTTCCCGACCGACCGCTACGTCCTCGAGGGCGTCGCGGCCGACCGCGGCCTGGACCTGCGGGTCATCGCCTCCGACCCGGTGCACGGCGTGGACCCGTTCGCGCTCGAGGCCGCCCTGGACGAGGACGTCGCGCTGGTGAGCCTCTCCCACGTCGCCTATCGCTCCGGGGCGCTGGCCGACATGCGGGGCATCACCGAGCTCGTCCACCGCAGCGGTGCGCTGACGCTCTGGGACCTCGCGCACTCCGCCGGGTCGGTGCCCGTCGCCCTCGACGACTGCGACGCCGACCTGGCCGTGGGCTGCACCTACAAGTACCTCAACGCGGGGCCCGGTGCGCCGGCGTTCGTGTACGTGCGCGCGGACCTGCACGGCCGTGCCCGCCAGCCCGTCTGGGGCTGGTTCGGGCAGCGCGACCAGTTCGCCATGGGCCCCTCCTACGACCCGGCGCCGGGCGCCACGCAGTTCCTGACCGGCACCCCGAACGTCCTCGGCGCCGTCGCGGTCGAGGAGGGCGTGAAGCTGCTCGCCGAGGCCGGCATCGACGCACTGCGGCGCAAGAGCGTCGCGCTCACGTCGTACCTCATCGAGCTCAGCGACGCGTGGCTCTCGCCGTACGGCGTCGAGGTCGTGACGCCCCGGCAGGTGGAGCGGCGCGGCGGGCACGTCTCGCTGCGCCACGACGACGCCTACCGCCTCGCGCGTGCCCTGATCGAGCAGGCGTCCGTGGTCCCGGACTTCCGGGCGCCGGACCGGCTGAGGTTGGGCCCCGCGCCGGTCACCACGCGCTTCGTCGACGTGTGGGAAGGCATGCGCCGGCTGCGCGACGTGCTCGCCGACCGCCGACACCTCGAGCTCGCCGACGCCCGCGCCCGGGTCACCTGAGCAGCTCGTACGCCGGACGCCCCGGCGCCGTTGCACCGCCGCGGCGGGCCCGTGTGGCCGTGCCGGCGCCCTCGTCGTACGGTCGGAGTCGTGAGCTCGCGCCGGCCCCGTTACCCCCGCTACGGACGATTCGTCGGCGTCGGTGTCGTCCTAGGAATCGTCCTCGCCGCGGTCGCCGCACTCACGTCCGCGCCGTCGCGGCAGTACACCGACATGCAGGCGTTCGGCTACCTCGCGGTGCTGTTCGCGATGGTCGGTGGAGTGCTCGGTGCGGGCGTGGCCGTGGCGATCGAGTCAAGGTGGGGACGGGACCGGTCCGCGTCCCCATAGACTGCAACGTGTGCCCCGCGGTGACGGTCGCCTGACCCACGATCTCCTTCCCTCCGACAAGGGCCCCCAGGACGCCTGTGGCGTCTTCGGCGTGTGGGCGCCGGGGGAGGAGGTCGCGAAGCTCACCTACTTCGGCCTCTACGCCCTGCAGCACCGAGGCCAGGAGTCCGCCGGCATCGCGGTGAGCAACGGCGAGCAGATCGTCGTCTACAAGGACATGGGTCTGGTCGCGCAGGTCTTCGACGAGTCCCACCTCACGGCCCTGCAGGGTTACCTCGCCATCGGCCACACCCGCTACAGCACGACCGGGTCCAGCTGCTGGGAGAACGCGCAGCCGACCTTCCGAGCCACCGAGCTCGGCAGCATCGCCCTCGGGCACAACGGCAACCTGACCAACACCGGTGAGCTCGCCCGCGTCGTCGAAGAGCGCGGGCAGGGCCGCACCTTCCCGGGCAACCACCGGATCAAGGCGACCAACGACACCGACCTGGTCACGGCGCTGATGGCCACGGACCCGGCCCGCTCGCTGGAGGCCTCCGCCCTCGCGACCCTGCCGCTGCTGCGGGGTGCGTTCTCGCTCGTCTTCATGGACGAGACAACGCTGTACGCCGCCCGCGACCCGCAGGGGATCCGCCCGCTGGTCCTCGGCCGCCTCGACCGGGGGTGGGTCGTGGCCAGCGAGACCGCGGCGCTGGACATCGTCGGCGCGTCCGTGGTCCGCGAGGTCGAGCCGGGAGAGCTGCTCGCGATCGACGCGCACGGGCTGCGCTCCCAGCGCTTCGCCGAGGCCGCGCCCAAGGGCTGCCTGTTCGAGTACGTTTACCTCGCCCGGCCGGACACCAAGATCGCCGGACGTGGGGTCCACGCGACCCGGGTCGAGGTCGGTCGTCGGCTGGCCGTGGAGGCGCCTGCGGCCGCGGATCTGGTGATCCCGGTCCCCGAGTCCGGCACGCCGGCGGCGATCGGCTACGCGCAGGGCTCGGGCATCCCCTACGGCACCGGACTGGTGAAGAACGCCTACGTCGGGCGGACCTTCATCCAGCCCTCGCAGACCATCCGCCAGCTCGGGATCCGGCTCAAGCTCAACCCGCTGCGTGACGTCATCGCCGGCAAGCGCCTGGTCGTCGTCGACGACTCGATCGTGCGTGGCAACACCCAGCGCGCCCTGGTGCGGATGCTGCGAGAGGCCGGCGCGACGGAGATCCACGTGCGGATCTCGAGTCCGCCGGTGAAATGGCCGTGCTTCTACGGCATCGACTTCGCCTCCCCGGCCGAGCTGGTGGCCAACGGGCTCTCCGTCGAGGAGATCCGCGAGTCGATCGGTGCCGACAGCCTTGGCTACATCTCGCTCGAGGGCCTGGTCGGGGCAACCGAGCAGCCGGTCGACCAGCTGTGCCGGGCCTGCTTCGACGGCGTCTACCCCGTCGAGCTCCCCGACCCGGAGTTCCTCGGCAAGCACCTCCTCGAGGGTTACGCCGCGACGCCGCCAGGCGTGCCGGTCAGGTCCGCGGTCGACGCCGACGGCGTGCCCGTGGGGGTCGCCGGCGGCGCCGAGGACGCGCTGCGCCGGCCGTGACGCCGTACGCCACGAGCGGCCCGTGCCGGCCGACGCCCGCGCCCGTCGACGGCCCGCGCGACCCTGGCTCATGACGCCGCCTCGTACCCCCCGCGACCCTCGGAGAGCCCCGTGACCGCGCAGCAGCCCCCGACGACCAGCTACGCCGCCGCCGGGGTGGACATCGAGGCCGGCGACCGCGCGGTCGAGCTGATGCGCCAGTGGGTGGCGAAGGCGCAACGGCCGGAGGTGGTCGGCGGCATCGGCGGGTTCGCCGGGCTGTTCGACGTCAGCGCGATCGCACGGATGCGCCGGCCGCTGCTGGCGACCTCGACCGACGGCGTGGGCACCAAGGTCGCCGTCGCGCAGCGCATGGACCGCCACGACACCATCGGGATCGACCTCGTCGGCATGGTCGTCGACGACCTCGTCGTGTGCGGAGCCGAGCCGCTGTTCCTGACCGACTACGTCGCCTGCGGCAAGGTCCACCCCGAGCGCGTCGCGGCCATCGTCAAGGGTGTCGCGGAGGGCTGCGTGCGCGCCGGGTGCGCGCTGGTCGGCGGTGAGACCGCGGAGCACCCCGGACTTCTCGGGCCCGACGAGTACGACGTGGCGGGCGCGGGCACGGGCGTGGTCGAGGCCGACGCTGTGCTCGGCTCGGAGCGGGTGCGCGCCGGTGACGTCGTGGTGGCCATGGCGTCGAGCGGGCTGCACAGCAACGGCTACTCCCTAGCTCGTCACGTGGTGTTCGACATCGCCGGCTGGGACGTCGACACACCCGTCGCGGAGCTCGGACGCACAATCGGCGAGGAGCTGCTCGAGCCCACGCGGATCTACGCGCTGGACTGCCTCGACCTGGTCAAGGCAGTCGAGGTGCACGCGTTCTGCCACGTGACCGGTGGCGGGCTCGCCGCGAACCTCGACCGCGTCCTCCCGGACGGCGTCCACGTGCAGCTCGACCGGTCCACCTGGGCTCCAGCGTCGATCTTCGGGGTGCTCGGCCGGGTCGGGGGCGTTGCGCTCGACGAGCTCGAGCGGACGCTCAACATGGGTGTGGGGATGGTCGCCATCGTCGCGGCGGACGGGGCCGACGCCGCCGTCGCCACGCTGGCCCGGCGCGGTGTCCCGGCCTGGGCGCTCGGCGAGGTGGCCGAGGGCGGGGGTGGCGCCACGATGGTCGGGCGTCACCGGGCCTGACGGCGCGGGTCTGAGCCGGCGCAGGCCTTAGCCCACGCGATCCCGGGGCAGGCTCCCTGGCGCACAGGGGGCTTCCGGACCGCGTCGATGCCCGCGCGGTCCGGAAGCGAACCCTGAGTCGCGTCTCAGCGCGCCGAGGACCACCCGCCGTACTCGTCGTCGGTGTCGTCGTCGACGTCGTCATCCAGCGCCGCGCCCGCAGGCTCGGCCGAGGAGGGCCCAGCGAGCTCTCGCTGCAGGGCGGTGAGATCGGTGTTCGGCGAGCTGTACTTCAGCTCACGAGCCACCTTGGTCTGCTTGGCCTTGGCACGGCCGCGCCCCATGGCTCGACCCCCTCATACGTAAACGGGGCGGCCGGCGAGCGGCGGCCCCGGGCTGGTGTCATCTGCTCGTGGGCTAACGGTACAGGGGCGCCAGGCGTTCCGGCACGCCCGACGGCGTCCGGCGCCCGGCCGGGCGGCGCCGAGGC
>JALYMU010000027.1 GCA_030773595.1 Actinomycetota bacterium | reverse complement strand
GGCCGAGGCGGAGCCCCGGAGCGCTGCGGAGTGCCGCCGCGACCGGCGGCACGGCACGCCAGAAGGTCCTGGCGCGCCCCAGGCGCAGCCGCGCCCTCGTGACCGCCGCGACGGGTCCGTCGTACCGCACCGCCTCGGGGTGTCCGAACGGCGCCTGACCCGACCACGTGCCCTTCGCGGCGAGCGGGCGCATCGCGACCCGGAGGCACTCGCCGGCGATCCGGTCCCACCGCGCCGCGACGGGTCCCTGCTCGAACGCTTTGCCCGCACTCCCGGTGTCCCATGCGCAGAGCAGTCCCCAGTGTCGGGCGTCGGCGTCGCGGACGGAGAACGTGCCGGGCGCGGTGCCAAGGAGCTTCCAGAACCGCAGTCCGGCCGTGCCGCGCAGAGGGCCGCGGTCGAGCGCCATGCGTCCCACCGCGGAAGGCACGCGACGGCGCGGCACGCCCCAGAGGTGGAGCGTGACCAGCTCCGGGACGTCCGTACGCACGTGCTGGAGCCTAGACGGGGCGCGCGCACGGCGCAGTTCCGCGAAGCGACCTCGGCCGGGCCTGCCTGCCTCAGTGTGCGATGTCGATGAGCAGCCGCTCGCGTCGGTGAGCGTGAGGACGCGGAAGTTCGTGCGGTGGTCGACGCCGATGCCGATCGTCACCGTGCCTCGAAGTGGCCGACCATGGCGACCTCCTTTGACCGCCGTGTGACCGTACGTCGAGCGGCGCGGCGTGGTGAGCGTCGACCGCCCCGCGGCGTCGTCGTGGGCTGCCGTGGGGCTCAGGCGGATCTGCAGGGCTGCCCGCCCGCGCAGCGGGACCGGCTCCCCGGACCCGTCCGCACGACCTGTGCGACGTAGCCGACGGTGTGCGGTGCGACGCCGTGGGCAGGTCGAGGACGACGCGGTCGTAGCTCGCGTGCGCGCCGACCCGCATTCCGGTGACGAGCGGTGCCGTGCCGGCGCCGGTCACCGTCGCGGTGGACTAGGTCGGCGCGGCCGCCGACTCCGCGCCGGATGCCGGTGCGGCGCCCAGAGCGGCGAGGAGCGCTCGGGGCCCTACGGCAAGCAGCTCCCCACCAGCGGCACGATGGCCGGGCGCAACCCGCTCCGGTTCGCCGCCGGCGAGGTCAACACCCGCACCAATTTCGTCAAGTTCGGAGTCCGCTACTACGCCCCAACACCGGACGCTTTACCCAACAAGACAGCATCGAGCGCCCAGGCGATCTCAGTGAGGGCAACCGCTACGCCTACCCGGCCTGCAACCCCGTGAACAACACGGACCCGACGGGGCTGTACTCAGACGACTTATGTGACAGTGTCGCGGACACCATCATGGCATTCGCGGGTCTCGGGCTTGAGACGGCTGTTGCTTATGCTTCAGCTAGCCTTGGGTTTGCGGCGGCGTTCGCCGCGGCGACGGCACTGGGCGTGACGCTACTCATCGGGGGCCTGATCATCAGCATCGGATCCAATTACGAAGTCACCGAGTGCGGCTGACCTAGCGAGGTGGACCACCACATGGACGATCGCCAGTTGGGACGGAGGGGAATGATTTATGCACTCCTTGCAGGATTCGCTGTTGCTCTAGCCGCTTCGGTTGGGTCCGCGTTCGCACCTCATGGCCCGGCCCGCCTGGTTCTGCTCGTTCTAGGCGGTGTTGCGGTTCCGATGGCGTCGTTGATCTACATTGCTGGGCGTTACCGCTCGGAACGGAAGCGTCACGGAAACTCTTGACTTCAGGTCTTGTGCCACGGGGCTGGAGGAATCGTGCGAGTGACTACCAGCAGCCAGCGACAGCGGAGAGGGGAGGGCTGAGCGAGCTAGCAGGCGCCACCACCGAGACGACCGCCGGATCGCATGGACCGTGACACAGCGTCCGCGATCAAAACTGGGGGGAGAGCGGCAATAGGCGCTCTCCCCTCAGCGTTACCGCTCCATATAGGCGGCTCTACGCAGCCAAGCGTGGTAGCCGGCCTCGCACTCGTGTTGATTGTGGAGTGTGCCAGGTGACGGGTGTAGGCACGTCTCATCTGCGCGATACTGCGGTGCAGCGAAACAGGATAGGTTCCCATGGCCCGGTCACGCGCGCCCACTGACGCGGCGCGGAGGTGGCGACGATGTGGAAGTGGTCGTTCACCAGCCGCGGCCATCCGTCCTCCCATGCCTGCGACTCGACGACCGCGAGCGCGCCGGAAGCGAGCGCTTCGGCGTGCCGGTAAGGGACGTGTTACCAGTCGCAAAAGTGACTAGGTGTTGTGCTGGTGGCTGGTGGAGGTCTCGTGGCGCAGGCCGGTCCAGCCGATGGCGGCGGCGATGGTGAGCAGGACGGCGCCGGCGCCGTAGACCGCGGGCAGGCCGAGGTGGTCGGCGGTGATGCCGCCGAGGGCGAGGGAGGCGAGGCGGCCGAGTTGCCAGATGAGGTCGAAGCCGGCGAAGACGCGGCCGCGCACGTCGGCCCGGGTGTGGGCTTGGAGCAGGGAGTTGAAGGTGACCGCGCCGGTGGAGGTGCCGATGCCGTAGCCGACCAGGGCGCCCAGCGCGACGGCGGGAGTACGGGTCGCGGCGAGGACGGCGTCGACGGCGGCGCGCAGTAGGTAGGGGCCGAAGATGAAGGCGGGGCGGCGGGGGTTCCGCAGTCGTGACAGCAGTAGCGGACCGGTGGCGGCGCCGGCGCCGATGACGGCGAGCATGAGGCCGTAGCCGCGGCCGTCGAGGTGCAGCTGGTCGCGGGCGTAGACGACGAGTAGGGCGCTGGTGGCGCCGGCGGACAGGGCGGCGAGCAGTTGCCCGGCGGCTAGGGCGCGCAGTAGCCGGTCGCCGGTGATGACGGAGAAGCCTTGGCGGACCATCGCGGTCCAGGGGGCCGCTGGTGCGGCGCCGCGTGGTGGGCGGGGCAGGCGCATCCCAAACAGGACCAGCGCGGAGACGGCGAAGCTCGCAGCGTTGATCAGGAAAGCGGGGGTGTAGCCAGCGGTGGCAACCACGACGCCGGCGGTGGGGGCGAGCACGATCTGCGAGATCACGGCGGCGGTCCAGATGCCGCTGTTGGCGGGCACGAGCTCCTCGTCGTCGACCAGGGCGGGTAGCACCGCACCGGCGGCGGGGTTGAAGAACACCGCGGCGGCGGACATGCCGAACGCGACCGCGTAGATCGCGGCCAGGCTGTGGGCGAGCAGAGGCAGCATCGCGGCGAGGACCATGCGGGCGACGTCGGCGGCGACCATGACGCGGGTCGGGCCGAGGCGGTCGACGACGGCGCCGGCGAGCGGGGCCAGCAGCAGCACCGGTGCGATCTCCGCGGCGATGACGCCGGCGACGCCGAGGCCGGAGCCCGTGACGTCGAAGACGAGCAGACTCAACGCCACCGTGTTGAACGCATCGCCCCACGCCGACGTGGTGCGCGCCGTCCACAGGCGCCGGTAGGCGCGGCGGGCGAAGACGGTCCGCAGCCCGGGTCGGGAGGCGGGCACGTCAGCCGCCTGTGCTGGTGGCGGCCGGACGGCGATCTGCTGCGGCCGGCAGTTGCTCGCGCGTGCGGCCGGCGGCGCGTAGTTGCTGTAGGTCGGGGATGTGGTTGTAGAGGGTGCCGGGGCTGACGCCGAGCAGCCGGGCGATGGCGGTGACGCTGGCGTCGGCGTTGGGGAGCATGTCGCGGGCCGCTCGGATGATCTCCGGGGTGACCACCGACGGGCGGCCGCCGACGCGGCCGCGGGCCCGGGCGGCGGCAAGGCCCTCGCGGGTGCCGGCGACAATGAGTTCGCGGATGAACTCGGCCAGGGCGGCGAAGACGTGGAAGATTAGCCGCCCGTCCGGGGTGGTGGTGTCGAGGTTCTCGTGCAGCGAGGTGAACCCGATGCCGTGGCGGCGCAGCTCCCCAACTGTGGTGATCAAATCTTGCAGCGACCGCGACAGCCGGTCCAGAGCCGCCACCACGAGGGTGTCGCCGGGCTGCATGAAGTCCAGGCACGCGGCCAGCAGGGGCCGGTCGGTGTCACGACCGGAGGTCTTCTCGGCGAAGACGCGCCGGCAGCCAGCGGCGCGTAGCGCGTCGAGTTGCCGGTCTAGGTTCTGCCCGCCGGTGGAGACCCGGGCGTAGCCGATGCGGATGCAGGTGGCCGCCGCCGGTTCGGCGGCGAGCAGTTCGGTGGATTTCAAGGCGCCGGTCACGTCCGTGATCTTGCCAGGAAACGGTGGTGTGGGGGTTTTGAACACGTGGTTCTTGAAGGCTTCTTGACGCCTCCGGGCCACTTGAGTCTCTGTCAGTAGCGGTCCTCCCAGGCGCTCAGGACCAGGGCTGTGGCCATGATCGCGCTGATGTGCCAGGGCAGAGGCTGACCCGGGTACTTCAACAACAGCTCGAACCCCAACCGGGTCGGCCCCGCTTGCCCGCGATCAGCCTCTGCTCGTCATCCAGCAGCGTCCAATGCTTGACAAGCTCATGGAGATCCAGCGATCGGGCCACAGCCGCACCTCATCACGTAGGGCCACGTTCGCCGCTGCCCCGCGCCCGAGACCCCGTGATCGACACAGCGCAGACAGCTCACCAACGGTGGCCGGCGGTCCGGTGCGACCGTCGGGCGTACCCGTGACCAGCCTCGTCAAATGCGCGACCAGGTCTCCATCAAGTTCATTGCGGAGATGACGACCTTCATTGCGACGATGACGACGGTTCCTGTGGCGCACGCCAGCAACCCAAGAGCAAGCCACACAGTGTCACCTGGGCTGATGTATCCACCGTCACCACGGCGCTGGCTCTGCGTCACCGTTGCGTCTCCGCGGCGTCGAGCGCAATCGTGGACGTGTCCCCCATGGAATTGATCCCCTTTCCTACGTGGGCCGGTCGGCGTCGCTGCTGGTCCCAGCTTGGCAGGAGGGTCCCGTTCCCGGCCATGTAGGGTCGCCGTAGCTCCCACCGAAATCCGGGCGCATCCGACGCTCGTACTGGGTGCAGTCAGGGTCTGAACGCAGCGGAACAGGAGCCGGCGCTAACGCTCGTCGGTGCTCGTGGCTGTCTCGCTGTCGGCGGTGAGCGATCCGGTGGGTCGCGGTGCCAGATGGCGGTAGAGGCTGGTGCGGGTGATGCCGGTCTTGGTGACGATCTCGGCGATGGTGTGGCCCGGTCGCGTAGGTGGGCGGCGTAGGCGAGGTTGTTCGGGGTCCTGAGGCCCTAACTCCGCCTGGGTGACGGTGGCCAAGTTGGCAATCACCTCGTCCCCGAGGTTGACGCCGGGGAGGTGCGGCGCCACCCGACGTGTCCACCGCACCGTGGACGGGACCATCCCGCAGCGGCGCGCCACCCCTTGAGCTGCTCCGTGTGCGCGCACTTTGCAGCGTTGTCGCCCAAGCCCTGGCTAACTCCCTGGTCGCCCGGGCCACTGCGCTGCTTGCTGGCGCCCTGCTCGACGAGCTGTAGTTGACGTACAGGCGCGCACGAGCACGGCTCTGGTTGGGTGGCACAGCGCCGCTGGTGGGCGGCACCCGATGACCGGTATCTCACGCCCGTTAGGTGAGCGCGCAGTCTCACGGCAGTTGCCGGCGGACCGCCGGAGGCCGAGGTGCTGCACGACGACGGGCGCTGGTACCGGGGCACGATCCTGCACGCCTACCGCGATCGGCACGGGGCGTGGCGGGCTGTCGTCGCCTACGCCGCCGGCCCTGGCTTCACGTACATGCGGGGAGTAGTCCGGGCTTCGTTGCGGGCTGCGTCTACGTAGTCGTGTCTCGGGTGAGGTCACGTGCTCGCAGCTGAGCCCATCGCCGTACCGCAGCGCGCACGAGCGGCTCGGCGCAAGCGCGAACCTCCGGCATCGGCGACGACGGCCTCTGCAGCGAGGGTTCGCAGGGCGTTGCGCCAGCCGGCGTCTGGCCCGTGCAGGCGGGTTCCCGGTTCCTGTTGTGTGCTGGCCCCTCCCGCTTGGTGGGCGCTGCTTTCCACGGCTGGATCGTCTTGGCCTGTCATGGCGCCAGTCAGCTGGCTACTTCCCTTCACGCGCTCACGTGCCGCTCTGTCTGTGGATGACAGGGGGCTGGGGCGGTCGTCGTCGTGAAGATCCGTGCGCGGCGAGGACGACACCCGCCGTACGCCGGGTGGCGCGGACGTCGGCGCGGACCCGGCGGCGTGGCATCGGGGCGCTCGTCGGTGCGGCGGCGGAGGTGAAGACGGGGCCCATGGTGGCCTCCTCGGTAGGCGGCGATGCTCCCCGCGGCAACGTCCTCGGCCGACCTGGCCGGCGAACGAACGGCTCGCCGAGCGGCGCCGTCGCGAGTGGGTCGGAGGACATGCCGATGGCGTGCGGGGCGGCCAGATGGTGTCAGCGCTGCTCCACAACCAGCCCTTGGCGACGTTGACGTCCTATCGGCCCGCGGGGTTATCCTGGTCCTGTTCGAACATGTGTTCGACGCAGTGTTCGACACGACCGGCGGACTCGTCCGACGGTCACGGCGGCTCCCCGTCCGGTCTGCGGTCCTCGACCCCCGCGGCCGGACGGGGCTCGCCGGCCCGGTGCCAGGAGGGGAAGCCCGGCACCGGGCCGGTGGCCGCCGGCGGTGCCGCCTTCCCCCGGCACCTGCGCGTCCGGAGCGGTCGCGCGGGCACGAGCTGTGGAGGCAGCGATGTCACGACAGTACGACGACCCGATCGACGTGCGGCGCCGCGACGGCGTTCCGGCGGAGTTCCTGTGGCGTGGACGTCTCTACGTCGTGCGCGAGGTCCTCTCGTGCTGGGTCGAGACCGGGGCGTGGTGGCAGGCACCGGCGGCACGGCGTGCCTACGGGCTCGCCGGTGACGACGGTGCGGTCGTGGTCGTGGGGGACACCGCCGACAGTGACGGCTCGGTCCGGGTGATCGACGCCACCAGGCTCGACGCCGGGCTCAATGACGCCGGGCTCAATGACATCGGGCTGGACGAAACCGAGCGCGAGGTCTGGCGCGTCGACGCGAGCGCCGGGCGGATGCGCGGCAACGGCGTCTACGACTTGACCTTCAACTGGTCGACGCTCGCCTGGACCCTCGTCCGGGCGCTTGACTGAGGAGTTCCGATGCCTGCACCGACCCCCCGATCCGGCCGGTCCACCCCTCAGCGGCGCGCCTGGGACGACGCCGCCACCGTCCCGGCACGTGCCGCCGCCCCTGCCTCCGTCGCGCGGTCGACGCCATCGGCGCGGAGGACGGTCTCCCGCCGAGACGAGTCCGGCAGGACGCGGTCCAGCAGGACCGGTTCCGGCCGGACCGAGTCCGGGAGAGCCGCCCCGGCTACGGCTCGCGCCGGATGGCCGGCCCCGCTGCCTTCCTCGGTCCTCGACCTGCTCGCTGCAGCGGCTCACGGCCTCACCGAGGCGTCCCTCACATCCTCGGCAGCAGACCGGTTCGCCTCGGCCCACCGCGCCGCGCTGCGCGCTGCGGCGGCGGTCGTCGCCGTCCGCACGTCGCCCGACGGGCGCCGACGTCCGCCGCGCAGCGTGTGGGCGTTGCTTCCCGCCGTGGCACCCGAGCTCACCGAGTGGGCCGCCTACTTTGCTGCCGGCGCGGGCAAGCGGGCGGCTGCCGAGGCGGGGCTGACCCGCGCGGTGAGCGACCGTGAGGCCGACGACCTCGTGCGTGACGCGGAGACGTTCCTGACATTGATCCACACGACGCTGGGCGTGCCCGATCAGCCGACACTGCCGCGCAGCGGCCGTCTCATCCCCTGCGCCGGCTGACATGCCCGTCGTCCCTGGCAACCGGGCGGTCCGTTCGGTTCCCCCCTCGCCGGCTGACATGCCCGTCGCTGCGCGCGTGCCGACCGGTTGCGCGCTCTCGCCCCCGCGTCCATGCGCGCTGTCGCCCCTGCGTCGATGCGCGCTGTCACTCCTGCGCCGATGACTGACTCCTTCGTCCACCTCCACGTCGCCTCCGGATACTCGCTGCGCCACGGTGCCTCGCTTCCGCACGTCCTGGTGGAGCGCGCCGCCGAGCACGGCATGGACACGCTCGCACTGACCGACCGCGACGGGCTCTACGGTGCGGTGCGGTTCACCAAGGCATGCCGCGCTGCCGGGATCCGGCCGCTCTACGGTGTCGACCTCGCGCTCGAGCCCGAGGCGACGGTGGCGCCGTCGGACCCTCGCCGTCGCCGCACGCCCGCGCGTGGTGGCGCGAGTGTCGATCCACGCAACCCCCGGGTGACGTTGCTCGCCCGGGACGGCCGCGGATGGGCGGCGCTGTGCCGGCTCGTCTCCGCGACACACCTGCGCGGGGAGCGGGGCAAGCCGGTCGCGACGCGCGAGCTGCTCGCGGAGTACGCATCTGCCGGCGGCCTCGCGGTCCTGCTCGGGGCGGACTCCCCGGTCGGTCGTGCCCTCGCTGCCCGGCGCCCCGACCGCGCCCGCGCCGTCCTCGACGCGTGGCGGAGCGGCTTCGCCGCAGAGGATCTCGTCGTCGAGGTCGTGTCCCACCGCGGGCCCGGACACAGCGCGCACGCCGCCCGGATGCTGGGGTTCGCCGGTGACGAACGGCTTCCCGCCGTCCTGACCAACGCCGTCCGCTATGCCGACCGGGCCGACGCACCGGTCGCCGACGTCCTCGACGCCGCACGGCGCCTCGTCGCGCTCGACGTCCGCCACGTCGACCGCGTCAATGCCGAGGGCCACCTCAAGAGCGGGAAGGAGATGGCTGCGGTCGCCGAGGAGGTGACCCGCATGGCGGGGCTCGGCGAGCGGGCGGGTCCCGCGCTGCTTGCGGCGACGCGCCGGCTGGCCGAGCGGTGCGCCGTCGACCCACGCGCCGACCTCGGTCTGGGAGAGGTGCACTTCCCCGAGCTCGGTGTGCTCGACGACACGGGGCGTCCCGCGGACGTCGTGCTGCGCGAGCGATGCGAGGCCGGGCTCGTCCGCCGCTACGGCGCGCCCCCGAGAGCCGTGCGCGACCGGCTCGAGGACGAGCTCGAGGTCATCCGCCGCCTCGGCTACCCGTCGTACTTCCTCACCGTCGCCGACGTCACCGACCTGATCCGCGACATGGGGATCCGCTGCGCGGCCCGCGGCTCGGGAGCGGGCAGCCTCGTCAACTACGCGCTCGGGATCTCCGGTGTGGACCCCGTCCGGCACAACCTGCTGATGGAGCGGTTCCTCTCGCCGTTGCGGGCGCAGCTGCCCGACATCGACGTCGACGTCGAGTCCGCGCGGCGGACAGAGGTCTACGAGCGGATCCTCGAGCGCTTCGGCGGCGACCGGTGCACGTGCGTGTCGATGATGGACACCTACCGCGTGCGGCACGCCATCCGTGACGTCGGCGCAGCGATGGGCCTGCCGCCCGGCGAGATCGACTCGTTGGCCAAGTCCTTTCCGCACATCCGTGCGCGGGACGTGCGCCTCGCCCTCGAGGAGCTCCCGGAGCTGCGCGCCTCGGGGATCGCCTCGTCCCGGCTCGATGTGCTCTTCCGCATGGTCGAGCGGCTCGACGGACTGCCCCGTCACGTCGCCCTGCACCCGTGCGGCGTCCTGCTCTCCGACGCCACGCTGCTGGACCGCACGCCTGTCGAGGCGAGCTGGTTGGGCTTCCCGATGAGCCAGTTCGACAAGGACGACGTCGAGGACCTCGGCCTGCTCAAGCTCGACGTGCTCGGCGTGCGCATGCAGTCGGCGATGGCGCACGCGCTGGAGGAGGTCGAGCGGGTCGAGGGTCCCGGAAGCAGCGTCGACCTCGACGCCGTGCCGCTGGACGACCCGGCGACGTTCCGGCTCATCCAGTCGACGAAGACGCTCGGCTGCTTCCAGATCGAGTCCCCTGGGCAGCGCGAGCTCGTGGGGAAGTTCGCGCCCGAGACTTTCGCCGACCTGATCGTCGACATCTCGCTGTTCCGGCCCGGACCGGTCAAGAGCGACATGGTGACGCCATTCCTGCAGGCCCGCCAGGGGTGGCGCGACCCCGAGTACCTCCACCCGAGTCTCCAGCCTGCGCTGGAGGAGACGTGCGGTGTCGTGGTGTTCCACGAGCAGGTGCTGCGCATCGTCGAGGTCTTCACCGGGTGCACGCTTGCCGAGGCCGACGAGGCGCGCCGGGCACTCGGCGACCCGGCCGGGAAGCCGGAGGTCGAGGCGTGGTTCCGGCCGCGTGCGCTGGCACGGGGATATGACAAGGCGACCGTCGACCGGGTGTGGGACGTGCTGGTGGCCTTCGCCTCGTTCGGGTTCTGCAAGGCCCACGCCGCCGCCTTCGCCTTGCCGACCTACCAGTCGGCGTGGCTGAAGGCGCATCACACAGCCGCGTTCGTCGCCGGGGTGCTCACCCACGATCCCGGCATGTATCCCAAGCGGCTGATCCTCGACGACGCGCGGCAGTTCGGCATCGCCGTGCTGAGTCTGGATGTCAACTGTTCCGATGCCACCTACCGCGTCGAGAAGATCGGCGTGTACGACGAGCCGCCCCCCGAGGTGCTCGGCCAGCCCGCCCGTTCCGCGCCCGAGGACGGGCTTCCCGACGCTCGTGCCTACGGCATCCGGCTCTCCCTCGCCGACGTGAAGGGCATCTCCGACGCGGAGGTCGCGCGCATCGTCGCCGGCCGCCCGTACGCCTCGCTGTCGGACTTCTGGCACCGCGCCCGGGTATCGCGTCCCGTCGGCGAGCGGTTGGTCGTAGCGGGCGCGTTCGACTCGCTCTACGGCATCGGTTCACCGGTCCCGGTGCGCCGACGGGGACGCACGACGCGGCGCGACTTGCTTCTGCAGGTGTCCGAGCTCGACCGGTGGACGCGGGCGGTCAACCGCGGTACGAGCCGGCGCGGGGCGGCCCGCGGAACGGCGGGACATTCGACGGGGGGACATGCGACGGCGGGCCGCGGGATGGCGGGCGAGGCTGCCGGCGGAGTCGGTCCCGCCGGTCCGGCGCACACCGGTGAGGGGGGCGCGCCGGACACGTGGCGCATCGACGTACGGGAGCGGGCACGTCGCCAGTCCCAGGCCGCGGCACCGGTGGAGCCGGTCGAGGTCCAGCTGACCCTCGACCTCGGTGACGCACCTGACGAGACGGTGCCCAGCGGGCTGCCGGACATGAACGGCGCGGAGCGCGTCCGTGCCGAGCTCGAGGTGCTCGGGCTCGACGCCAGCCGGCACGTAATGGAGTTCTACGCGCCGTTTCTCGAGGCGATCGGGGTCACGCGGGCACCGGAGATGCTGCATCGGCGCAACGAGTCCGAGGTCCTCGTCGCCGGCGTCAAGGTCGCCACGCAGACCCCGCCGATCCGGTCGGGCAAACGCGTCGTGTTCGTCACGCTGGACGACTCGACCGGCCCGATCGACGCGACGTTCTTCGAGGACGCTCAGGCGGGATACGCGACGACACTGTTCCACTCGTGGCTGCTCGTGGTGCGTGGCGTTACCCGGCGAACCGGACCGCGCGGCATCTCGATGCGCGCGACCGGCTGCTGGGAGCTCTCCTCGTTGCACGCGGCGTGGGAGGCCGGCGGCGTCGATGCCGTGGCCGAGCTGATGGCGGCTGCACCGGTCGTGACCGAGCAGGCCGTCGCCGGAGCCGCCGAGAGCCGGTCGAGCCGTCCGGTCATGACCCGGCCGCCGGTCGGGTCGAGCGTCGCCACCTATGAGCCCCGCGAGAGCGACCAGGGCTCGGGTGCCGGTGGAATGCGCCGGCGTGTGCTGGTGCATCCCAGCGGGTTCCGCCAGTCCCCCTACGCCGACATCAAACCCGCAGGCGGCGACGCCAAAGCGGCGCCGCGGAAGTTGTGGCACTCCAGCCCGGGAAGCTCGGGCGCCTGACGATGCGACACCCAGCGTGCCGGCGTGCGTGTCCTCGTCGACGGTGTTGCCCGCCCGCGCATGCCACGTCACTAGGGTGGGCGGTGCTCGCCGGCGCACCCGCCGCGGACCAGCCCCGGACCGAAGGAGCCCTGCCGTGGTCGACCGCCAGCGCGCTCGCCGCTCGGTTCGCACCGCTGTGGTGTGGGACGTCCTGCGTAGCGCCGTCGATGACCGTGCCGTCGGCGCCCGTGCCGTCGACAACCGTGCCGTCGGAGACCGAGCGGACGCCGGCGTCGCCGGTCTCGACGTCCTCGACGCCGGGGGAGGCACCGGTGGTTTCGCCGTCCCTCTCGCCGAGCTCGGTCACCGGGTCACCGTCGTGGACCCCAGCCCCGATGCCCTCGCGGCGTTGGAGCGGCGTGCTCGCGAGGCCGGCGTCACGGAGCGGGTCCGTGCCCTCCAGGGCGACACGTCGGGATTGGCCGACCTGGTCCCGCCCGCAAGCGTTGACCTCACGTTGTGCCACGGAGTCCTGGAGCACGTCGACGACGCCGGCGCGGCGGTCGCCGCGCTCACGGCCACGCTGCGACCCGGCGGGTTGCTCAGCCTGCTCACGGCGCAGCGCAGCGCCGCCGTGCTCGCCCGTGCCCTCGCCGGCCACTTCACCGACGCCACGCGGGTCCTCACCGACGACGCGGGCCGGTGGGGAGCGGATGACCCGGTGCCGCACCGCTTCACCGAGGACGAGCTGTGCACGCTCGCTATCGCTGCGGGCCTCGACGTCCGCAGTGTCCACGGCATCCGTGTCGTGTCCGATCTGGTGCCGGGTGCACTCCTCGATCTCGAGCCGGGCAACGCCGAGGCTCTCCTCGCGCTCGAGCACGCCGCCGCCGGGCATCCCGAGCTGCGCGCGGTCGCCACGCAACTGCACCTGCTGGCGCAGCGGCGCTGACGCCGACGCGGGAACCATGGCTACGCGTCCGCGGCGTGGAGTGACCTCGTGAGCCGGAGCCAGCAGCTGCACCGCCCGGGTCCGCCCTCGGGGCCGCCTGGTGACGACGCCGGCTGCACCGTCCTCCATGTCGACATGGATGCGTTCTACGCCTCCGTCGAGCTCGTCAGCCGACCCGAGCTGCGCGGCCGGCCCGTGATCATCGGCGGTGGCACCCGTGGCGTCGTGCTCTCGGCGACCTACGAGGCGCGCCGGTTCGGGGTCCACTCGGCCATGCCGATGACGCGCGCCCGTCGGCTGTGCCCGCAGGCACACGTGATCCGCCCCGACCACGCGTCCTACGCCCGCGCGTCGGCCGGCGTCATGGAGATCTTCCGCTCGGTCACGCCGCTGGTCGAACCGCTGTCCCTCGACGAGGCCTTCCTCGACGTCTCGGGCGCCATCCGCCGCATGGGCAGCCCCGCGACCATCGCCCAGGCGATTCGCGACCGCGTCGCCGACGAGCAGCAGATCACCTGCTCGGTCGGCGTGGCGTCGTCGAAGTTCGTGGCCAAGCTGGCCTCCACCCGGTCCAAGCCGGACGGGTTGCTGGTGGTGCCGCACCGGGACGTCGTGTCCTTCCTGCACCCGTTGCCCGTCGCGGCGCTGTGGGGGGTCGGCGAACGCACCGAGGAGACCCTGCTACGCCTGGGACTGCGCACCGTCGGGGACATCGCCCACACGCCTGTCGCCACCTTGCAGCGTGCTCTCGGGGCGGCGGTCGGCGCCCATCTGCACGCCCTGTCGTGGGGCCGCGACGAGCGACGGGTCGTTGCCCACGTCCCGGACAAGAGCGTCGGCGCGGAGGAGACGTTCGCCCGTGACGTCGACGACCCCGATGTCGTACGCCGGGAGCTGCTGCGCCTGTCCGAGCGGACGGCGGCGCGGATGCGCTCGGCAGGGGTGCAAGGGAGGACCGTGTCGATCAAGGTCCGCTTCGCCGACTTCACCACGATCACCCGCTCGCGAACCGTGCGCGAGGGCACTGACGTCGCGCGGGAGATCTATGCCGTGGCACGAGGGCTCTACGACGCCCTCGGTCTCGACCGAGCCCGAATCCGCCTCGTCGGCGTGCGGGTCGAGGGGCTGGTGGATGCCGATGCACAGCCCCGTCAGCTCATCCTGGGCGAGCGCTCTTCCGGCTGGCGCGACGCCGAGCAGGCCGCGGACCGAGCGGCCCGCCGGTTCGGGTCCGGAGCGGTGGTGCCGGCGACGCTCGTGGTGCGCGAGGAACCGCCTCCCGACCGAGACATACCTGGGACCTCGTAACTGCGAAGTCGGGTTTCACCGGACGCGAACGGCGCATATTCTGGAGACACCGCGATCGGTCTACCTCGCGGCGGAGCGTCCGTAGGAGGACACCGTGCCCCTCTCCGAGCACGAGCAGCGCTTGCTCGAGCAGATGGAGCGGGCGCTGTACGCCGAGGATCCCAAGCTCGCGTCAGCGCTCCGCGGTGCGGACCCGCGCACCCACGCCCGACGACGCGTTGCCCTCGCCGGACTCGCCTTCCTCATCGGCGTAGCCGTGCTCATGGGCGGTGTCGTTGCCAAGATCATCCCGCTGGGGGTCGTGGGGTTCGTCCTCATGGTCGCGGCGGCCTTCGCCGCCCTGAGCAACTGGCGTGCCATGCCGTCGGCAGCGGAGCGGCGGGCCGCGCGCGGTGGCACCGCCTCGCCGCGGGCATCCCGTGGCCCCGGACGGACGCGCGGCACCCGCGACGGCTTCATGAACCGGCTCGAGGAGCGGTGGAACCGCCGCCGGGACCAGAACGGTCGCTGACCCACTCGTCGTCGCCCACAACGACGCACCGCTCGACCACAGCAGGATTCGAGACGCTCGACGGTCAGCGACCCCAGGTCCCCAGGACCACCGTCCTGTCCGCAAGCGTTCTGTCGACCTTCGCTCGACGCGGGGTCAGGGCGTGCCTCCTGTCCAGGCAGGAGCCGTGCCGCCATGTCCTAGCCCCGCAGCGGCTCCCTCGTCCGACGTGCCGACTGTGACTCGTGCCGTGGGTCCGCCGGGCGAGCCTCGACGCAGCCCGCCGGCGACCCCGGGTTCGACCGGCCAAGCGGCAGCCTGGTCGACGTACCCGGTCGGCAGAACGACCACGGGCCACGAGCGCCCTGGGACCCGATCGACACCGCGACCCGTCTCGGGGCCTCGTCACACGACGCGGTGTCGGCGCCTCGCCGGGAGGCGCGTGTTGTCCGCCTCGCGCCGGGCGACGCGTGTGGCAGCCTCGCACCGGACCGACGCGTGTCTCGGCGCCTCGCTCGAACCCAGGCAGTGTCGATCAACCGGCGTGGCCGCGACACGCCCCGCCGGCCGCGCCGTCCCGGCGTACGACTGCGTCGGTCAGGAGGTACGGCGTGCCAGCACGCTGGACCGCAGGGCGGCGACCCGACCGTCGACCGAGTCGAGCACGTCGGCGACTCGCTCACCGGCGGCCTGCGTGAGGGCCGCCAGTGACCGGGGCAGCACCGTCGCGCGCCACTGCCGGCCCCGCGTGCGACTGTTCCACACCGCTGCCGTCACGACCTCGACGTCAGCGCGGACGTCCCTGAGGTCTCCGACGTCCCGCGCGTAGCGCACTCGCTCGGTGCTTCTGGCGACGCGCACCAGCGCGGCACTCGCCGCCTCCGGCAGTCGTGCGTCCGCGCTGAGCCGCAGTACTCGCTGGCGCGGCGTCTCGCTGTCCTGGAGGTCGAAGCCGAGGTCGACCGCGGTGTCGCAGATCTCCGCCCACGCGCCGAGGACGCGCGCCTTCGGGTCCCCGGCGGTGAGGCGGCGCCGACGAAGCGCCGACCTGACCAGCCACGGTGCCAGCGCGGTGCCGAGGACCAGCGCAGCGACTCCGACGCCCCGCCAGGGCACGTCGAACCCGTCGGCGGCTGCGGCGGTCTCGGCCTGTTCGTTGTCCCGGCGAAGCCGCGCTTCCCGGTCCTCCGCCGTCGTGGGCGCCGGACCCGCCGAGGGGCCCGTGCTGGGGCGCGACTGGGGCTGTTGCGGCGCGGAGACGT
>JALYMU010000026.1 GCA_030773595.1 Actinomycetota bacterium | reverse complement strand
GACCACGGGCTCGACGTCGAGCCCGGCCGCATGGTGCTCGAGCTCCGCCCCCCAGGCACGGACAAGGGCGCGGCACTGCGCGGTCTCGTCGAGCAGGACCGTCCGGCCGTCGTGATGTTCGCCGGCGACGACCTCGGTGACCTCGCCGCCTTCGATGCGGTCGACGAGCTGCGCGCCGCAGGTCTGCCCGGGCTGCTGGTGTGCAGCGGGTCGGAGGAGGTTCGGGCCCTCGCCGCCCGGGCTGACCTCGTCGTCGACGGGCCCGACGGGCTGGTGGAGCTGCTCGGGCAGCTCGTCCGGATGCTTCCCTGAGCGTGAGCGTGGGAGGTCGGCGCACCGTGTCGGGCGCGCAACGCGTCGTCGTCTTCTCCGCCACGGCGGGCTACCGCCACGAGTCCATCCCGGCGGCTGTCTCCGCGCTCGCCGCCATGCCGCGCCTCGACGTGGTGGCGAGCGAGGACGCCGCCGTGCTCCACGACCTCGCCGGCGTCGGTGCCGTGGTCTTCGCCTCGACCAGCGGTGACGTCCTGGACCGGGCGGCGCGCGCCTCGCTGCGCGGGTACGTCGAGGCCGGCGGCGGGTTCGCCGGGATCCACTGCGCCGCGGCCACCGAGCAGTCCTGGCCGTGGTACGCGCAGCTGCTGGGCGCCCGCTTCGCCGGTCACCCGCCCGGGGTCCAAGCCGGCACGGCGGTCGTGGCCGATGCAGCGCACCCGTCGACCGAGGCGGTGCCGCCCCGCTGGACCGTGGTGGATGAGTGGTACGCCTTCACCGACGTCCGGGCAGACCTCAATGTCCTGCTGGCCGTGGACGAGTCGACGTACGCGCCCGGGGAGTTCACGATGGAGTGGCCGCACCCACAGGCATGGCACCGTCGTGTCGGCCGGGGGTGGTCCTGGTTCACCGCCCTGGGTCACCGCGCCGAGATCTGGTCCGATCCGGTGTTCCTACGCCACGTCCTCGGCGGTGTCCGATCGGTGCTGCCCGGCTGAGGCGGCGAGCTTGAAGCGTCGCCGCGAGCGCCTTCAGCGGTACCGGAAGCCGTCGAGGAAGCGGCGGAAGACGCCACCGTGGGGCGGCAGCGGCGCCGCGGGAGGCGGCGGCGTCGTCCTCCTGCGCGCGATCGGCTGGTCGTAGTCGGTGTGCAGGATCGCCTCGACCGTCGCCTCGTCGTCGAAGTGCTCCGAGCCCTCGATCACCGGCACGAAGCCCACGAGCATGCCGTTGCGCATCACCTGGGCCTCGAGCCCCGCGGTGCCGTCGGTGTCCCACAGCGCCTCGCGCCCGTCGGGCAGGGGAACCCGGATCCCGAACTGGAATACGCCGCCGCGGGCGATGTGGGCGTTCACGCCGCGGCGTCGTAGCTCGTCGACGAGTTCGCGGGCCTTGTTCTCCTCCACCGGCTCAACGTAACCGACGGGTGGAGTTCACGCCGCTGGCAGTGCGAAGCCCGCCGGCGTACCGGACCCGGCAGGTGCACCTGCGGGTGGCCCGCTTGCAGACGAAGCCCTTGGGAAGCGGCCCCCCACGCGTGGTCATCCCAGTGCGGCGATCTGGTCCGCGAGCCAAACCTGGGGCGGGCAGGCAGCGCCGACGGCCGCGAGACGCGCCATCCGCGCCCCGCGTTCGGCTCCTGGCATGGACAGCGCGCGGTGCAGCGCCTCCGCGGTGCCGGACACGTCGTACGGGTTCACCATGAGGGCGTCGCCGCCCATCTCGACCGCAGCGCCAGCTTCGGTCGACAGGACGACCGCGCAGCCTCGCTCCGAGAGCAGCGGGCCCTCCTTGGCGACGAGGTTCATGCCGTCGCGGAGTGGGTTGACGAGCAGCACGTCGGCGATCCGGTACGCCGCCAGGGACCGGGGGTAGTCGTCGTTGACGTTGAGAATCACCGGCCGCCAGTCGGGCGACCCGAACTCGTCGTCGATCGACTTCGCGACGCGTTGCACGTCCGCGGTGTATTCGCGGTACTCCGGCAGGTCGTGTCGGCTGGGGTAGGCGAACGCGACGTGGACCACCCGCCCGTGCCACTCCGGGCGGGTGCGCAACATCTCGCGGTAGGCCTGCAGGCCGCGCACGATGTTCTTGCTCAGCTCGGTCCGGTCGACTCGGACGATGACGCGACGGTCGCCGACCTCCTCGCGCAAGGCGGCGTACCGGGCGTCCACGTCCGGCCGTGCCGCCCGCTCGCGCAACGCGGCCGCGTCCACGCCCAACGGGTGCACGGCCACCTCCGTCGTACGGCCCTCGAACCGCACCGTCCGGGCAGTGGGGTCGACCTGCGCGTCCAGCACCCGCTCGCAGCAGTCCAGGAACGCATCGGCCCACCTCGGTGAGTGGAAGCCGGCGTGGTCGGCGCCGAGGACGCCGGCAAGCACCTGACGGGCGACGTCCGCGGGAAGCATCGAGAAGTACTCCGCCGGCGCCCACGGCGTGTGCGAGAAGTGCGCGATCCGGAGGTCCGGGCGGAGCGCACGCAGGAACTGCGGCGCCAGGGTCAGGTGGTAGTCCTGCACGAGGACCTTGGCGCCCGGCGCGGCGTCCTCGGCAAGCGCCTCGGCGAAGGCGCGGTTGTAGACCTCGTAGGAGGCCCACTCGCGCCGGAAGGTCGCGTCGAAGACAGGCTGGAGCGGCGTCGAGTAGAGCAGGTGGTGGACGAACCACAGCGTGGAGTTCGCGACGGCGTTGTAGGCGCGGTGGAACGTCTGCGGGTCGATGTCGAGCATCCGCAGCGCCGCGCCGTCGGTGTCATGCCCCGCGCGGTCGAGCCGCCCGGCCGGTGCCCGGCGGGCGGCCTCCCGGTCGGCGTCGGACAGCGCCGCGCAGACCCAGACGATCTCGCCGTCGTCCCCACCCACCGTGGTCAGCCCGGACACCAGGCCGCCGCCGCCGCGGCGGGCGGACAGGGCGCCGTCATCCCCGAGGGCGAACGCGAGCGGGCCGCGATTCGACGCCAGGAGCAGCTGGGCACGGGCCATGGCGCTCGAGCCTAGCGAGGTGGTCCGAGGCGTGGACCCTCAGCGCCCGGTACGCGAACGTGCGCGTCGACGTGGCCCGAAGGCGGGGTAACCGCCGTCCGCCAGGCCGGCGCGGCGCTCGAAGACGTTGTACGAGTACGCGTCGCCGCAACGCAGCCACGACCACGCCGACGCGAGCACGTAGAGCAGGGGCATCACCGGGCCCGCGCACCAGGCGTACTGCGTGGCGTGGCGCGCCTCGTGGGCCAGCAGCCGCGGGCGCCGCTGGAGCAGCGTCGGGTCCCGGACGACAACGACGTTGCCCACTGTGAAAGCCGGCGCGGGAGGCACGGGCAGGCGGTATCCGGCGGCCACGACGAGCCCGTCGGGTCCCGGGCGTGGGACCGCTCCACCGAGCCTCGCCACGGCGCGTCCCAGCGGTGTGGAGAGGTTGACCAGGTTCACGACGCGCCGCAGCCGGGCGGCGCCGGTCAGCTTCCCGGAGGAGCTGGGGGAGCGCGTCACGGCTTGACAGTACGGCGGAGGCGCCGGGGCGGTCGCGGGGCAGGGCGTGCGCCGCCGCAGCCGTCCCGGCGGTCCGCATCCCGAGACGCTGCACGGGGCGCGGGCGGTCCGTCGTACGCTCTTCGCCACAACTGAACACCGCTCATCCAGAGGGGCAGAGGGATCGGCCCGATGAAGCCCCGGCAACCCTCCGACGTCGTTTCGCCACCCCGGCGAGGCCGAGTCGGTCAGCAGGAGACTGCTCGACCGGCCGACGCGGAGTAGGTGCCAACTCCGACCCGCGGAAGTGCCGCGGGACAGATGAGGAGAGAGGCCTCGCCCGTGACTGTCACGTCACCCCACCCCACCCGCAGCTCCTTCGGCCCTGCCGTCGCGCTGTCCTGCCGCGAGTGCGGGCACACCGTCCCCCTCGGCCCGCACTACGCCTGTCCCGAGTGCTTTGGTCCCCTCGAGGTGGCCTACGAGTTCGGCACCGTGACCCGGGCGGACATCGCGGCGGGCCCGCGCAACATCTGGCGCTACCGGGCACTGCTGCCGGTCCCCGAGCACATCGCCGACATTCCCAACCTCGAGCCCGGCTTCACGAAGCTGGTGCGGGCCGACAACCTCGCGCGCGAGCTCGGCATGCGTTCCCTGTGGGTCAAGGACGACAGCGGCAACCCGACGCACAGCTTCAAGGACCGGGTCGTCGCCGTCGCGCTGGCCGCCGCGCGTGAGCTCGGTTTCTCCGTGCTCGCCTGTCCCTCCACCGGCAACCTCGCGAACGCCGTCGCCGCCGCGGCCGCCCGCGCCGGCATCCGCTCGGTCGTCCTCGTGCCCTCGAACCTCGAGCAGCAGAAGATCGTGACAACAGCGGTGTACGGCGGGACGCTGATCGCGGTCGAGGGCAACTACGACGACGTCAACCGGCTTGCCTCCGAGATCGCCGGCGAGGAGGAGGGCTGGGCGTTCGTCAACGTCAACGTCCGCCCGTACTACAGCGAGGGCTCCAAGACGATCGGGTTCGAAGTCGCCGAGCAGCTCGGTTGGCGCCTCCCGGAGCAGATCGTCGTCCCCGTCGCGTCCGGGTCGCAGCTGACCAAGGTCGACAAGGCGTTCCGCGAGCTCACCTCGCTCGACCTCGTCGAGGGGACGCCGTACCGCGTCTTCGGCGCCCAGGCCACCGGTTGCTCCCCGATCGCGACCGCGTTCCGCGCGGGTCACGACGTGGTGGCGCCGGTCCGCCCGGCGACGATCGCCAAGTCGCTGGCGATCGGGAACCCCGCTGACGGGCCCTACGTCCTGGACGTCTGCCGTCGCACGGGCGGCGCGGTCGAGGACGTGAGCGACGACGAGGTGGTGGACGGGATCCGCCTGCTGGCGCAGACCGAGGGCATCTTCGCCGAGACCGCCGGCGGCGTCACGGTCGCGACATTGCGCAAGCTCCTCGCGACCGGGCAGCTCGACCCCGACGCCGAGACGGTCATCATCAACAGCGGCGACGGGCTCAAGACCCTCGACGCCGTCTCCTCGGCCGTCGGGCCGACCGCCACGATCAGCGCGTCCATCAGCGAGTTCCGGAAGGCAGGCCTGGCATGAGCGTCACCGTCCGCGTCCCGACGATCCTGCGCACCTACACCGGCGGCGCCGCCGAGGTGAGTGCCGAGGGGGAGACGCTGTCGGCGGTCATCGACGACCTCGAGCGCAACCATCCGGGCATTCGCGCGCGCGTCGTGGACGAGTCGGGCAAGCTGCGCCGCTTCGTCAACGTGTACGTCGGTGACGAGGACGTACGGTTCGCCGAGGGC
>JALYMU010000025.1 GCA_030773595.1 Actinomycetota bacterium | reverse complement strand
GTCTCCGTCAGGACGTGCAGGACCGTCCGGCGCAGGTCGCGAACAGGGAGGTCCCCGAAGACCTCGACGGGCCACCACGCGGGTGCGGCGTCGAGCGGTGTCACGCCGAGGACGGCGTCGGCCAGCCCTGATCTCGTCCCGGTAGAGCTCGAGCACGGCATCGGCGGGCGTGTCCGGCGGGACCCGCCAGGCTTCGGGGCGGCGGCTCCGGGGCCGGGGCGCCGGCGCGTCCTGCGGAGTTCGTCGGCCTGGACAACTTCCGAGCGGTGCTCAGTGACCCGCTGCTGGCGACGGCGGTGCAGAACACCGTCTACTTCGCCCTGCTGGCGCTGGTCGTCGGCTGCCCCGTGCCGCTGCTGCTCGCCGTACTGATGAGTGAGGTGCGCCGGTGGAAGGGGCTCTACAGCGCCCTCGCCTACCTTCCGGTGGTCGTCCCTCCCGTGGTTGCCGTCCTGCTGTGGAAGTTCTTCTACGACGCCGCCCCGACCGGCGTCTTTAACACGATTCTCGGCTGGGTCGGTCTCGGGCCCTTGCCCTGGCTGCAGTCGACGGCCACCGCCATGCCGAGCAGCACCCCGCGAAGGTGTGTCCGCGCCACCCGGACCTGGAGCAGCTCATGAGCACGACCGCCCCCGCGACGGCACGCACGGCCCCGGAGCACCTCACCGCGCCGGCCGGGCTCGCCCCGCTCGACGTCACGGTCAACGGGAAGCGCCGCCAGACGATGACGCTGACGTCGGAGTACGCCTGGCTCTACGGGATGTACCCGTTCTCCAACGACCCGGACGTCGACCCCAACCCGGGCTGGTGGAAGCGGGAGCCGGATCCCGTCCCCAAGCCGTTCCGGCCGAACCACTTCTACGATGAGCAGCGCCTGCTCCTCGGCAAGACCTACCAGGCTGGTGACGTGGTTCGCCTGGCGGTCCCCGAGGGCGCCACCGCGGACACGACGACGGTCGACCTGCTGGACTACGAGCTCGTCGACAAGCCGGGACACAAGCCGCACCGCGCGGTGTCGGTCGTCCGCTTCGGCGCGGACGCACACGGCGTACGAGACTCCTCGGACGCCTTCGACCGGGCGATTCCTACACGAGGCGGGCAGGGGTCGAGGTCTGGATCCCTGCAGGTTGCTTCAAGATCACGCGCCACATCGTGGTCGACGAGGTGACGGTCCGCGCTCGGGGAACTGGCATACAGTCGTGTTCGGCCCGGTGACTCGACGGTCGTCACCCGCCGAGGACGGCTCCGTCCACGACGCGCCCGGCTTCTACGGGAAGTATGCCGAGGACGGCGGCAGCACCGGCGTCCACCCTCGCCGACTTCGCGACCGAGAGCGCGGTGACGGAGCGGATCGACACGGACCAGGTCAACGGCATCGGCGGGGCGATGGGCGGGGGCTCGGTCGTCGAGGGGATCTACATCCACCATGCCAAGGTGGGGATGTGGTTCGACGGTCCCTTCGACGGACTGACCGTGCGGGACAACATCGTGGTCGACACGATCGCCGACGGCATCAACCTGCGCAAGGGCATCTCCCGCGTCCGCGCCGCGAACAACTTCTTCCGCAACAACGGCGACGATGCCATGGCGATGTGGTCGCACTACGTCAGCGGTGACGCCGCCAAGGAGGCCGAAAGGACCACGACAACGTCTTCGATCACAACACGATCCAGACACCGGTGCTTGCCAACGGCATCGCCATCTACGGCGGTCGTCACAACGCGGTGACGGACAACCTCATCGCCGACCCCGTGCGCGAGGGCTCGGCGCTGCACGCCGGCTACCGGCACGGGTCGACGGACTTCGGCGGCCGGCTCGAGTTCGCGCGCAACACGACCGTGCGCGCCGGCACCCGCGAGCTGAACTGGAACATCGGCCTCGGCGCGATCTGGTTCTACGTGCCGGAAAAACCCATGGACTCCGAGATCCACGTGACCGACAGCGACTTCCTCGACGTGACCTACAACGGGATCATGTTCGTCGCGGAGTGGACGGTGAAGGACCGCTACGCCATCACCAACGTGCACGTCCGCGACGTACGGCTCGACGGGGTGGCCACGAACGTCATCAGCGCTCGTGCCGCGGAGTGGGCGACCTTCGAGGACGTCGACGCCCGCAACGTGGGGAACCGGTTCGACAACAACTGCGGCACGTTCCACTTCACCGGAGTGTCGGAGTTCGAGATCCGGCGGGTCGGCGACAGCAACGACGGCGGGTGGTACGACTGGGGCGCCGGGTGCGACGACCGTCCCGCGACGGTCGAGCCGCCGGAGCCGTCTCCCTGGCCGTAGCGGTCGGCGCAACGGTGTCCCGGGCGGTGCAAGGGCAGGCTTACACCGCCCGGCCGTGTCCGTCGCTCGTTCACGGACGGGTGGAGTGGGTAGGGGTGATCCACGTCACTTGTCCGCAGGAGCCAGGGAGGGCCACATGCTCATCACCATCCTCGCTGTGCTCGCAGCTCTGATCGGGGCCGCGCGGGTGGGCTGGCACCTCGCCCACGCGCAGCGGACGCTGGACCGGCTGCTGGACCTCGACGACCACACGGTCGAGCAGCAGCCCGTGACGGACCGCCGACTAGCGGCGTAGCCGAGCCAGCTCTGGGCTCACCGAGGAAGTCCACTTCCCGCGAGGTCCGCAGCCCTGCGCGCCATATCCGCCAGCGCCACGACGTCCGGATTCTCGAGGCGGCCAGCCACCCGAGCGGCCTCGCCCGCCAGTCCCGACAGGTCGCCGCGCCCGTCACGCAGCGCTTCGGCCAGCCGCGCCGCCGTCACGTCCGCGGTGAGCCATGCGGACGCGTCCTCGCCCGAGCGTTCGATGTCGCTCGTCCGGATGGGCCGCACCGCGTCGCGCGGGGAGCGGGACGCCGGGTCCACCCAGTGGACGTCGACCTGGCCGATCTCGTCGTCCAGGCCGCCCCCGGTCGCGAGCTGTACGACGTACAGCGCCGTCACGGTGTGGCCGGGGCCGACCTCCCCGCCGTCCACGGCGTCGTCGCGGAAGTCCTCGTCGGCGACCGCGCGGTTGTCGAACCCGATGAGCCGGTAGGAGAGAACCTCCTCCGGGTCGAACCGGACCTGCGCCTTGGCATCGAGCGCGCGCACCTGCAGGGTGGCCGGCAGCCGCTCGACGAACAGCCGCCGCGCCTCGCCGAGCTCGCTGACGTAGGCGGTGAAGCCGTCGCCCTGGTCGGCCAGCTGCTCCATCAGCGCGTCGCCGTACTCCGAGCCCACGCCGACGCCCAGCAACGCGATTCCCTTGCCGGCCTGCTCGCGCACTCGGGCGAGGATCGGCTCCGCGGTGGTGCTGCCCACGTTGGCAAGGGCGTCGGACAGCAGGACGACTCGGTTGCTGGCTCCCTCTCGGAAGCCGGCACGGGCGGTGTCGTATCCCAGGACGAGCCCCGCCTCGAGGTTCGTCGACCCCTCGGTCACGAGCCGGTCGACGGCGGCGTGCAGGTCGGCGCGCTCGCGGACCGGCGTCATGGGCTGCACCACTTCGGCCTCGTCGCTGAACGTGACGATGGCCACCGAGTCCGTCGGCCGCAGCTGGTCGACCAGCGTGCGCATCGCGTCCTTGACGAGGTCGAGCCGTCCGGGCTCGGCCATCGAGCCGGACACGTCGATCACGAACGTCAGCGCGGCGTCGGGACGTGTCTCGCTGTCCTGGCGCCGCGTCTGCAGGCCCACGCGGACGATGTGACTGCCATGCTCGCCGTACTCGCCGAAGGTCTCGGCGCGAGCGCCGTCGACGCTGACCGAGAAGCCGTCCCCGGCCGGCTCCGGGTAGTCCTGCGGAAGTGCGTTGACGAACTCCTCGGGGCGTACGGAGGACGGCTCGGGGAGCTGCCCGTCGGCGAGGACGCGGCGGGTGTAGCCGTAGGCGGCGGTGTCGACGTCCAGGGCGAAGGTCGAGGCAGGGTCCGTCTCGGTCCGGACGTCGCCCTGGACAGGAGGTACGTCGTAGCCGCCCGGCGGGCTCGCGGGCGGCAGCGGGGCTGCTGCGCCGCCTCCGGCGCTGGTGCTGCCGTCACCCGTCTTGGCGTCTCCGCTGCTGCAGCCGGCTGTCGCCAGCAGGAGCACCAGCCCTACCGAACACATGTGTACGCGCAGTCTTGCCATGTTGGTTTCCTCTCCCAGTGCGGCGTCCGGGAGTCTGACGAGACAGCGGCGGCTATGGCACCGCCCCGCGTGCGTCCGTTGCGCGATCGAGGCCGCGGCGTGACGGGACAGCACGAGCAAGCCCGGACCGTT
>JALYMU010000024.1 GCA_030773595.1 Actinomycetota bacterium | reverse complement strand
GGGTCACATGCTCGCTCTGCTCGGGCGCGAGCATGCGACCCTCCGCTGTGCCCATGTGCTCGCATGCGACCCTCCGCTGTGCCCATGTGCTCGCACGCGTCCCTCCGCTGTGCCCATGTGCTCGCATGCGACCCTCCGCTGTGCCCATGTGCTCGCACGCGTCCCTCCGCTGGCGCTCCGGGACACCTGCTCGCGCGCTCCAGGTCACATGCTCGCTGTGCTCGGGCGCGAGCATGCGACTCCGCTGGCGCTCCGGGTCACATGCTCGCGATGAGCTTGTCCACGCGCTCGTCGTGACTGCGGAACGGGTCCTTGCACAAGACCGTGCGCTGGGCCTGGTCGTTGAGCTTGAGGTGGACCCAGTCGACCGTGAAGTCACGCCGCTTCTCCTGCGCCCGGCGGATGAACTCCCCCCGCAGGCGCGCTCGCGTCGTCTGCGGCGGCTGGGACTTCGCCTCGAAGATCTCCAGGTCGCGACACACCCGCTCGACCCGTCCGCGCCGCTCGAGGAGGTAGTAGAGCCCCCGGTCGCGCCGGATGTCGTGATAGGCCAGGTCGAGCTGGGCGACCCTCGGATGGGCCATCGAGATCTGGCTGCGCTTGCGGTACTCCTCGATCAGGCGGTACTTGATTACCCAGTCGATCTCGCGCCCGACGAGGTCGAGGTCACCGGTGTCGATCGCCGTGAGCGTGCGCTCCCACAGGTCGAGGACCCGCTTGACGGCACCCTCGTCGATTCCTCGACGGGCGGCGAAGTCGCGGGCCTTGCTGAAGTACTCCGTCTGGATCTCCAGTCCGCTGGCCTCGCGGCCGTTGGCCAGGCGGACCTTGCGACGTCCGGTCATGTCGTGGCTCACCTCGCGGATCGCCCGGATCGGGTTCTCCAGCGTGAGGTCCCGCATCACGACGCCGGCCTCGATCATCCGGAGGACGAGGTCCGTCGCGCCGACCTTGAGCATCGTGGTGGTCTCACACATGTTCGAGTCACCGACGATGACGTGCAGCCGGCGGTAGCGCTCGGCGTCGGCGTGGGGCTCGTCACGGGTGTTGATGATCGGTCGCGACCGGGTCGTCGCGCTGGAGACGCCCTCCCAGATGTGCTCGGCCCGCTGGCTCACGCAGTAGACCGCGCCGCGGGGGGTCTGGAGCACCTTCCCGGCGCCCGCGACCAACTGGCGCGTCACGAGAAACGGGATGAGCACGTCGGCGAGGCGGCTGAACTCCCCGTGCCGTCCGACCAGGTAGTTCTCGTGGCAGCCGTAGGAGTTGCCCGCCGAGTCGGTGTTGTTCTTGAACAGGTACACGTCCCCGGCGATGCCCTCCTCGCGCAGCCGCCGTTCGGCGTCGACGAGCAGGCCCTCGAGGATGCGCTCGCCCGCCTTGTCGTGGGTGACCAGGTCGGTCAGGGCATCGCACTCCGGCGTGGCGTACTCCGGGTGACTGCCCACGTCGAGGTAGAGCCGCGCGCCGTTGCTGAGGAAGACGTTGCTGCTGCGCCCCCACGACACCACCCGGCGGAAGAGGTAGCGGGCGACCTCGTCCGGTGAGAGGCGGCGCTGCCCACGGAACGTGCACGTGACGCCGTACTCGTTCTCGATCCCGAAGATCCGACGGTCGATGACGAACACCTTCCTTCCCGTCGGCTCACCATACGGCGGCGGACGGCCGGTCGCGTATGCACGGGGACGTGCCGGAAGAACGTCACCCGATCGGCGCCGCGCTGTGCCGGCCCGTGCCCCACGTCGAGTCCGCGGGGGTACGTCGGCGCCGGACGCCGGGACGACGACCGCGCGACGGCCGGCGCCGGCTCAGGCTTGTGAAGCCTTCGTTTTGACGACCTCGGCGAGCTCCGGCGTCCACTCCATCTCGGAGTGGGAGTTCTTGGTGTGCATCTCGACATGGCCGAGGAGCTCGTCCTCGGTCTCGGTCGTGAACTGTGCGGGACAGTCGCTGTTGAAGTCAGCGCAGCGGATCGTGACGGCCATGGGCGCTCTCTACCCGTCGATGCGCGTGCGAAGCCAACCAGGCAGCACGCCGGTCAGGAGCGCTCAGCGCCCGGGCGCTCGGGCCCTGGCGGCTCCGACGCCCCGCCGGCCAGGGACGTGGGAGGCGACACGTCTCGCAGCGCCGGGTCGTCGGGCGGCGTCCGGACCGAGGCGACCCCCTCGGTCCCGAGCAGCCGGTCCAAGGCGGTGCCGACCACGCGGCGGAACTTGCGCCGCGGGCGGTTGCGGTCGAGCACGGCGACCTCGAGCGAGGTCGGCCGCAGCTCGCGCGCGGCGCCGCCCCCCGGGTCGCGGCCGAGCACCTCGACGGCCAGCGAGACGGCCTCGCGGAGCGAGAGCCCCTCGCGGTAGCGCTCGCCCAACGTGGTCGAGATGGACTCCGCGGACCCGCCCATCGCGACGAAGCCTTGCTCGTCGGCCACCGAACCGTCATAGGTCAGCCGGTAGATCTGGTCGTCCTCGGTGGTCTCACCCACCTCGGCGACGACGATCTCGACCTCGTAGGGCTTGGACTCGTGGGTGAAGATGGAGCCGAGGGTCTGGGCGTAGAGGTTTGCCAGCCCGCGTCCGGTCACGTCGCGGCGGTCGTAGGAGTAGCCGCGCAGGTCCGCGACACGCACCCCGGCGATGCGCAGGTTCTCGAACTCGTTGTACTTGCCGACCGCGGCGAAGGCGATCCGGTCGTAGATCTCACTGACCTTGTGCAGGGCGCGGGAGGGGTTCTCCGCCACGAAGCAGATCCCGTCGGCGTAGGCAAGGACGACGACACTGCGCCCGCGGGCGATGCCCTTGCGGGCGTAGTCCGCCCGGTCCTTCATCAGCTGCTCGGGCGAGACGTAGAACGGGGTGGTCACGCGGTCCTCACCTGTTCGTCATCAAAGTCGTCGGACGGTTCTCCGCCGGCTCGGCCCGCTACTCCATGGCTTGGGCCGGCTCGGCCGCGGTCGGGCTCAGTGCAGCGGGGCGGGTGGTCCCCCGGGGTTGGCCATCCGGCCCTCGAGCAACCGGTCGACGTAGCCGCCGACCTCGTCCCCGGGCAGCTTGCGGTAGCCGTCGGCGGAGATCGTCGCGACCACCGGGAAGATCCGCCGGGTGACGTCGGGCCCACCGGTCGCGGAGTCGTCGTCGGCGGCGTCGTAGAGGGCGTGGAGGCAGGCCAGCACCGCGTCCTCAGGGCTCAGGTCGTCGCGAAAAAGCTTCTTCAGCGCGCCGCGGGCGAACAGCGACCCCGAGCCCACGCTGTGGAAGCGGTGTTCCTCGTAACGCCCGCCGGTGATGTCGTAACTGAAGATGCGGCCCTGCCCGGACTCGAGGTCGTAACCCGCGAACATCGGCACGACCGCGAGGCCCTGCATGGCCATCGGGAGGTTCTGACGAATCATGGTCGCCAGACGGTTGGCCTTGCCGTCGAGCGAGAGCGTGGTGCCCTCGATCTTCTCGTAGTGCTCGAGCTCCACCTGGAACAGCCGCACCATCTCGACCGCGAGGCCGGCCGTCCCGGCGATGCCGACAGCGGAGTACTCG
This sequence comes from Actinomycetota bacterium, assembly GCA_030773595.1. Classification (GTDB taxonomy): domain Bacteria; phylum Actinomycetota; class Actinomycetes; order JALYMU01; family JALYMU01; genus JALYMU01. Next base: position 26,823 of record JALYMU010000024.1, on the reverse strand, counting down.
TCGGCATGGAAAACCTTCTCGATGTCGCGCTGGGCGATGAGGTTGCCCATGGTCGCGCGCCGGTCGCCCGCCATGACGACCCCGCCGTCGAACGTGACGGACACGATCGTCGTGCCGTGGGGCACCTCCGTCGTCACCGGCGTGGCCGGCGGGGTCCTCCCGCCCGGCAGCAGCTCCGGCACGTGGCTCGTGAGGAACTCGGTGAACGAGCTGCTTCCGGCTTGCAGGAACGCGCTGGGAAGCCGTCCGGTGCCGATGGGGTCGCGTGCCACACGTCTCCTTCGAAGATGGCCGAACACTATCGGGCGGCCGCCGCGTGATTCCGCCGCGCCGCGGGTCGGAAGCTGCGCTCCACCCGGGAAGGTTGCCCGGACGGTGCGACTACTGCCCGCCCTTCTGCACGAAGCCGCGGACGAACTCCTCCGCATTGGTCTCGAGGGCCTCGTCGATCTCGTCCAGGATCGCGTCGATGTCCTCGTCGAGCTTCTCCTTGCGCTCGGTCGCCTCGGCGTTGGCGCCGGACTCCGGCGCTTCCTCCTCGACCTCGTCGCTGCGGCGCGTCCCGCGCTGCTGCGGCCCGGTGTCCCTGCTCGCCATGCCGTCTCCCCGGTCTCGCCGTGGTCCCGATCTTAGGAAGCCGTTGCCGACACGTCGCTCGCCGCGCCGTGTACCGCGGCTTCCTGGGACAGGCCTACCCCGCCCCCGCACCCGGCAATGCCACTGTCACGAACCCGTGATCGCCCGCACCAGGTCCTCCGCTGTCGTGCAGCGGTCGAGCAGCTCCCCGACGTGGGCCCGGGTCCCGCGCAGCGGCTCCAGCGTCGGCACCCGCTGCAACGAGTCACGCCCCGGCAGGTCGAAGATCACGGAGTCCCACGAGGCCGCCGCGATGTCGTCGGCGTACTGCGCCAGGCACCGGCCGCGGAAGTAGGCGCGGGTGTCCTCGGGCGGCTCGTGGACGGCGTGGCCAACGGTCGCGTCGTCGACGAGACGGTCGAATCGCCCCTTGGTCGCGAGCAGGTTGTAGAGGCCCTTGCCGGCGCGCACGTCGGAGTACTGCAGGTCGACCGCCTCGAGCCGCGGCGCGGACCAGTCGAGCCCGTCGCGACTGCGGTAGCCCTCGAGGATGTCCAGCTTGGCCACCCAGTCCAGCTCCCGGCGCAGGCTGCGGGGGTCGCTCTCGAGCCGGGTCAGCACCGACTCCCAGCGGTCGAGGACGTCGCGGGTCTGCGGGTCGGTGTCGGCGCCGTAGCGGTCCTCGACGTACTTGCGGGCCTGCTCGCAGTACTCCAGCTGCAGTTGTACGGCGGTGAGCCGGCGCCCGGAACGCAGCGGGACGAGGTGGCGCAGCGACGGGTCGTGCGACACCGCGTGCAGCTGGGCGACCGGCCGGTCGACCGTGAGGTCGACGTCGAGGAACCCGTCCTCGATCATGGCCAGGACGAGCGAGGTGGTGCCCAACTTGAGATAGGTCGAGAGCTCGGCGAGGTTCGCGTCGCCGATGATGACGTGCAGGCGGCGGTACTTGTCGGCGTTGGCGTGCGGCTCGTCGCGGGTGTTGATGATGGGGCGCTTGAGCGTCGTCTCCAGCCCCACCTCGACCTCGAAGAAGTCCGCGCGCTGGCTGATCTGGAACCCGCTCCCCCGCCCGTCCTGGCCGATGCCGACCCGCCCGGCGCCCGTGACGACCTGCCGGGAGACGAAGAACGGCGTGAGGTGGCGCACGATGTCGGCGAAGGGCGTCTCCCGGCGCATGAGGTAGTTCTCGTGCGTGCCGTAGGAGGCGCCCTTGTTGTCGGTGTTGTTCTTGTAGAGCGTGATCGGCTGCGTGCCTGGGACCTCCGCCGCCCGCCGCGCGCCCTCCGCCATGATCCGCTCCCCGGCCTTGTCCCAGGCCACGAGGTCGCGCGGGTTGGTGCACTCGGGGCTGGAGTACTCCGGGTGGGCGTGGTCGACGTAGAGGCGCGCGCCGTTGGGGAGGATGACGTTGGCCAGCCCCATGTCCTCGTCGGTGAGCTGCGTGGGCTCGGCGACCTCGCGGCTGACGTCGAAGCCGCGCGCGTCGCGCAGCGGGTTCTCCTCCTCGAAGTCCCAGCGCGCCCGGCGTGCCCGCGAGGTCGCGTAGCCGGCGTAGGCGTTGACCACCTGGCTGCTGGTGAGCATCGCGTTGGCGCCCGGGTGCCCCGGCACGGAGACGCCGTACTCCGTCTCGATGCCCATCACGCGCCAGACGCTCATGGGGCGAGCCTACGTCGGTTGCCGTCGTACGGCGGGTCGCGGCCCGTGCGCTGTGAGCTCACCACGGGCGGTCCACAGGCCGGCGCGGCCACGGCTGCCACCGGTGGACTCCCTCCGGGCCGCGCCGCAGCAGCTGGTCGAGCTCGTCTTCGGCGAGCACGCCACTCTCGGCCAGTCTGCCGCCCAGCCACTGCCGCTGGACCGCGATGGCTTCTTCGGCCGGGAACGGCAGCCGGCCGGACACCCTCCGGACCGGCGTGCGCTCGAGCTCCTCGGTGAAGCCTCCCACCACCGCCGCCACGTCGTCGCGCAGCTGCGCGACCAGCTCGTCGGGGTCGTCGTCGCAGGCGTCGAAGCCGCAACGGGGATACCCCGACTTGAACCAGTAGCCCGCCCGCAGCGCCACACCGGGGAACGCGGAGACCTCCACCACCAGCGGCGCCGCCCGCGGATCGGCGGGCACGAGCCGGTCCGCGCGCACGACGTCGACGCCGGCACACCCTGCGTCGCGCGCGTCCGCAGCCTCGCGGCGTACGTCGAAGCGGTCCAGCAACTGGGCCACGAGCGCGGCCGCCGCGTCGACGAGCACGCCGAAGCGCTCGGGCGAGGTCAGGCGGGAGTAGGCCTCCTCCGGCGGCTCGTCGTCCCAGTTGAACAGGCGAGCCACCGGAGGGACCGCCTCAGAGGTACTGGCCGGTGTTGGCGACCGTGTCGATCGAGCGGCCGGCCTCGGTGCCTTGCTTGCCCTGGATGAGCGTGCGGATGTATACGATCCGCTCGCCCTTCTTGCCCGAGATCCGCGCCCAGTCGTCGGGGTTGGTGGTGTTGGGCAGGTCCTCGTTCTCCTTGAACTCGTCGACGCACGCCGCGAGCAGGTGCGAGATGCGCAGGCCCTTCTGGCCCAGGTCGAGGAAGTCCTTGATCGCCATCTTCTTGGCGCGGTCGACGATGTTCTGGATCATCGCGCCGGAGTTGAAGTCCTTGAAGTAGAGGACCTCCTTGTCACCGTTGGCATAGGTGACCTCCAGGAAGCGGTTCTCCTCGAGCTCGGTGTACATCCGCTCGACGGTGCGCTGGATCATCGCCGCGACGGTCGCCTCACGCGACCCTCCGTTTGCGGCGAGGTCGTCGGCGTGGAGCGGCAGGCCCGCGGTGATGTACTTCGAGAAGATGTCCCGGGCCGCCTCGGCGTCCGGCCGCTCGATCTTGATCTTCACGTCGAGCCGGCCGGGGCGCAGGATCGCCGGGTCGATCATGTCCTCGCGGTTCGAGGCGCCGATCACGAGGACGTTCTCCAGCCCCTCGACGCCGTCGATCTCGCTGAGCAGCTGCGGGACGATCGTGTTCTCGACGTCGGAGGAGACGCCGGAGCCGCGGGTGCGGAACAGCGAGTCCATCTCGTCGAAGAAGACGATGACCGGCGTGCCCTCGCTGGCCTTCTCCCGGGCCCGCTGGAAGACGAGGCGAATGTGGCGCTCGGTCTCGCCGACGTACTTGTTGAGCAGCTCCGGACCCTTGATGTTGAGGAAGAACGAGCGGCCCTCGGGCTGCCCGGTCACCTCGGCGACCTTCTTGGCGAGGGAGTTGGCCACCGCCTTGGCGATCAGGGTCTTGCCGCAGCCGGGCGGGCCGTAGAGCAGCACGCCCTTGGGCGGGCGCAACTGGTGCTCCTGGAACAGGTCCGGGTGCAGGTAGGGAAGCTCGACCGCGTCGCGGATCATCTCGATCTGCGCCGCCAGACCGCCGATCTTGGCGTAGTCGATGTCTGGGACCTCTTCGAGCACGAGCTCCTCGACCTCGGCCTTGGGCACCCGCTCGTAGACGTAACCCGAGCGGGGCTCGAGCAGCAGCGCCTCTCCGACGCGGATCTGCTGGTCGCGCAGCGGCTCGGCGAGCCGGACGACGCGCTCCTCGTCGGTGTGCCCCGTGACCAGGGCGCGCTCGCCGTCGGCGAGCATCTCCTTGAGCATGACCACCTCGCCGACCTGCTCGTAGCCGAGCGCCGCGACGACGTTCATCGCCTCGTTGAGCAGGACGTCCTGGCCGCGCCGCAACGAACCGGTCTCCAGGCCTGGGCTCACGCTGACCCGCAGCTTGCGCCCACCGGTGAAGATGTCGGCCGAGCCGTCCTCGTTGGCCTCGAGGAACACCCCGAACCCGGCCGGCGGCTGGGCGAGGCGGTCGACCTCCTCCTTCAGCGCCACGATCTGGTCGCGGGCGTCCTTGAGCGTGGCGACGAGCCGCTCGTTCTGCCCGCTCATGGCGGCGAGCTTGGCCTGCATGTCGCCGAGACGGTCCTCCAGGCCACGCACATGGCGCGGCGAGTCGCTGAGTCGACGGCGCAGGACCGCGAGCTCCTGCTCCAGCGCGCGGACGTGCTGGCGCAACTCGGTGAGCTCCGCTTCACGCGGGCCTGATGAACGCGCGTCGTCGTTCGGAGTCGGCACGGGGACCTCACCTCCAGGACGGGGTCGAGCTTCTTCGACCCTACCTGCGCCGGGACCGGTTCGAACCTGGAAACATCACCAGCATTCCCCAGCGTGTCCGTGTCGTTAACTACGGGAGCGATCGGATCGAGACGGGCTGTTCTCGCCACGCGATCGCGCCGGCGCCGGCGGCGCGACCGGACCACCGCGGCCGGTGTCCTCCGCAGGGCGGGCGAGCGCCTACGGCAACGGCGTCGTACGGCGGGCAGCAGCCACGGCCTCGCCGTTGCTGTCGGTGCCGAGGTCGTCCTCGCCGTACGCGCCCTTGGCGGGGCGGCGCCGGCGCAGCGGCGGTGCGACGCCGTCGGCGAGGCGGCGTGCGGTGACGAGGAAACCGGTGTGCCCGACCATCCGGTGCTGCGGGCGGACGGCGAGGCCCTCAAGGTGCCAGCCGCGCACCATGCTCTCCCAGGCCGAGGGCTCCGTGAACCTCCCGTGCTCGCGCATCGTCTCGGCGGTCCGGGACAGCTGGGTCGTGGTGGCGACGTAGCAGATCACGACGCCACCGGGCACCAGCGCCTTGGCCACGGCGTCGAGGCAGTCCCACGGGGCGAGCATGTCGAGCACGACCCGGTCGACCTCGGTCTCGGCGAGCGATGCGGCCAGGTCACCCACCGTCAGCCGCCAGGCGGGGTGGGGCCCGCCGAAGAAGGTCTCGACGTTGCGGCGGGCGATCTCGGCGAAGTCCGCGCGCCGCTCGTAGGAGGAGACCAGGCCCTCGTCCCCCACCGCTCGCAGCAGCGACATGCTCAGTGCTCCCGACCCGACGCCGGCCTCCACCACCCGGGCCCCGGGGAAGATGTCGGCCATCGCCACGACCTGACCGGCGTCCTTCGGGTAGACCACCGCTGCGCCGCGGGGCATGGACAGGACGTAGTCGCTCAGGAGCGGGCGCAGCGCGAGGTACTGCACTCCTGCGGTGTTCTCGACGACCCAGCCCTCCGGCGCACCGACGAGCTCGTCATGGGCGAACGAGCCCTTGTGGGTGTGGAACCGCTTGCCGGGCTGCAGCGTGATCGTGTGCATCCGGCCCTTGGGGTCGGTGAGCTGCACCTGGTCGCCGACCCGGAAGGGTCCGCGCCGGTGCGCGGCTCCGGTCGGCTCCGTCACGAGGGAGCAGTCTAGCCGCGCGCCGGCGCAAGCTCGGCGGCGCTCGCGCCGGCCCGGGCGTAGGTCTTGTTCCTTGGGGCCGGTGCGCTCAGCGCGCCGTGACGGCCCGCTCGACGTCGGCCGTCGAGAGCACGCCGTAGACCAGGCCCGCCGCGTCGAGCACGAGGTACTCCGTGGACGGGAAGCGCGCCATGGCCTCGACGAGAGCGTCGCCGGCGAGGTCGACCGTCAGGACGCGCTGGTTGTCCAGACGGCGGGCCACGTCGCCCGCGCTGACCCAGGGACGTCGCTGTTCCGGCGTACGTCCGACGGCCGCCTCGTCGACCAGCCCCGTCGGGCGTCCGGTGGAGTCGACGACGACCATCGCGGCGGCATCGGCCTCTCGCAGTCGGCGCAGCGCCTCGGACAGCGGCAGGGCTGCCTCGACGGGGACGGCGCGGCGAGCCAGCCGGCGAGCGGAGACCTCCGGGATGCGCGCCCGGATCCGCGCCGAGGCGAGGGTCTGGCCGGCGCCGACCCAGAGGAAGGACGCGACGACCGCGGCCCAGAGCACAAGGCCGACCGGGACGCTGCTGCTCACCGCGATGCCCCACAGCAGGGGGAGGACGAGGACCACGACGGCGAGGGCGCGCCCGGCATGGGCGGCGACGACGATGCCGGTGAGGCGGCGGCCCGAGAGCTTCCACACGGCAGCCGCCACGAGCCGACCACCGTCGAGCGGCAGCCCCGGCAGCAGGTTCAGCACGCCGACCGCGAGGTTCGCGACGGCGAGCTCGAGCATGAGGAAGCCGGGCACCGTGCCGGCGCCCATCGACCGGGCGATGACGAGGGTGCCCAGCCCCAGCAGCAGCGAGAGCACCGGTCCGGCCACCGCGATGAGAAACTCCCGTCCCGGTGTGCGGGGCTCCGATTCGAGCTCGGAGGCGCCGCCGAGGAAGTGCAGGGTGATCCGCCGGACCGGGTGGCCCAGGCGTACGGCGGTCAGCGTGTGCCCGATCTCGTGGATGAGGACGGAGGCGTAGAGAAGTACGGCGAAGCCGAACGCGACGACGTAGCGCAGGGCTCCGATCCCCGCGATCTCCGCCTCCACCCGACGCGCCACGACCACCGTGATGAGGACCGCGATCAGGATCCACGTCGGAGCCAGGTAGATCGGGACGCCGAGGACGTGCCCGATGAGCAGGCCCCCGGGAACGGGCCGCTGCGGGTGCTGCTCCGGCCGGCCGGTGCTGCCGGCGCGCTCGTCCACGTCGTCGATGCTAGCCACGCATCTGCCGCATCCGGGCCATCGCACGTCCCCGCGCGTGGCACTCGCGGTTCTGTCGGCGGGCTCGCCTACAGTCCGCACCACGCCGCAGCGCTACGACGGAGACCTGCGGCGCGGTGCGGCGAGGAGGTGGCAGGTGAGCGCGGTGGGCACCACAGCGGTGGGGAGCGTCGTGGTGGAGACGGCCACGGTGGATGCGTTGGCGGTGGACCGGGCAGCGGTGGACCGGGCAGCGGTGGACCGGACAGCGGTGGACCGGACAGCGGTGGACCCAGGAGGCGTGGACTCGCCGGGCGTGGACATCGCAGGGCCGGTCATCGGGTCGCTCTCGCCCTCGCGCGCCGGCGACTTTCTGACCTGTCCGTTGCTCTACCGCTTCCGGGCGCTCGACCGGCTCCCCGAGCCGCCCAGCCCGGCCGCCACCCGTGGCACCGTCGTGCACGCGGTGCTGGAGCGGCTGTTCGACCTGCCACGTGCCGAGCGGACACCGCAGGCAGCGCGGGCGCTCGTCGCGCCGGCGTGGGAGCGGGTGCTCGCCGACGATCCCGAGGTCGCGACCATGTTCGGCGACGAGGCGGAGCTGGCCCAGTGGCTGCATGGCGCGGGGGAGCTGGTGGAGCGCTACTTCTCCCTCGAGGACCCGCGCCGTCTGGAGCCCGCGCGTCGAGAGGTCCTGGTCGAGACCCGGTTGGAGTCCGGGCTCGTGCTGCGCGGCTACGTCGACCGGCTCGACGTCGCGCCGACGGGAGACATGCGCGTCGTCGACTACAAGACCGGACGTGCTCCCGGAGCCGGCTTCGAGGCCCGGGCGATGTTCCAGATGCGGTTCTACGCACTCGTCCTGTGGCGTGTGCACGGGCGTCTGCCGCGCCTGCTGCAACTGCTCTACCTCGGCAGCGGTGAGGTCCTGCGCTACGAGCCCGACGAGGCCGACCTGCGGGCCACCGAGCGCAAGGTCGCCGCGCTCTGGCAGGCGGTCGACCGTGCGACGCGCAGCGGCGACTGGCGCCCGAGCCCGTCGCGGCTCTGTGACTGGTGCCCGCACCGCCCGCTATGCCCGGCGTACGGCGGGACGCCCCCACCGCTGCCGACCGGAACCGCCGTGCCGTCCTGGACGTCCCTGAGCTCCCGGCCCTCCGGGAGCACGCGCGGGCGCGCCGTCCAGACCGCCGACGTGGCGGGCGAGGTCCGCTCGCCGCGCGGCGGCCCGGACCTCTGAGCTCCTCCTCGAGGATGAGCAGGACCTCCGCCGCCACGACGTCGTCCTGCGCCAGGTGTTCAAGCTCATCGGGCTCGACGTCCCGACGACAGGCCTTGTCGTCGAGCCGTCGACCATCGTCTGGTCCTACGTCGTCGGTGTCGTGGTGACGATGTCTCGGCGTACCTCCCGGTCCGGCGCGCCGCCAGGGTGGCGCCCATGGCGGCCCTGCGCGAGGACGGCGCCGCGGCCGTCGAGCGCTCGCTGCGGCTGGCGCATCTGACTGGCAGCCTGCTCGTGCTGGTTTCGGCCGGCGCCACGGCCGCGGGCGTCGCCGCCGAAGGCGGCCGGGGCGCGTCCTTCGTCGGGGTGTCCGCGCTGGCCGGCCTGATCGGGGTCGCCACGCTGAGCCCGGTGCTCGCCCGGCCAATCCTCGCGGTGCTGGGCCTGCCGAACGGCGCCTGTTCGGGTCCGCCGCTGCGCTCAGCACCGGCAACTCGACCCGCAACCCCCGCCGTACGACGGCCACAGCCTCCGCACTGATGATTGGCCTGGCGCTGGTGAGCGCCCTGTCCGTGCTGGGTGCGTCGACGAAGTCGAGCCTGGACCGGCTGATCGACCGCGTCGCCGGGGCGGACTACGTGCTGGTCAACCCGGCGCAGGCGCCGTTCAGCCCGAAGGTCGCGGACGCGGTCGAGGACGTCGACGGTGTCTCGGTCGTGTCGCGCCCGCGCTCCGGACCAGGCGAACGTCGACGGCAAGGACGAGTTCCTCGCGGCGATCGACCCCGCCACGATCGGCAAGGTCCTCGCCATCGAGACGGCGGAGGGCTCGCTCGCCGACCTCGGACGCGGCCTCGCCGTGGAGGAGCCGACGGCGCGCAGCAACGGGCTGGCGGTCGGCGACGACGTCGAGATCGCCTTTCGGCGCGGGACCGTGACGATGCCCGTGGTCGCCGTGCTGCGTGAGAACCCGGCGCTGGCGCCGTGGACCGTGTCGCTGGCCACGATGCGCGAGCGCAACGGCACCAAGGCGGACAGCTTCGTCTACGTGAAGCTGTCCGACGGCGCGGACCCCGCCGAGGTCCGGTCCGGCATCGACGACGTCCTTGCCGACCAGCCCAACGTCAGCCTCCTGTCCCAGCAGGACTTCAAGAACCAGCAGCGCGGTTTCATCGACCAGCTGCTCGTGCTGATGTACGCGCTACTCCTGCTCTCGATCGTCACGGCTGCGCTCGGCATCATCAACACGCTTGTGCTCTCCGTGGTCGAGCGACGCCGGGAGATCGGCCTGCTGCGCGCAGTCGGCATGAGCCGCCGCCAGGTACGCCGGATGATCCGCCTGGAGTCCGTGACCATCTCCGTGTTCGGCGCGATGCTCGGACTCGGGGGAGCCCGGTCTTCGCGGTCACGCTGCAGCGGGTGCTCGCCGATGACGGATCGAGGTGCTCAGCATCCCGACCGGTCAGCTCGTCGCGTACGTCGTGGCGGCGGCACTGATCGGGATGGTCGCCGCGCTGTGGCCGGCGTACAAAGGCGTCACGGCTCGACGTGCTCGCGGCCATCGCGAGCGAGTGAGCCGGCCGCGCCGACGCACCAGAGCGTCGCTCACACCGCGAGGCGAGACTGCGTCACAGCGCGCCGCGGAGCGTCACTCACACCGCGCCGGGAGCGTCGAGCCGTCCGTGGGAGATCGGCGTGACCGACTGGTCGGGCAGGACGGCCGTGGGGTCGCTGGCGAAGGCGGCGGGCTGGATGCGACCCGCGAGGATGTCCTCGGCGTAGTGGCAGGCCACCCGGTGTCCGGGCTCGACCGGGCGAAGGGCCGGCCGCTCGTCGTCGCAACGGGCCGGCTGCCGGTAGGGGCAGCGGGTGTGGAACCGGCAGCCCGACGGCGGGTTGGCCGGCGAGGGCAGGTCCCCCGCGAGCAGGATGCGCTGGCGCCGGTCCTCGACCTCGGGGTCGGGGATCGGGATGGCGGACATCAGCGAGATCGTGTAGGGGTGCAGCGGCCGGTCGTAGAGCCGGTCGGAGGGCGCTTCCTCGACCAGCGATCCCAGGTACATGACCCCGATGGTGTCGGAGATGTGGCGCACCACCGCCAGGTCGTGCGCGATGACGAGGTAGGTCAGTTCGAGCTGGCCCTGCAGCTCCTCGAGCAGGTTGATCACCTGGGCCTGCACCGAGACGTCGAGGGCGGAGACGGGCTCGTCGGCGATGATCAGGCTCGGCTCGAGGGCCACTGCTCGCGCGATGCCGATGCGCTGGCGCTGGCCGCCGGAGAACTCGTGCGGATACTTCGCCGCGGCACTCGCCGGCAGGCCGACGGTCTGCAGCAACCTGCGGACGCGCGCGGAGTAGCCGCCCTCCGCCGTCGGCTTGATGCCGTGGGCGCGCAGCGGCTCGGTCAGGATGGTCTCGACGCTGTGGCGCGGGTTCAGGCTCGCCATGGGGTCCTGGAAGACCATCTGCATATTGCGGCGCATCCGACGCAGCTCCTCGCCCTGCAGCGAGGACACGTCGGTGCCGTCGAAGACGACGGAGCCCGCCGTTGGCTCGACCAGACGCAGGATGCCCCGCCCGAGCGTGGACTTGCCGCAGCCGGACTCGCCGACCAGGCCGTACGTCGTGCCGCGGGGCACGGACAGCGACACCCCGTCGACTGCCTTGACCGCGCCGATCTGGCGGTCGATGAGGATGCCGCGCTTGATCGGGAAGTGCACGGCGAGGTCGGTGACCTCGAGGAGCGGCCGCGGTGAGAGGTCGACCGCGGTGGCTCCCGCGGTGGCCGATGCGGTCCCCTCGCTCATCGACCGACCTCCGCGGGCTGCGCCGGAGCGACCGGCACGGGGTTCACGCAGCGCAGGAGGTGGTCCGGGCGCTGGTCGTCGGGGACGAGCTCGAGGTCACCGCGGTGGCAGCCCTGTGTGGAGGCGTCACACCGCGGGATGAACGCGCAGCCGTGGCTCCACGGAACGGTGTCGGCGGAGGATCCCCGGATCGGGCGCAGGCGGGAGCCGCGCGGGTCGTCGAGACGCGGGATCGAGGCGAGCAGGCCGCCGGTGTACTGGTGGCGCGGGTGGGCGAACAGGTCGCGCCGGCCGGCCCGCTCGACGATGCGTCCGGCGTACATCACGTTGACCGTGTCGCAGAGACCGGCGACGACCCCCAGGTCGTGGGTGATCATGACCAGCGCGGTGCCGAGGTCGGACACCAGCTCCCGGAGCAGCTCGAGGATCTGCGCCTGGATCGTCACGTCGAGTGCCGTGGTCGGCTCGTCGGCGATGAGCAGCCGGGGCTGGCACGCGAGTGCCATCGCGATCAGCCCGCGTTGGCGCATGCCGCCGGAGAGCTGGTGAGGGTATTCCTTGAGCCTGCGGGCGGCGTCCGGGATCCCGACCCTGCGCAGCAGCGTCGTGGCCTCGGCGTTGGCCTCGCCGCGGCTCATGGCCCGGTGGCGCTCGAGCACCTCGGCGACCTGGGTGCCGATCGGCACGACCGGATTGAGCGACGTCATCGGGTCCTGAAAGATCATCGCGATGTCGCGTCCGCGGATGTCGCGCATCGCGTCGTCACCCAGCGAGAGCAGGTTGCGGCCCTCGAAGAGCACCTCGCCGGTGATGCGCACGCCGCGGCGGGGCAGCAGCCGCATCACCGCCAACGACGTGACGGACTTGCCGCAGCCGGACTCGCCCACGAGACCGACCGTCTCGCCGGCGCGGACCGAGAACGTCACGCCGTCCACCGCGTGGAAGTCCGCCCGTCCGCGCCGGGTGAACGTGACCGCGAGGTCACGGACGTCGAGCATCGGCCCGGCGCGGGACACCGACCCCGGCGAGGATGAAGCGGGCGAGGAAGAGGCCATGGCCGCGGTTACCGCCGGTTCTTCGGATCGAGGGCTTCGCGCAAGGACTCCCCGAGCAGGGTGAAGCCGAGCGCCGTCACGGCGATGCACGTGCCCGGCAGGAAGGCCAGCCGCGGTGCGATGGACAGCTCGTTCTGCGCGTAGGTGAGCATCCGCCCCCACTCGGCGGTCTGCGGCACGCCGCCACCCAGGCCGAGGAAGGACAGTGCCGCGGCCTCGATCACGGCCGTGGCGAGCGCGAGCGTGGCCTGGACGATGACCGGACCCAGGCTGTTGGGCAGGACGTGGCTCATGGTGATGGTGCGCTGGCGTAGTCCCAGGGAGCGGGCGGCGAGCACGTAGTCGCTCCCCCGCTGCGCCAGCATCGACCCGCGCAGCAAGCGCGCGAAGATCGGGATCTGCGCGACCGCGATGGCGATCATGACCGACGCCGGCCGTTGCCCGAGCATCGCCGCGATGCTGACGGCGAGGAGCAGGCTGGGTACCGAGAGCATGATGTCGACCGCGCGCATGACGACCGTGTCGACCTTGCCGCCGAAGGCGCCGGCCAGCAGCCCGAGCAGCACGCCTCCGACCAGGCCGAGCGCCGTCGACACCAGGCCGATGACCAACGAGGCCCGCGCGCCCCAGAGCAGCTTGCTGTAGACGTCGCCGCCGAAGCGGTCGAGCCCGAAGCGGTACTCCTCCGAAGGACCCGGGATGGTGCTCGGGCGGATCTCCCCGCGTCCGGGCAACGCGTCACCGGCGTACGGCGCGAGCAGCGGCGCGAACAGCGCCACCAGCACGAAGACGAGGATGATCGTGGCCCCGAGGATCGCGACGGGGTTGCTGCGCAGCCGCCGCCACGCGTCCTGCCAGAGGCTGACGCCGCTGTCGTCCGTCGTGGGCGCCGGGGCGCCCATGTGCGGGTCGACCCCGACGGGCGCCGGTCCGCCGGCGACCAGGTCAGGACCGGTCGTCACGAGACCCTCACTCTCGGGTCCAGGATGCCGTAGGAGATGTCGACGACCAGGTTGATCACCGCGTAGATGACCGCGATGAACAGGATGAATCCCTGGAGCACGGGATAGTCCAGCTGGAAGATCGCGTCCCGGAGGAACAGCCCCACGCCGTTGAAGGCGAACACCGTCTCGGTGAGCACTGCCCCGGCGAGGAGCAGGCCCATCTGCAGCCCGATGGTCGTGGCCACGGGCAGCATCGCGTTGCGCAGGATGTGGCGGGTGCGCACGGTGGAGGCGTCGAGGCCCTTGGCGTGGGCGGTCCGCACGTAGTCCTCGTTGAGGACCTCGAGCACCGACGCCCGGGTCATCCGCACGATGATCGCCAGCGGGATCGTGCCGAGCGCGATGCCGGGCAGCACCAGATGCAGGATCGCGTCCCAGGACGCGTCCCACTCGCGGGTCAGCATGCCGTCGAGCACGTAGAAGTTCGTGACGTGCGTCGCGCGGATGGAGGTGTCCTGCCGCCCGTCGGACGGCAGGAGACCCCATTCCACCGCGAAGAGATACTTCAGGATGAAGGCGAGGAAGAAGACCGGGATGCTGACCCCGATCAGCGACCCGACGACCGCCAGCTGGTCGGGCCATCTTCCGTAGTGGCGCGCGGCGAGGTAGCCCATCGGGATCCCGAGCCCGATCGCGAACAGCAGGGCCGTGACGGAGAGCTCCACGGTGGCGGGGAACCGCCGCAGGAACTCCTCGAGGACCGGTTGCTGGGTGATGATCGAGACGCCGAAGTCGCCGGTGAGCAGCCGCTTCATGTAGAGCACGTACTGCGTGGTGATCGGCTGGTCGAAGCCATAGAGCTTGTTGATGCGCGCGACCGCCTCCGGCGTGGCCTTCTCGCCCAGCAGAGCCGTTGCCGGTCCTCCCGGAAGCCGTCGCACCCAGAGGAACAGCAGGAGCGAGAGCCCGAACAGGATCGGGACGAGGAGGGCCAGACGCCGGAGGACGAATCGCAGCATGGAATCAGGAGATGCCGTGCGTCAGCCGACGCTGACGACGTTGTAGACCTCGTCCTGGACCGGGCTGGCCGGGTATCCCTGGACCTTCTTGTCGAAGGCGAGGGACGGAACCGGGTGCGCGATCGGGACGCCCGGCAGGAACTCCATGACGTCGGCGTTGATCTTCTTGTACGCCGGGATCTGCTCCTCCTCGCTCGCCATCCCGCGGGCGGCGGTGAGCGCCTTGAACAGACCGGGGTTGTCAAAGCCCCACTCCGCGGTCTTCCCGCCGAAGAACACACCGAGGAAGTTGTCGGTGGAGTTGTAGTCACCGGTCCAGCCGAGCAGGTGGATACCGTGTTTCGGCGTGCCGGTCACCCGGTCGAGGTAGTCCGGCGACCACTTGTCCGGCTGGGGCTTCACCGTGATACCGACCGCCTCGAGGTCGGCCTTGATCTGGGTGAAGGTCTGCTCCGGGGTCGGCATGTAGGGCCGGCTGACACCCGTCGGGTAGTTGAACTCGACCTCGAGGTTGGACTTGCCCGCGGCCTTGAGCAGGGCCTTGGCCTTCTCGGGGTCGTACTCGTAGGTCTTCACGTCCGGGTTGTAGCCCGCGACGAGGTCAGGGATGAACTGTGTCGCGACCTTGGTGCCCTCGGGCAGGGTGCTCTTGACCAGCTGGTCCTTGTTGATGGCGTGCGCGATGGCCTGACGGACGCGGATGTCCTTGAACTCCGGCCGCGCCTGGTTGAAGGCGAGGTAGAGGACGTTGAACGGGTCGCGGTTGACGACCTGGAAGCCCGCGTCCTTCAGCGCCTGCACGTCTCCGGGCGCGACGAGGTCGTAGCCGTTGATGGAGCCGGACTGCAGCGCCTGCTTGCGGGCGTTGGGGTCCTCGATGACGCGGAAGGTGACGCGGTCGACCTTGGCCTTCTCGCCCCAGTAGTCGTCGTTCTTGGTCAGCGTGAGGCTCTGCCCGCGCTCCCACTTCTCGAACTTGAACGGGCCCGTTCCCGTGGGGTGCTCGGTGGCGTAGGGGCCGAACTGCGGCGCCTCGCCGGAGCCCGTCACCTTGTCGGCCTCGAACTTCTTCAGCGCCTCGGGGCTGGAGATCGAGAAGGCCGGCAGCGACATCGCCGGGACGAACGCGGCGAAGGGCTCGTTGAGGTTGATCGTCACCTCGGTCGGGCTCTTCGCCTCGCAGTTCTTGTAGACGCTCTTGGCGAGCTTGGGGTCGTCGCTGGTCTTGAAGCCCTTGAACAGCTTCTGCCAGTAGTAGGAGATGTTCTCGCTCTGCAGGACGCCGGTGAAGTTGTACCAGCGCTCGAAGTTCGTGCAGACCGCGTCGGCGTTGAAGTCCGTGCCGTCGTGGAACTTCACGCCGTCGTGCAGCTTGAACGTGTAGGACAGCCCGTCGTCCGCGGCGGTCCAGGACTCCGCCAGCCCGGGAGCCGGGTCCGCCGTGCCGGGCTTCGTCCCGACCAGGCCCTCGAAGACCTGGCGGGCGACGCGGAAGGACTCGCCGTCACTGGCGAAGGCGGGGTCGAGCGACTTCGGGTCCGAGGACGCAGCGAAGACGAAGTCGGTGGCCTTCTTGTCGTTGCCACCTGCCCCCGTGTCCCGTGCGCTCTCGGCACAGGCAGCGAGCCCCAGCACGAGCGTGGTGCTCGCGGCGAGCGCGCCGGCCTGACGCAGTCGGCCGTGTCGCATGGTTCACCTCGGTTAGACAGGGAGCCGGGCGCAGACGAGGGTGACGCCGGGGCCCGTGCTCCGGTTCACGATGCCCGGCAGATTAGCCGCGGCCGGCCCGCCTGGGGCCACCGACAACCCGCGTGTCGATCCCGATTCGGCAACGATCGTGTGACAGCGCGCCGCAGGTTCAGCGCCGTCCTGCCACGAGGGACTGCAGCGCAGGGACGTCGAGGTCCTCCAGCGACCGTATGACGGTCAGCCCCGGCCGCTCGGCGAACGGCGGCGCGCTGGGTACGACGACCGTGACGCAGCCCGCCGCGACCGCCGCGGCGGCGCCGTTGGCGGAGTCCTCAAGCGCCACGCAGTCGCGGGGGTCGGCGCCGAGGCGCGCAGCGGCCGTCAGGTACGGCTCCGGGTGCGGCTTGGTCGCCGAGACCTCGTCGCCGGACACGGTGGTGTCGAAGTGGTCGCGGCCGACGGCCACGAGCACGCCCTCGATGATCGACCGGTGCGAGGCGGACACGAGGGCCGTGGGGATACCCGCCGACCGGACGTCGCGGAGCAGCCGCTGGCCACCGGGCATCCACTGCACGGGCGACTCCGCCAGGTGGCGTCCCATGGATTCGAGCATCCAGTCGCCGACGGTGCCCGGGGCCACGTCCGCGCCGGTGAGCTCGAGCAGGTAGGCAGCCACCGTCTCCAGCGGCCGGCCGACCATGGCGGTCCAGTGCTCCCGGGTCCACTCGCCGCCGAGGCGCCGCATAACCTCCTGCTCGACCTCGAACCACAGGTCCTCGGTCGAGACCAGCAGGCCGTCCATGTCGAACAGCACGGCGCGCAGCGACCGTGGCGCCTGTCCGCCGTCCTCGCGCGCGCCCCGCTGCTCCGTGGGTGCGCTCATGTGGCGTTGAAGTACTTCGCCTCGGGGTGGTGCACGATGATGGCGTCGGTGGACTGCTCCGGGTGCAGCTGCAGCTCCTCCGACAGCTCCACCCCGATGCGCTCCGGACGCAGAAGCTCGACGATCTTCGCGCGGTCCTCGAGGTCCGGGCACGCCGGATAGCCGAAGGAGTAGCGCGACCCGCGGTAGGCCTGCTTGCGCAGCATGCCGTCGAGGTCGCCGTCCTCGCCGTCGAGGCGCAGCTCGGAGCGCACGCGCGCGTGCCACTTTTCCGCGAGCGCCTCCGTGAGCTGCACCGACAGCCCGTGCAACTCGAGGTAGTCGCGGTAGGAGTTGGAGGCGAACAGCTCCGCGGTCGCCTCGCTCACCCGCCGGCCCATCGTCACCACGTGGAAGGCGACCACGTCGGTCTCCCCCGAGTCCTTCGCCCGGAAGAAGTCGGCCAGGCACAAGTGCCGGTCGCGGCGCTGGCGGGGGAAGGTGAAGCGAACGCGCTCGCCGCCGTTGTCGTCGAGCACCACGAGGTCGTCGCCCTCGCTGAAGCACGGGAAGTAGCCGTAGACGACCGCGGCCTCGAGCAGTCCTTCGGTCTTGATCCGGTCCAGCCACATCCGCAGCCGCGGGCGCCCTTCGGTCTCGACCAGCTCCTCGTACGACGGTCCGTCCTCCCCCGCGCCGCCCCGCGCGCCCTTCAGGCCCCACTGGCCCATGAACGTTGCCCGCTCGTCGAGCCAGGACGCGTAGTCGGCGAGCTGGATGCCCTTGACCACGCGGGTGCCCCAGAACGGCGGGGTCGGCACGGGGTTGTCGGTGGCGACGTCCGAGCGCGCCGGCAGGTCCACGGGTGCGGCGTCGCCGGCGGTCGCGGACGCACGGACCCGCCGCGGCCGCAGAGCGGGCAGCTCCGCGCCCGGGACCCCACGCTTCACGGCGACGACAGCGTCCATCAGCCGAAGCCCCTCGAACGCGTCACGGGCGTAGCGGACCTCACCGTCGTAGAGCTCGGCGAGGTCGGTCTCGACGTAGGCGCGGGTCAGCGCGGCGCCACCGAGGATGACCGGCCAGCGGGAGGCGACCCCCCGGGAGTTCATCTCCCCGAGGTTCTCCTTCATGATCACGGTGGACTTCACGAGCAGACCCGACATGCCGACGACGTCGGCGCGGTGCTCCTCGGCGGCCTCCAGGATCGCCGAGATCGGCTGCTTGATCCCGATGTTCACGACCGTGTAGCCGTTGTTGGACAGGATGATGTCGACGAGGTTCTTGCCGATGTCGTGGACGTCGCCCTTGACGGTGGCGAGGACGATCGTGCCCTTGCCCTCCTCGTCGGCGCTCTTCTCGATGTGCGGCTCGAGGTGGGCCACCGCGGCCTTCATCACCTCGGCCGACTGCAGGACGAACGGCAGCTGCATGCGGCCGCTGCCGAAGAGCTCGCCGACGACCTTCATTCCCGCCAGCAGGTGGTCGTTGATGATGTCCAGCGCCGGCGTGCCCTGCCCGAGCGCCTCGTCGAGATCGGCCTCGAGGCCGTTGCGCTCGCCGTCGATGATGCGCCGCTGCAGGCGCTCGTCCAGCGGGAGCGCCGCGAGCTCCTGGGCGCGGGACTGGCGCACGGCCGCGGCGTCCACACCCTCGAAGAGCTCGAGGAAGCGCTGGAGCGGGTCGTAGCCCTCCCGGCGCCGGTCGTAGACCATGTCGAGTGCGGTCTCGAGCTGGTCCTGCGGGATGCGCGCGACCGGCACGATCTTGGCCGCGTGCACGATCGCGGAGTCGAGCCCGGCCTTGATGCACTCGTGGAGGAAGACCGAGTTCAGCACGATCCGGGCAGCCGGGTTGAGGCCGAAGGAGACGTTGGACAGCCCGAGCGTCGTCTGTACGCCGGGATAGCGGCGCTTGATCTCCCGGATCGCCTCGATCGTCTCCAGCGCGTCGCGGCGGGTCTCCTCCTGCCCGGTCGCGATCGGGAAGGTCAGCGCGTCGACGATGATGTCGCCGACGTCCATGCCCCACTCGCCGGTGAGCGCGTCGATCAGGCGCGAGGCGACGCGGACCTTGTGCTCGGCGGTGCGCGCCTGTCCCTCCTCGTCGATGGTCAGGGCCACGACCGCGGCACCGTGCTCGCGTACGACGGGCATGATCCGCCGGTAGCGCGACGTCGGCCCGTCGCCGTCCTCGAAGTTGACCGAGTTGACCACGGCGCGCCCGCCGAGCAGCTCCAGGCCGGCCTCGATCACGGCGGGCTCGGTCGAGTCGAGCACCAGCGGCAGCGTGGAGGCGGTAGCGAAGCGGCTGACCACCTCGCGCATGTCCCCGACCCCGTCGCGGCCGACGTAGTCGATGCACACGTCGAGCAGGTGCGCGCCGTCGCGGCTCTGGTCACGGGCGATCTCGACGCAGTCGTCCCAGCGCCCGGAGAGCATCGCCTCGCGGAAGGCCTTGGACCCGTTGGCGTTGGTGCGCTCGCCGATGGAGAGGTAGGAGGCGTCCTGACGGAACGGCACGCTGGAGTAGAGGGACGCAACGCCCGGCTCCGGGCGCGGCTCGCGCGGCGCGAGCTCCCGGCCGCGCACGCGGTCGACGACCTGGCGCAGGTGCTCGGGCGTGGTGCCGCAGCACCCACCGACGAGCGCGAGCCCGAACTCCCGCGTGAACGCGTCGTGCGCCTCGGCCAGCTCCTCGGGTGAGAGCGGGTAGTAGGCGCCGTCGGAGGTCAGCTGGGGCAGGCCGGCGTTGGGCATGGCGGAGACGCCGAGGCGGGAATGCCGCGACAGGTGCCGCAGGTGCTCGCTCATCTCGGCGGGCCCGGTCGCGCAGTTCAGCCCGATCATGTCGATGCCGAGCGGCTCCAGTGCGGTGAGCGCGGCGCCGATCTCCGAGCCCATCAGCATGGTGCCGGTGGTCTCGACGGTGACCTGGACGAGGACGGGCACGTCGGCGCCCGCGCGGGCGATCGCGCGGCGGGCGCCGATGACGGCGGCCTTGGCCTGCAGCAGGTCCTGAGCCGTCTCGATCAGTACGGCGTGCACCCCGCCCTGGACGAGACCGGCCACCTGCGCGTCATAGGCGTCACGGAGCGCGGCGAACGGCGCGTGACCCAGCGTCGGCAGCTTCGTGCCAGGGCCGACGGAGCCCAGCACCCAGCGCGGACGGTCCGGCGTCGACCAGCCGTCGGCGACCTCACGGGCGATGCGCGCACCGGCGAGCGCGAGCTCGTGGATGCGCTCGGAGATACCGTACTCCCCCAGGTTGGCCAGGTTGGCCCCGAAGGTGTTGGTCTCCACGCAGTCGACGCCCACGGCGAAGTAGGCGTCGTGGACGGCGTGCACGATGTCCGGGCGGGACACATTGAGAATCTCGTTGCAGCCCTCGTGGCCCTCGAAGTCGTCCAGCGAGGGGTCCTGAGCCTGGAGCATCGTGCCCATCGCGCCGTCCGCCACGACGACACGCTCGCGAAGGGCGGCGCGCAGGGCGGCGGACGTGTTCGGCATGAGGGCTCCTCGCGACGGGGTGCGACGGCAGCCGCGACGGCGTCGTCGTACGGCGGGTGCACGACGAGCCTACCGACCGCTGCCACGGCGATCGGCGCGCCGCCGGGGCGCGCGGCGGACGAGTGTCGGGGGTGCGTGACGGGCCAGCACGTAGGCTGGGGCGCGACCAGCACCAGTGACGATCGTCGATGGGGACCAGAGTGATTGAACTCGACGGCGTGCCCGAGCTCGTCGACCCCGTCCTGGTGGCGGCGTTCGAGGGCTGGAACGACGCCGCCGACGCCGCCACCGGAGCGGTCGACCACCTCGAGGAGGTGTGGGGCGCGACCCCGTTCGCCGCCCTGGACCCCGAGGACTACTACGACTTCCAGGTCAACCGGCCGATGGTGTCCCTCGGCGAGGACGGCGGCCGGCGGCTGTCGTGGCCCTCGACCCGGCTCTCGTTCGCGCGCGTGCCGGGGTCCAAGCGCGACATCGTGCTGGTCCGCGGCATCGAGCCGAACATCCGCTGGCGCTCCTTCACCGCCGAGCTGCTCGGCTACTGCCACGACCTCGGCGTCGAGATGGTCGTGACCCTGGGTGCGCTGCTCGCGGACTGCCCGCACACGCGCCCGATCCCGGTGACCGGCACGGCGAGCGACCCCGCCGTCGCGGGCAGCCTTGGCCTGGAGCAGTCCCGCTACGAGGGACCCACGGGGATCGTCGGCGTGCTCCAGGACGCGTGCACCAACGCAGGCATCCCGGCCGTGTCGGTCTGGGCGGCCGTGCCGCACTACGTCGCGCAGCCCCCGTGCCCGAAGGCGACCGTGGCGCTGCTGCGCCGGGTCGAGGACCTCCTCGACATTCCCGTGCCCCTCGGCGAGCTCCCCGAGGACGCGCGGGCCTGGCAGCGCGGCGTCGACGAGCTGGCCAGCGAGGACTCCGAGGTCGCCGATTACGTCCGCTCGCTGGAGCAGGCGAAGGACACCGCCGAGCTCCCCGAGGCCAGCGGCGATGCCATCGCCAAGGAGTTCGAGCGCTACCTGCGCCGCCGCGACGGCGGACCGGGTCCGGGCGGGTACGGCGGGCAGTCCGGCGGCCGCTGACCGGCCCTAGAGCGTCGCCGACCCGCTCGGCGCGAACCCGTCGAGGTCGAGCAGCACCACCCGGTCGTGCAGCACCACGGCGATGCGGTCCTCCCCCACCGGCACGGCGCGCCGTATCTGCGCCTCGGCCGGGGCGGTCCACGACCCCTTTCGCGTGAGCCGGCCGGACCCGTCGACGTGCAGCGCCTGCAGCGAGGACCGCCACCCCGAGTCGATGACGGGTACGACGGCCAGCCCGCGCGACGGCACGTAGGTGAAGGCACGGGAGTCGTGCTCCACAGGGCTCGTCGAGCCGTGGCCGAGGGACCGGGTGTCCAGCCGTGCCGGCCGGTCGAGCCGGCGCAGGTCGAAGGTCGACACCTGGGCCCCGAAGGTCTGGCCGGTCCGGGCGTCCGCGTCCTGGCCGACGCCGAGGATCCGGTGCCCGCCCACCGGGTGAAGGTAGGCGGAGTAGCCCGGCACCTTGAGCTCGCCGCGCACGCGCGGGGCCGCGGGGTCGGACAGGTCGACGGTGTAGAGCGGGTCGGTCTGGTGGAACGTCACCACGACGGCGAGGTCGCCGAACCACCGCACCGCGCGGATCGTCTCGGTGCGACCGAGGCCGGCGACGGACCCGACCTCCACGAGTCTGGTCCCGCGCTCCCGCAGCACCGTCACCTCGGCGTCGCTGGCGCCGCCCGCAGGACCCGTCCCGCTGCGCGTCGCCGCGACGCGCAGCAGGCCCTCGTGCTCGCTGAGCGCCCACTGGCCGAGGATGCCGCCCTCCACGTTGCCGGTGGCGACGTAGCTGGTCCGGTCGGGAGCGGACACGTCGAAGGCGTGCAGGTATGTACGGACCCGCTCGGGGACGGCCGGGGAGACGGCGCGCGAAGCGGCTTGCACCTGCCACGACGTCGTCGCGACATACAGCCGTGTCGGGGACGCGTAGACCGTCTCCCCGTCACTCGTCACGGCGGTCGGGTGCGCGGCGATCCCGTCGACCGGGTCCACCGTCAGCACGGACACGGTTGCGAGCGTCGTCGCCTCCCGCGGGTGCCGGACGTCGGTGCAGTCCAGCAGAGGCCGGCGGGACGCCACGCCGGTCGAGCCCTGACGCGCGACCCGCTGCGGCAGCCACTGCTGTACGGCGGCATTGCGCACCACGGCACGATTGGCGCGTGTCGCCCGTCGCTCGGCGGCGGCCCACGCCTTTGGGCCTGCCTCGGGACTCGACGGATCCGTGCCGGTCCGGGCCAGCTCGAGCTCCGGAGACGTGAAGGGCAGGTCGGGCCGGTGGCTCAGCACGAGCCGCACCACCCCGCCGTACATCCGTGCCGAGACGAGGCCACCGTCGACCTCGTCGCTGCGCACCACCGTGGGCGCGCCCGGGTCGGAGAGGTCCACGAGTGTCACGGTGGTGGCGCCGGCGTCACGCGGTGCCAGCTCGCGGTCGATGACGCCGCGCGGGTCCAGCGGCGGCGCGGACACGTCGTAACGTGCCGAGAGGACGACGGCCCGGTTCCCCGGTACGAGGAGAAGCTGCGCGGATTCCGCAGCCGGCAGACGCAGCCGCCCGAGCACGCGCGGGGACCGTCCGGTGACGTCCACGACGGCCAAGCCGCGCGGCCCGACCGTGACGAGCCGGCGCCCGTCGGTCTTGGTGGTGTCGGGCTCGTCAACCCCTGCCTCCTGAACATTCGTGCCCGTCGCGCCGTTGCCGGCGGCGGTCGCTGTGTCGGCCGCGGGAACGGCCTGCCGCTCGATCCTGCCGGCCGCCGCCGCGTAGACGGCCGGTCCGCCGGAGAGCCCGTAGGGGCCGACCTGGGGCAGTGCCGCGTCGACGTACCACGTGCGCAGCTCGTCGCAGCCGGCGAACGCCGACAGCTCTCCCGCCTGCGCCGGTGCCGGCGTCGCCACGGACAGCACCGACGTGCCGGTCGCCACGCCGCCGGCCACGAGCACCCCCACCACGAGACCGCGCCGCACCCGTCCGCCCATGTTGCCCACCTCCGCCATCGCCGTGTCGCGGGTGGGACGCAGCGGGGGCAGGGGTGGTTCCGCTCGCGGAAACCTCGCCGCGGGACCGTCAGAGGCGCACGCCGAGCAGCGCGTTGACCGCGCGGGACACCACGCCCGGTGCGCCCTCGTCGTCGCCGCCGGAGGCGAGCTGCGTGTCGACCCACCGGTCGACCGCGGCGAGCGCACCGGGCGCGTCGAGGTCGGAGGTCAAGCAGGCGCGCAGCTCCGCCAGCACGCCGTCCGGCGCCGGGCCAGCCGGGCGCGACACGGCGTCCTGCCAGCGCCCGAGTCGCGCGATCGCCCGGGCCGGCCCCGCGGAGGTCCACTCCCAGTCCGACCGGTAGTGGTGCTCGAGCAGCGCGAGACGGATGGCCATCGGGTCGAGGCCCTCCCGGCGCAGGGCCGAGACGAAGACGAGGTTGCCCTTGGACTTCGACATCTTCTCGCCGTGCAGCCCGACCATGCCGGCGTGGGCGTAGACCTCGGCGTAGGGCGTGCGCCCGGTCAGCACGTGCGCGTGCGATGCCCCCATCTCGTGGTGCGGGAAGGCGAGGTCACTGCCGCCGCCCTGGACGTCGAAGGACATGCCGAGGTGGGCGAGCGCGATCGCGGTGCACTCGATGTGCCAGCCCGGACGGCCGCGACCGAGCGGGCTGTCCCACGCCGGCTCGCCGGGGCGCTGCGCCTGCCAGAGCAGGCAGTCCAGCGGGTCCTTCTTGCCAGGCCGGCCGGGGTCACCTCCTCGCTCGGCGAACAGTCGCACCATCTCGTCGTGGTCGAGGCGCGAGACCGCGCCGAAGGACGGGTCGCTGGCGACCGAGAAGTAGACGTCACCGTCGAGGACGTACGTCGCCCCGCGCGCCACGAGCTCCTGCACCGCTTCAGCGATGCCGGGAATCGCCTCGACCGCGCCGACGTAGTGCCGTGGCGGCAGCAGGCCGAGCGCGGTCATGTCGTCGCGGAACAGCGCCGTCTCGCGCTCGGCAAGAGTCACCCAGTCCTCGCCGGTGGCGTCGGCGCGCTCGAGCAGCGGGTCGTCGACGTCGGTGACGTTCTGCACGTAGTGGACCTCGTGGCCGGCGTCGAGCCACGCCCGCTGGACGAGGTCGAAGGCGACGTAGGTTGCCGCGTGCCCCATGTGGGTCGCGTCGTACGGCGTGATGCCGCAGACGTAGAGGCCCGCCACCGGGCCCGGCTCCGTCGGCCGGACGGTTCCGGTCGAGGTGTCGTGCAGGCGCAGCTGCCCGCCGCGGCCCGGAAGCTGCGGGACCTGCGGCGCGGGCCATGCGTGCATGCCGGCGAGCCTAATGGGCTGCGCATCGGCCAGGTCCGGAGGGCGGACTCAGAACGGCGGCCACGGGATCGCCGGCCAGCCCTTGCCCGGCAGCGGGTACGTCGCGCGGTCGGCGAGCCGGCGCGCGCGCCGCGCCGTACGACGGATCTCGGCCTTGGTCAGCAGCGGCGCCAGGCGCTCGCCGAGCGGGCCGTCCAGGTCGGCGGCGAGCCGGCCTACGACTTCGCGCTCCTCCTCGGCGAGCGGGTCGCCGGCCCAGCCCCACAGGACCGTGCGGAGCTTGTCATCGACGTTGAAGGACACGCCGTGGTCGACGCCGTAGACCGCGTCGTCGGCGGTCGGGAGCAGGTGACCACCCTTGCGGTCCGCGTTGTTGATCACGGCGTCGAGTACGGCGATCCGGCGCAGCCGCTCGTCGTCGGCGTGCGCCAGGGTGACCGGGCGGCCGCCGCCGCCCAGCGCGTCGACCACCGCGAGCCAGCCCGGCGGCACCTGCCCCTGGGGGAGCACGTCGACGAGGTCGTCCGGCTCCTCTGCCTCGATCCACAGCTGGCACATGCCCCGCCCGAAGGGCCCGTCGCGCAGCACCGTCGGCGGCACGACGTGCCAGCCGCTCGCCTCGCTGACGGTGTAGGCCGCCACCTCGCGCTGCGCCAGCGTGCCGTCCGGGAAGTCCCACAGGGGGCGCTCCCCCGCGACCGGCTTGTAGACGCACGCCGCCTCGAGGCCGTCCAGGCAGACGGTGCAGTAGAGCGTCGCGTTCGACGCGTCGGCCAGCCGGCCCTCGACGGTGAGGTCCCCGGAGGCCAGCAGCGTGAGCGCGTCGGTGAGGTGCGTGCCGGTCACAGGGTCCAGTGTGGGCGACCGGCGCGATCGCGGCTCGGTGGCTGGGCGCGGGCCGCCCGCGTCCGCGAGCCGACGTCCCCGGCAGGCGTCACCGCCGGTAGCCGTTGGCGCGCGGGCAGATGTGGCCGGCCGCGTCGAGCGGTAGGCCGCAGAACGGGCACGGCGGGCGGCCCGCCGCCACGACCGCGAGGGCCCGCTTCGCGAACGCCCGGGCCGTCGCGCCGGTCAGGTGGACACGGAGCAGGTCGGGCCCGTCGTCGGCGTCCTCGACGAGCTCGTCGCCGTCCTCGTCGTCCTCCCCCACGGCCTGCGCCTCGACGACGACCCGCTCGGTCTCGCCGTCCCAGGTCAGCGCCATGGTCCCGACCCGGAAGTCCTCGGACACGGGCGCCGCGAGCGGCGCGTTGTCCTCGAGCTCGGCGGGCGCGACGGCCGGCACGGCAGCCGTGCCGCCGGTCCGGCGTACGACCTCGTCGAGCAGCTCCTCGACCCGCTCGGCGAGCACCGCGACCTGCTGCTTCTCCAACGCGACGTTCGTCGTCCGCCCGTTCCCGCTGGCCTGGAGGTAGAACGCGCGGGCGCCGGGCTCACCGACGGTCCCGGCGACGAAGCGGTCCGGCGGGTCGTACTCGAACACCTGACGAGGCATGGCTGCGACCCTACGGGGTGCCCGCTCCGCCACCGACGACCGCGTCCGCGGCGCGTGCGCGGCGCCGGCCGCGGCGTTTGGGTGGCACCAGGGCGCCCAGGTCGCCGCCGACGTCGTTCAACCGGAGCAGGAACGGCCGCGTCGGGGTGTAGGCCACGGCGGTGACCGAACACGGGTCCACGACGATGCGCTGGAAGTGGTCCAGGTGCAGGCCGAGGGCGTCGGCGACGACGGCCTTGATGACGTCACCGTGGGAGACGGCGACCCACACCGCGCCCTCGTCGAGCCGAGAGTCGTGCTCGCGGACCGCGTCGACGGCCCGCTGCTGCATCGCCCGCATCGACTCGCCGTCGGGGCCCGGGAACACCGCGCCGCTGGGGTGGGCCTGCACGACCTTCCACAGCGGGTCCTTGGCGAGCCGCTTGAGCTCCTTGCCGGTCCACTCGCCGTACCGGCACTCGCCGAGGCGGTTGTCGGCCACGGGCTCGATGCCGCGCTTCCCGACCAGGGCGGACGCGGTCTCCCGGCAGCGCTCGAGCGGGCTCGTCACCACCGTCGCGAGAGGTACGGCGGACAGCCGCGCGCCGAGCGCGGCCGCCTGCTCGCGGCCACGTTCGTCCAGCGCCACGCCGGGCGTCCAGCCGGCGAGCACCCCGGAGGCGTTGGCCGCGGTCCGGCCGTGACGGACGAGCAGGACGGTGGCCACGGTCGGTCACTCTAGGCGGCGCGCGTCGCCGCCGTCTGCGCCGCGCGAGCATCCGGC
This sequence comes from Actinomycetota bacterium, assembly GCA_030773595.1. Classification (GTDB taxonomy): domain Bacteria; phylum Actinomycetota; class Actinomycetes; order JALYMU01; family JALYMU01; genus JALYMU01. The sequence continues at coordinate 2 of JALYMU010000024.1, read as the reverse complement.
GT
>JALYMU010000023.1 GCA_030773595.1 Actinomycetota bacterium | reverse complement strand
CGGGGTTGTCGGCGTCCGTCTGCGTCATCATGAAGCTGAAGCGGGCCGGTGTCGTGCCCGGGTCGTACTTCAGGAAGAACGCGCTGCTGCGCGTCCCCGGCATGGAGACGGCCACGCGGTGCCCGGTTGTCGAGGAGAGGTTCACCCACGCGCTGGCCGTGAAGCTGCGGTCGGTGCGTACGGCGTTCGTCCGCCCGACCACGTGGTCGTCGGTGCCGTCGAAGCCGAGGGCACCGCCGGTCTGCCCGTTCGTCCATCCCGGTCCGGAGACCGCGGCCGTGTCGCCGTTGTAGAGCGTGCCCGGGTTGCCACCGCTGTGGTCGGGGATGGTGGTGCCGGCCCCGCGGTCCATCTCCCACTGCGTCACCGGCGCGTCGAAGATTGCGCCGACCTCGTCCGCCGTGAGGGCGCGCGGGTACGCGCGGACGTCGTCGATGCGGCCGGACCACGGGTCCACCGGGCTGCCGTTGTAGAACGAGCGGCCGACCTCGAACGGGCCCTTCGCGTCCCACTCGAGCGTCTTGCCGTTGGTGGCCTCCTGGACGCCGTTGACGTAGAGGCGGATCAGGTCGGCCTCGTCGTCGTACACACCGGCGAGGTGCACCCAGGTGTTGGTCGCCGCGGCCGAGGTGGACTGCGCGAAGACGTAGTCCGAGTCCTGCGTCGTGGCGGGGTCGGAGAGCGTGAAGAGGAACTCCCACCGGCTGCCGCTGCCCGTCGGTGCGTGCTTCAGGTAGAAGCCGGACTGGTTGGTGCCCCGCTGGCTGACCGCCGTGCGGTGCGCGGTGCCGTCGGTCAGATAGACCCACGCCGACACCGTGAAGCTCTCGTCCGTGGGCACCGCCGGCCGCGCGCCCCTCACGTACTTCGCCGCCGTCGCCGCCGCGCCGTCCGGGAACCGCACGCCCGCGCCGGTCCGGCCGTCATCGACCGCCGTGCGACCCAGAGCGTCCTGGAGCTCCCCGGGGTTGGCACCGCCCGAGGCGTCCACCACCGTCGTGCCGGAGGCCTCCTCGAACCGTCACCACGTCGTCGGGGCTGTCGTCCCGCTGTCGTAGAGGCCGTGGCGCACGGGAGACGTGGAGCCCACCGCCCGCTGCGCGCCGGGGGAGTCGTCGGCCCGGTGGTAGACCGTGGGGCTGTCGCCGGCGACCGTGGTCGGGTAGTTGGGGAAGGTCGACGCGGTCGCGAGCGAGGACCCGGCGTTCGATGTCAGGGCGGAGAAGGCGGCAGAGGCCGGCTCGGCCAGCGCGAGGACCGCGGCGACGACCGCGATCAGAAGGGACGACCGCAGGGACCGCCCGCGGCGCCGTGGTGCACGACGACGGGCGTCGAACATCGGCACCTCCGGCAGCTGCGGGGCCGAGGGGGTCGTCGGCCGTCGCAGCGCCATCGGCAGGCCCGCGCGCCGTCTTGAGCGGCTTTTCTGGCAGTCTTCCGCGCGCCGGTGCGGCGAGCCGCCGCGGCGGGGGGGCGGGGGGGCGGGTCCGTCAGACGATGACGCCGAACAGCCAGCGCACCAGCGGCACGAGGACCACGGGCGCCGCGAGCAGCACCATGCCGAGCACGACGAGCAGCGCGACGAGGCGGACCCGCAGGGCGGGTCGGCCGTCGGGGCTGCGCAGGCTCCGGAGCATGTCCGAAGGGTAGGTCACCGCCGCGGCGGCCGCCCGTCCCACGCCGTACGACCGGACAGCGCGGGACGCGCAGCCCGCGGCCGCGGGCCTAGGAGCCGGCGGACTGCAGGCTGCGCGGCAGCTCGCCGGTGGCCTTGCGATAGGCGACCGCGGTCTGCCGGCTGGCGACCAGGCGTGCGAGGCCGATCACCGCGCCGGACACCAGCGCCCAGCCGACGGCCTCGGCCCACGTCACCTCGGGGTCCTCCGGGTTGACGGGGGGCTCGTTGCCGGTGGCGATCTTCCACGTCATGGTCGCCGCCTTGCGGGCGACGAAGGAGGCGCCGATCGTCGCCCCGACCGTCGTCAGCTTGAACGCCATCTCGCCTGTGTCCGGCACGGACCCGCTCCTCCACGTCCCTGGGGCCCCGGAGCGGGCCCGACGGCGCCAAGCGTGCCCGGTGACTCGGGCCTGCTAACCGCGCGTCCGTGCCGCGGCGTCGGGGTCCGGAATAGGCCGGTCGAAACGGGTTGAGTCTGGCGGGCTCAAGTAACTTGCAGGACGTCGCGAGGGAGCGTAACCTTGAGCCGACAAGACTCAGGAACAGCAGTCGGAGGGACACACACATGGCTCGAGCGGTCGGTATCGACCTCGGCACGACGAACTCCGTCGTCGCCGTCCTCGAGGGTGGCGAGCCCACCGTCATCGCCAACGCCGAGGGCTCGCGGACGACGCCGTCCGTCGTGGCGTTCGCCAAGAACGGCGAGGTGCTCGTCGGTGAGGTGGCCAAGCGCCAGGCGGTGACCAACGTCGAGCGCACGATTCGGTCGGTCAAGCGCCATATGGGCACCTCGTGGAGCACGGGGATCGACGGCAAGAAGTTCAGCCCGCAGCAGATCTCGGCCTTCATCCTGCAGAAGCTCAAGCGGGACGCGGAGGCCTACCTCGGCGAGAAGGTGACCGATGCGGTCATCACCGTCCCGGCGTACTTCAACGACGCCGAGCGGACGGCAACCAAGGAGGCCGGCGAGATCGCGGGGCTCAACGTGCTGCGCATCATCAACGAGCCGACGGCGGCCGCGCTCGCCTACGGTCTCGACAAGGGCGAGAAGGACCAGACCATCCTCGTCTTCGACCTCGGTGGCGGCACCTTCGACGTGTCGCTGCTGGAGATCGGCGAGGGCATCGTCGAGGTCAAGGCCACCAGCGGCGACAACCACCTCGGTGGTGACGACTGGGACCAGCGCATCGTCGACCACCTCGTCACGCAGTTCAGGAACGGCCACGGCGTCGACCTGTCCAAGGACAAGATGGCGCTCCAGCGGCTCCGTGAGGCGGCCGAGAAGGCCAAGATCGAGCTGTCCAGCTCCACCGAGACCTCGATCAACCTGCCCTACATCACCGCCTCGGCCGAGGGCCCGCTGCACCTGGACGAGCGGCTGACCCGCGCGCAGTTCCAGCAGATGACCTCGGACCTGCTCGACCGATGCAAGGCGCCGTTCCGCAACGTCATCAAGGACGCGGGCATCTCCGTCGACAGGATCGACCACGTCGTGCTCGTGGGTGGTTCCACCCGCATGCCGGCCGTGATCGACGTGGTCAAGGAGCTCACCGGCGGCCGGGAGCCCAACAAGGGCGTCAACCCGGACGAGGTCGTCGCCGTCGGCGCCAGCCTGCAGGCCGGTGTCCTACGCGGTGAGGTCAAGGACGTCCTGCTGCTCGACGTGACGCCGCTGTCCCTGGGCCTCGAGACCAAGGGCGGCATCATGACCAAGCTCATCGAGCGCAACACGACGATCCCGACCAAGCGCTCGGAGATCTTCACCACGGCTGATGACAACCAGCCGTCGGTGCAGATCCAGGTCTACCAGGGCGAGCGCGAGATGGCGGCCTACAACAAGCGGCTCGGCATGTTCGAGCTGACGGGGCTGCCGCCGGCGCCGCGCGGCGTGCCGCAGATCGAGGTCACCTTCGACATCGACGCCAACGGCATCGTGCACGTCGGCGCGAAGGACCTCGGCACCGGCCGCGAGCAGTCGATGACGATCACCGGCGGCTCGTCGCTGCCGAAGGACGACATCGAGCGCATGATGCGTGAGGCCGAGGAGTACGCCGAGGAGGACCGCCGCCGTCGCGAGGAGGCCGAGACCCGCAACCAGGGTGAGGGCCTCGTCTACCAGACGGAGAAGTTCCTCAGCGACAACGCCGAGAAGATTCCGGCGGACTCCCGCGGTGACGTCGACGAGGCGCTCGCGGAGCTGAAGAAGGCGCTCGAGGGCCAGGACGTCGCGGCGATCCGTACGGCGACCGAGCGGGTCGCCACGGCCAGCCAGAAGGTCGGCGCCGCCATGTACGCCGCGAACGCCGCGGCCGCCGGGAACGGCGACGACGCCGGGGCGGGCGCTCCGGGCGGTGCCGGGTTCGGCGATGCCGGGTTCGGTGGCGCCGGGTTCGGTGGCGCCGCGGGTGGCGCGGCGGGGGCCGGAGACGACGACGTGGTCGACGCCGAAATCGTCGATGAGGACCGCAAGTGAGCGAGCAGCAGCACGATGGTCCGGTCGTCCGTGACAAGCGCCGGATCGACCCGGTGACGGGCGAGCTGCGGGAGCCGGTCACCGTACCGGCTCCCGCCGCCGGCGGGCAGGGCGACGGTGCAGCGGCCGCCGGCGAGCCGGTCGGGGGAAGCACCCCGCCGGGGGCGTCCGGAGGCGTGCAGGACGACCTGCGCCGCGCGCTCGAGGAGCGCACCGCGGACCTGCAGCGGGTGCAGGCGGAGTACCTCAACTACCGCCGCCGGGTCGAGCGGGACCGGGAGGCGGTCCGCGAGCAGGCGCTGGCCAACGTGCTGACCAACCTGCTCCCGCTGCTCGACGACGTCGGGCGGGCCCGCCAGCACGGCGAGCTGACCGGCGGGTTCAAGTCGGTCGGCGAAGGGCTCGAGGCGACCGCGGAGAAGCTCGGCCTGACCCGCTTCGGCGAGCCGGGCGAGCCCTTCGACCCCACCGTTCACGAGGCGCTGATGCACAGCTACTCGGCGGAGGTGACGGAGGCGACCTGCGTGCAGATCCTCCAGCCGGGCTACCGCATCGGCGAGCGGGTCGTGCGGCCCGCGCGCGTCGCCGTGGCAGAACCGGACTCGCCCGCGCCGTCCGCCCAGGCGCCGGCCCAGGGTTGAGCGCGCCGGCCCGCCCGAGACCAGGAGACCAGAAGCATCCGATGAGGACACGTCCGGATCGCGGGAGGAGGGGACGTCGATGAGCACCAGGGACTACCTGGAGAAGGACTACTACAAGGCCCTCGGCGTCCCCAAGGACGCCACGGCCGAGGAGATCAAGAAGGCCTACCGCAAGCTGGCCAAGGAGTTCCACCCGGACGCCAACTCCTCGCCCGAGGCGGAGAAGCGGTTCAAGGAGGTCTCCGAGGCCTACGGCGTCCTGTCCGACGCCACCCGCCGCAAGGAGTACGACGAGGCCCGCACGTTGTTCGGCAGCGGCGGGCTGGGCGGGCTGGGTGGCTTCGGCACGCGCCGCGCCGGCTCGGCGTACGGCGGGAACGGTTCCGGTGGCGCCGCGTTCGACATCAACGACCTGTTCAACGCGGGCTTCGGCCCCGGGTCGAGCTCGGGTGCGAGCGCCGGCGCGAGTGCCGGGGCGGCGGGTGGCCTCGGGGACGTGCTCGGCGGCATCTTCGGCCGGGGGACGCGCTCGAGCCAGCCGCGCCGCGGCGCGGACCTGGAGTCCGAGGTGACCCTCGGCTTCCGCGACGCGGTCGAGGGCGCGACCGTGTCGCTGCGGATGACCAGCGACGAGCCCTGCTCGACGTGCAAGGGCACCGGTGCCCGTGACGGCGCGGTGCCCGCCCCGTGCGCGGCCTGCCAGGGCACCGGCCAGACCTCCCGCAACGCCGGGGCGTTCGCGTTCGCCGAGCCGTGCCGGCAGTGCAAGGGCCGCGGTCTCGTCGTCGACGACCCGTGCCCGGACTGCAAGGGCAGCGGGCGCGGCACGGGCAGCCGCACGATGACCGTCCGCATCCCCGCGGGGGTGCAGGACGGCCAGCGGATCCGGCTCAAGGGCAAGGGCGGGCCCGGGGAGCGGGGCGGCCCGTCCGGTGACCTCTACGTCACCGTGCACGTGCGCCCGCACCCCGTGTTCGGCCGCAAGGGCGACAACATCACCGTCACCGTGCCGGTGTCCTTCGCCGAGGCTGCCCTCGGCGGTCAGATCGAGGTCCCCAACCTCGACGGCCCGCCGGTGACGGTGAAGCTGCCGCCGGGCACCGCGAACGGCCGCACATTCCGGGTCCGCGGCCGGGGAGTCACCCGCAAGGACGGCACCCGCGGCGACCTGCTCGTCACGGCCGAGGTCGCGGTGCCGCAGAACCTCGACGACGCCGGCCGCAAGGCTCTCGAGGCGTTCGCCCGGGCGACTGCGGGCGAGGACCCACGCGCCGGCCTGCTGGCGGCGGCCAAGCAGGCGTAGGCACGGATCGCCCCGGCAAGGGCACGGACCAGGAGGGAACGGACGTGACGACGCACAGCGGGATGCCCTACGGCGTCGCCGACGACACGCCGGTCTTCGTGATCTCCGTCGCGGCTCAGTTGTCGGGGCTGCACCCCCAGACGCTGCGCCAGTACGACCGGATGGGGCTCGTCAGCCCGGGGCGGACCTCCGGCGGCGGCCGGCGCTACTCCGCTCGCAACATCGCCCAGCTGCGCGAGGTCCAGCGCCTGTCCGGGCTCGGGGTCGGGCTGGAGGGCGTCAGGCGCATCCTCGAGCTCGAGAACGAGGTGGCCGCGCTCCAGCACCGGGTCGCGGAGCTGGAGGGAAATCTCGAGGGCGCCCGCGCGGCGGCGGACCGGGCCGCGGCGGCGGTTCACGCCTCCTACCGGCGCGACCTCGTCCCGGTCGAGCCGCCCGGCGCGGTGCTCGTCTGGCGGCCGGACGCCGCGTCGCGGCCGCCCCACTAGCGGGGCGCACCATCCGGCGTCCCGGCCTTGATTCGCGGGAGCGCAGCGAGTCGCTAGTTGAGCGGAATCGACTCAATCTCCGCAGCGTTGTACCCGTCGGAACACACGCACTACCCCGAGGAGGACCGACCCCGATGGACGCATACAAGCTCACCACCCGTAGCCAGGAGGGCCTCTCCGACGCCGTGCGTCGGGCCGCTGCCGCTGGCCACCCGCACGTCGAGCCGGTCCACCTCCTGTCCGCGCTGCTGGGTCAGACCGACGGCATCGCCGGTCCGCTGCTCGACGCCGTCGGCGCCGACCGCTCCGCCGTCGCGGCGAGCGCGCAGGCCTACCTGGACCGGCTGCCCTCCGCGAGCGGCCCGACCGTGTCCGCGCCGGGGCTGTCCCGGCCCGTGCTGCAGGTTCTGAACGCCGCCTCCGAGCGGGCCAAGAGGCTCGGCGACGAGTTCGTCTCCACCGAGCACCTGCTGGTCGGCATCGCCCAGGCCGGCGGGCCGGTGGCCGACGTCCTGCGGCGCGCAGGGGCGACACCGGAGGCACTGCTTGAGAAGTTCCCGGCCGTGCGCGGCGCGGCCCGCGTCACCTCCGAGGACCCCGAGAGCACCTACCAGGCGCTGGAGAAGTACGGCGTCGACCTCACGGCCGCCGCCCGCGAGGGCAAGCTCGACCCGGTGATCGGCCGCGACAGCGAGATCCGTCGCGTGATTCAGGTGCTGTCCCGGCGTACGAAGAACAATCCCGTGCTGATCGGCGAGCCCGGCGTCGGCAAGACCGCCGTGGTCGAGGGTCTGGCGCAGCGGATCGTCGCCGGCGACGTGCCCGAGTCGCTGCGCAACAAGCGGCTCGTCGCGCTCGACCTGGGCGCGATGGTGGCCGGCGCGAAGTACCGCGGCGAGTTCGAGGAGCGGCTCAAGGCCGTCCTGAACGAGATCAAGGGGTCGAACGGCGAGGTCATCACCTTCATCGACGAGTTGCACACCGTCGTCGGCGCGGGGGCGACCGGTGAGGGCGCGATGGACGCCGGCAACATGCTCAAGCCCATGCTGGCGCGTGGCGAGCTGCGCATGGTCGGCGCGACGACGCTCGACGAGTACCGCGAGCACATCGAGAAGGACCCCGCCCTCGAGCGGCGGTTCCAGCAGGTGCTCGTCGGCGAGCCGAGCGTGGAGGACACGATCGGCATCCTGCGCGGGCTGCGCGGTCGCTACGAGGCGCACCACAAGGTGCAGATCAGCGATGCGGCGCTCGTGGCGGCGTCGACCCTCTCTGACCGCTACATCACCTCCCGCTTCCTCCCCGACAAGGCGATCGACCTGGTCGACGAGGCGGCCTCGCGGCTGCGGATGGAGATCGACTCGCGGCCGGTCGAGATCGACGAGCTGCAGCGCGCCGTCGACCGGATGCGCATGGAGGAGATGGCGCTTTCCGGGGAGGTGGAGCGGCGCGGAGGCGAGCGGGGCACCAGTGAGCTGACAAGCGTGACCAGGGTGGCTGACCCCGCCTCCGTCGAGCGGCTGGAGCGGTTGCGCCGTGAGCTGGCCGACAAGCAGGAGCAGCTCGCCGCGCTGAACGCGCGGTGGGAGGCGGAGAAGTCTGGCCTGAACAAGGTCGGGGAGCTCAAGCAGCGCCTCGACGACCTCCGCGGGCAGGCCGAGCGGGCTCAGCGCGACGGTGACTTCGAGACGGCGTCCCGCCTGATGTACGGCGAGATCCCGACGCTGGAGAAGCAGCTGCGCGACGCCGCCGAGGGCGCCGACACGGCGGAGGCCATGGTCAAGGAGGAGGTCGGCCCGGACGACGTCGCCGAGGTCGTCGCCTCCTGGACCGGCATTCCCGCCGGGCGGCTGCTCGAGGGCGAGACCGCCAAGCTCCTGCGCATGGAGGGGGAGCTCGGCAAGCGGCTCATCGGCCAGCGGCGCGCCGTCCAAGCCGTGTCCGACGCCGTCCGCCGCGCGCGTGCGGGAATCTCGGACCCCAACCGCCCGACCGGCTCGTTCCTGTTCCTCGGGCCGACCGGTGTCGGCAAGACCGAGCTTGCCAAGGCGCTCGCGGAGTTCCTGTTCGACGACGAGCGCGCCATGATCCGCATCGACATGAGCGAGTACGGCGAGAAGCACTCGGTCGCGCGGCTGGTCGGCGCCCCGCCCGGCTACGTCGGGTACGACGAGGGCGGTCAGCTGACCGAGGCGGTGCGGCGTCGCCCGTACTCCGTCGTCCTGCTGGACGAGGTCGAGAAGGCGCACCACGACGTCTTCGACATCCTGCTGCAGGTGCTCGACGACGGGCGGCTGACGGACGGGCAGGGGCGTACGGTCGACTTCCGCAACGTCATCCTCGTGCTGACCTCGAACCTCGGGTCGACCTACCTCGTGGACCCGTCGCTCGACGACGACGCCAAGCGCGAGCGGGTGATGGACGTCGTCCGCCGGACGTTCAAGCCGGAGTTCCTCAACCGGCTCGACGATGTCGTCATCTTCGACGCGCTGACGATGTCGGAGACCAGCGAGATCGTCGAGCTGCAGGTGCAGGCGCTGCGCAAGCGCCTGGTCGACCGGCGGCTCGTCCTCGAGGTCACCGAGGCGGCGCGGGACTGGCTGGCGCTGCAAGGCTTCGACCCGATCTACGGTGCGCGTCCGCTGCGGCGGCTGGTGCAGAAGGAGATCGGCGACTCGATGGCAAAGGCGCTGCTGGCGGGCGAGATCCGGGACGGCGACACGGTCGTGGTCGACGTCAACCCGGGCGGCGACGGCCTGCACGTCGCACCACGCGAGGCGCTGGTCGAGGCCTGAGCCGGCGGTCATCGGCGAAGGGGCGGGGCGATCGCGGTCCTCCCCTTTGGCGTGCGGGCTCGTCGGTCCTATCGGCGCTGCGTGGTCGCCGAGTCGAACAGCCGGCTCAACTCCTGGGCGACGACCGTGGTGAACCGCGTCGCATCCTCCCGTCTGGGCCCTCGGTCGGCGTCCGCGCGATCAGCTGCACGCTCCAGGATCGACAGGACGCCCTCCAGGGTCCATGACGACGGCGGTCGCAGGAGCCACAAGCGTCCGGCCGGGCGTCCCGGCAGACCGTGGTGCTGGGCTGTGACGGCGTAGTCGCACTCGACGCTCGCCGAGTCCTCGTCGCCGAGGCGCTCCTGGACGGGCTCACGGTCGCCGCACGTCACAGTCGCCCACCGGATGCAGCGGTCCGGCACCCACGTCCGGTGGGAGCGGGGCCAGATCGCGGGGAGGAGCGTCCACCCCGGAGCATCCGGCGCCAGCTCCCACCCCTGAGCCGTCAACGCGACGACCTCCGGCAGCTGCTCGGGCAGGAGGTCGACGGGCGGAAGCTCCCCTGCGGCCGACGGATGAGGAGGCTCGTCGAGTCCCCAGTTCCACGAGAACGATCCCTGCGGGAACGCCGCACTCCCTGTGTCCGTGACCACGGTCTCCCCTGGCACTCGGCCCTACCCGCGCGGGTTCGGGCTCTGCGTCAGCGCCGGGTCGGTCTCCGTCACCGGCGCCAGAATGTCGTCCATGCGGCGCTTGACCTCCGGGTCCAGCCGTACGCCGGCCGCCGTGACGTTGTCCTGCACCTGCTCCGGCCGGGAGGCACCGATGATCGCGGAGGCGACGTTGTCCTCCTGCAGGACCCACGCGAGCGCCAGCCCCGCCATCGACAGCCCCGCCTCGTCCGCGAGCGGGCGCAGCTGCTCGACCCGCTCCAGCACCTCGTCCCGCAGCAGCCGCTGGATGAAGTTCGCTCCGCCGCCCTTCTCGTCCGTCGCGCGCGAGCCCTCGGGCGGAGCCTGGCCCGGCTTGTACTTCCCCGTGAGCACGCCCTGCCCGAGCGGAGACCACACGATCTGGCTCAAGCCGAGCTCACGGCAGGTCGGGATCACCTCGGCCTCGATGACGCGGTACAGCGCGGAGTACTGCGGCTGGTTGGAGACGAGCGGCACGTGCAGCTCGTCGGCGAGCTTCCTCGCCTCGCGGATCTGCTCCGCCCGCCACTCCGACACACCGATGTAGAGAACCTTGCCCGCGCGCACGAGGTCGGCGAAGGCAGTCATCGTCTCCTCGAGCGGCGTCTCGTAGTCGTAGCGGTGTGCCTGGTAGAGGTCGACGTAGTCCATCTGCAGGCGCCGCAGGGACGCCTCGATGCCCTCGAAGATGTGCTTGCGGGACAGGCCGATGTCGTTGGGGCCCGTCCCCATGGGCCCGTAGACCTTGGTGAAGACCTCCACGCCTTCCCGGCGCTCGCCCTTGAGCGCGTCGCCGAGGATCTCCTCGGCCCGCCCTCTCGCGTAGACGTCCGCGGTGTCGAAAGAAGTGATGCCGCAGTCCAGGGCCGCCCGCACACAGGCCCTGGCCGCCTCGTCACCCACCTGACTGCCGTGGGTGACCCAGTTGCCGTAGGTGATCTCACTGACCTTCAGGCCGCTGCGGCCGAGGAAACGGAAGTCCATGCGCCGTCACGCTAGTGCTCCAGGGCCTTTCCGGGTACTGCTGCGGAGCAGACGACGGACGCGAGGAAGGACCGGCCATGCCCATTCCCGAAGGCACCAGTCCCGAAGGTCGTTCGCGGGATGCGAAGCCAGGGTCGCGTGAGCGCTCGCTCGCGCGCGTCGTCGACGTCCTGCTGCCCGGTCGGGGGAGCGCGCTGGACCGGGCCTCGCTGGCGACGCACCAAGCGGTCGTCTCGGCGGTCGGGGCTCCGGGCGTACGGCCCGTGTCGCAGCTCCTGCGCGGCAACGAGTGGCTGGGCCACCCCATGCACCCCGTCGTCATCGCCGTGCCGATCGGCGCGTGGGTTGTGAGCGGGTGGTACGACCTCCGCAGCGCCGTGTCGCGGGATCCGCGCGACGAGCACGCGGCTGACGGTGCGCTGCGGATCGGCGTCGCCGGTGCGCTCGTCGCCGCGGTCACCGGCATCGTGCAGTACGTGGACACCAAGGGCGCGGTACGGCGGGAGACCACCGTCCATGCTGCGCTGAACAACGTCGCGCTCGGCCTCTATGTCGCGTCCGGCCGGCTTCGCCGCAGCGGGCGACGCCCGCTCGCCCGCAAGCTCGCGCTGACGGCACTCGGCGTCGTGGGCGTGAGCGGCTACCTCGGCGGTGACATCTCCTATCGGCACGGCGTCGGTGTCCGGCCGCAGGCGCTGCGGGACACGGACCGGCCGGCGTCCGAGAGCAGCGACGAGCCGATCGAGGTCAGCGAGGTTGGGCACGTCTGAGACTGGCCAGGCTGCGTGCCGGTCCGGTGCCCCGCCCTAACGGATGGGGTTGCACCGTTCCGGACATATCCGTATGGAGGCGTTCCGCACGGGCGCGAAGCGGGCACAACGACTGCCTAGTGTGCGGCCGGGACACGGCGCGCCTTCGTGCGGAGGAGAGGGACATGGCACGCAAGACCCACGCCGGTGACCAGACCGGAGCGTACGCCGCCAAGGGTGGCGTCCCCAGCGTCGAGCGCGACCGGCTCGAGGTCCAGCACGACATGTTCGGCGGTTTCAAGTGGGGCGCCGCCTTCTTCGGCTGGCTGTCCGCGAACGGTCTCGCGGTCCTGCTCGTGGCGTTGCTGTCGGCCGCGGGTGTGGCGGTCGGGCTGACCCAGGGGATTCCGACGACGGGTCAGGCGGCCAGGCAGGCCGGCACGATCGGCATCGTCGGCGGCATCGCGATGCTGGTCATCCTCGGCATCGCGTACTTCGCCGGTGGTTACGTCGCCGGTCGAATGGCGCGCTTCGACGGCGCCCGCCAGGGCGTGGCGGTGTGGCTGGTCGGGCTCGCCGTCGTGCTGCTCGCCGCGGTCGCGGGCCTCGTGCTGGGCTCGCAGTACAACATCTTCGCCGCGCTCAACCTCCCGCGTATCCCTGTCGGTGAGGGTGCCGCCACGACCGGCGGGATCATCGCGCTGGTCGCCGTGCTGCTCGTGACGCTCGGCGCTGCGGTGCTCGGCGGCAAGACCGGCGAGAAGTACCACCGCAAGGTCGACCGCGCCGGGTACGGCGTCTGATCTCGGTCCTTTCCCGCGAGCGGCGACCGCCGGACGGCAGGCTCCTGTCGTACGGCGGTCGCCGTTTTGTCGTACCGACGTGCAGATGCGGAGCGCGTCGGCGCGGGTCCGTCGGCGTGGCGCGGCGGTCGTCTTTCCCGGCACACAGAACTGTCGGTGGGCGGGTCTACCGTCGTACGTAGTTGGAGTCGGGGACCAAGGTGGAGAACCGCCACGTCAGCGGGGGCGCCTGTCCGCACGGCGACCGCCGGGTCGAGGAACGCAGCGCGGGCCCATGCGCGGGCCTTGCGGCGGATCCCGACGAGCTGATCACGGTCATCGAGGAGTGCGAGCGTGAGGTCGCGCGGCTGCAGGCGCGCCAGCTCGGGGCGATCGCCGCGCTGGACCGGGTGCGGGCGGGGACGCCGTTGGAGGGGTTCACCGACACGGAGGTTGCTCTGGCGTTGACGCTGTCGCCGAACGCCGCACGGTCGCGCCTGCATGTCGCGACGACGTTGGCCGGTCCACGGGCCGCGACGATGCGGCTGCTCGCGGACGGAGAGATTGACTACTACCGGGCGGTGTGTGTCGTGTCGGCCTTGGATCGGGTGGAGGACCCGGTGGCGGACGCGGCGGAGGCAAAGGTGCTGCCGACAGCGGCGGGCAGGACCGCGACCCAGCTCAAGACCGCGCTGCGTCGGGCCATCGCCACGGTCGACCCCGCAGGGATGACGAAGCGCCACGTTGCTGCGGCCGCCGCGCGTGACGTGACGTTGTCGCCGGCGGAGGACGGCATGGCGTGGGTGAATCTCTACGCGCTGGCTGATGCCGCCATGGCGGTGTACTCGGCGGCGGACGGTCTGGCCCGCACCGCGCGCCGGGAGCCGGGCGAGACGCGCACGCTGGCGCAGCTGCGGGTGGACCTGCTCGCCGGGATCGCCGCTGATGTGCTCGCCGCAGGGGGGTATGACGGG
>JALYMU010000022.1 GCA_030773595.1 Actinomycetota bacterium | reverse complement strand
GGTGGAGCGCCGTGCCGTGGCGGGGAGCGACTGAGCCCGGCGAGTTCCCGACCCTGGGCTACAGCGTCGGGGAGTGGATCGAAGCGCACCTCGTGGTGCCCGACCGTGACGCCGCCGGTCAGCCGCTTCGGCTCACCGACGAGATGTGGCGCTTCCTGCTCGACCTGTACCGGCTCGACCCGGACAGCGGCCGGTTCGTGCACTACGGCGCGCAGCTGCGCCGACCGCAGAAGTGGGGCAAGGACCCGTTCGGCGCCGCCATCGCCTTGGCCGAGGGCCTGGGCGACGTCGTGTTCGACGGGTGGGACGCCGCCGGCGAGCCGGTGGGCCGTCCCCGTGCTACACCGTTGATTCAGTGCCTCGGGGTGTCAGAGGAGCAGACGAGCAACACGTTCGTCCCGATCGTCGAGATGATCGTGCGCGGTCCCCTGGTCGCCCTGCCCGGGATGGACGCTGGCGAGACGCGAGTCAACCTGCCGGGCGGTGGGCGGATCGAGCCGGTGACCTCCTCGTCGCGGTCGCGGCTCGGTGCCCGGATCACCTTCGCGACGATGACCGAAACGCACCTGTGGGTGCCCTCGTCGGGTGGTCGCACGTTGGCGTCGGCGGTTCGCCGGAACCTGGCCGGGATGGACGGCCGGTGGCTGGAGCTGACCAACGCCTACGACCCGGCTGAGCGGTCCGTCGCCCAGACAACCGCGGAGGCACGTGCGGACGGGGTGCTCATCGACGACCGCCCTGGCCGGCACGTCGACCTCGACGACGACGAGCAGCTGCGGCGTGAGGTCGCACGCGTGTACGGCGACAGCGCGCAGCAGCGCGGCGGGTGGGTGAACATCGACCGGATCATGGCCGAGATCCGCGACGCCGCGACCCTCGAGCCGGACGCCCGCCGGTTCTTCCTCAACCAGGTCGTGGCCGGCGCGCTGCTGTTCATCGACCCGATCCGCTGGGACAGCGCAGCACGACCCGAAGCGCTCGCCTCCTGGGAGCGGGTCGCAGTCGGCTTCGACGGCAGCAAGACCGAGGACGCCACCAGCCTGGTCGCCTCACGGCTGTCCGACGGTCGGCTGTTCCACCTCCGCACGTGGGAGCGGCCTGCGGACGCCGCGCCGGGTTGGCGGGTGCCCGGCGCCGACGTCGACCGGGTCCTGAGCGACACGTTCGCCGCCTACGACGTCGTCATGATGTTCGCCGACCCGTGGAAGTGGCAGGACTACCTCGACAACTGGTCCGCCCGCTGGTCGGGGCTGGTCATGGAGTTCCCGACCAATCAGCAGGTCCGGATGGACGCGGCGCTCGAGCGGTTACCACCGCCTTCGCCTCCGGTGAGGTGACGCACGACGGCGACCGGACGCTCGCCCGGCACGTCAAGAACGCCGTGCTCGCGAAGGGCACCGCGAAGCGGTCCCGGCACGACGACGACGCGACCGGCACGAACTACCTCAAGCTGGCGAAGAAGAAGGCCGGGCTGAAGATCGACGCTGCCGTCGCCGCTGTCTTGGCGCACGCCGCCCGCTCCCACGCCATCGAGCACGGGGCGCTGCAGCAGACCTCCGGCGGCTGGTTCGTGGGCCTGTGACGCCCCGTCCCTGCCACCGCTGTGGGCAGCCGATCCCGCGTGGGCAGAAGTGCCGGAGCTGCACTCGGCCGGCGTACGGCAACGCCGAGCGCACCCGGCGCCGCAGGGCTGTCGAGGCGCACCGCGTCGTCTACGGCGACGTCTGCCCCGGCTTCGGCGTTGATCCGCACCCGTCGTCGGACCTCACCGCCGACCACGTGACCGCGGTCGCGGCCGGCGGAGCCGAGGGCGGCACCCTGCGGGTGCTGTGCCGTAGCTGCAACAGCCGGCGCGGAGCCCGTTGAGAGACCAGCGGACGCTCATCGGAGCCACCGTGCCCGATGACCCAGGCGGGCGTCTGGGCCGCGTGACCCTACCCGGACGCCGGCGCCAGCGCGTCACCGAGGCGCTTGGCGTCGCTGGGCACCACGTTGGAGACCTGCAGCGCCGTCGCACTCCGCCGCCGCAGCTCAAGGCGAGTACCGCGTACCTCTGCTCGGACGAAGTCACCACGAGGCATGGCCAGGAAGACCTGCTCACGACCGGAGAGCCCGGCGGCGATGAACAGCAGTCGCCGCTCGGTCAGCGCCAGCAGGCCCGGCTTGCCGTCCAGCGTCCCGCTTGCCAGCTCGAGGACCTGCTCCTTCGGCTCCAGGTGGTCCTGGAGGTACCCGACCTCGCGGTCGACCGGGAAGTTCCAGTTGCGCTTCTTCATGCGGCCGTACGCCGCAGCGATGGTCCCGAGCATGGGCCGGATCCTGCCAGGCGCCGTCACGGCGCGGGGCCTCTCCCCGTACCCGACAGGCGCTGCCTGCCCTACACCGGACGCTCGACGCTGAGACGCATGCTCGTGCTGCCGCCTGGACGGCCCTGCGACGCCGGCCAGTGGGTGCTGGCCCGCAAGGACCCGCGGGTGCCTCCTGCCTCGATTGCGGTGTCGATCTGCCGCCCAAAACCGGAGGAGGTTCGGTGGCGAAGCGCTGTGCCGAGTGCAAGGCCGAGTACATGCGGGAGTACCACCGCATGCGACGCCGCGAGGGCGGTCGGTGTAGCGAGCTGACCTAGCCTGCTGCCGTGCGCTCCTCGCGGCGACCTGCGTCAAGGAGGCCAATCGTGCCCACGGAAAGCGACGACCGGCTCGCCCTTGTGCTGCAAAGCGCTACGGACGGGATCAAGCAGCAGGAGGCCGGCCTCGACGACCTGCGTGCGCGGTCGTCCACGCTCCTGGCCGCCGCCGCCCTCAGCGCGTCGTTCCTTGGGGCGGCGACCTTCGGCGAGAAGGGGCTGAGCGATGTCGCCACAGGATGGGTGGTCGTCGCCCTCGTCGGCCTGGCAGGAGTCCTGGCCGCCGTGTTGTACATCAACTGGCCGCGAAAATGGGACTGGCGCGTGAACCCGAAGTCGATGTTGAAGGACTACGTCGAGGCAGCCGAGCCCGCGACGCTCGACAGCATGCGACGAGACCTTGCGCTCCACTTGAACGACGCGCACGTCGCCAATGAGAAGAAGCTGCGGCGCCTGTGGAAGGCTCTGCGGATCGGTATGGGCTCCCTCGTCGTCGAGGTCGTCGCCTTCATAGTCGCTCTAGCAGTCAGGTAGGCCGGGATGGCACCACCGAAGGACAAGGACGTACAGGACGACGAGCCGCGTCCGAGCCGGCCAAGTCCGATCGAGCAAGTCCAGAAGGTCGACGCCGAGCGGTACGCCAACAAGGAGCTGGAGGAGCGCCGCGTCATCGAGAGGAAGCAACGCGATGACGACTGAGCTCCGGCCGAGCGTGACCTAGAGCACCGTACTCCTCCGGATGCTCACGAGCGCTCTGCAGCGAGTAGTAGATCCACTCGAGTTCGCCGACGATCTCCTCGGCCTCGTTCTCGTCGATCACGGCGAAGGTGGCCGCTAGCGCGCCTTCGTTGCCGACTCCCGGGATGCGGCTCGCCTGGTCCTTCACGGCCTGCAACCGCCGACCGACTTCGTCCGGGATCCCCTTGCCCTCCGTCGGCGCGAACAGGATCTGCTCGGTGAAGGCAGCCAACAGTCGCTCCCGTATGCGGCCGGGGTGCCGCGCCAGGATCGACATGCCGACGCCAACCTTCTCCAGTGCATACCCGATCTCCATGGCGCGGGAGGGTACGGCCGTGAGCGCAAACGCGACAGCCCCGCCCCGGCCGTAGAACCCCCGGGTTGCACCGGCTAGCGGACCTTCAGCGCGGACACGCCCGGCACCGACGATCGCCGGCCGCCGATCCATGTCCGCCGGACGCTACCGTGCCGACGGGCACGATCCACCCCGAACGACAGAATCGGGTAGGGACTGTCACTCTTCGTTTTTACCGAGGGCGCGGCAACGCGCGGCCTCGAGCGGGTTCTCGTCGTTGCGGACGAGGAGTTCCGACCAGGGGTCGTCCACAGGCTTGTCACTCCGTTGGGCGACATTTGCGAGTTCGGCCGCATGCGGAGCGGTCGGGACGCCAACCTGCTGGTGGACGTCGCGCCGCGGCGTCCGGGTGCGCTGTTGGGCGAACGCCCTTTCGGTTGAGCATCCTGTCCGACCCCGACGCGGGGCCATTCCGAGGAGTTCTCTTGACCACGACGCGCACGTTCGCCGCTCTGACCACTGCCGGGGCCGTTGCGCTCGTCGGTGTGGCTGGTGTCGCACCGGCTACAGCAGCCGCCCCACGCACAGTGCTCAACGGTCATGTCTCCGTGTCCGCCGTCGCTGGCGCGCTGCCCGTCGGCGCAGGAGTCAGCGTCATCCAGTACTGCCCGAAGGGCAGCGACCTGGACCGCGCCGAGACCCGTGCGGCCGGTGAGGTTCACGACGACCGGCTGAGGGTCGCGAGCCAGGAG
>JALYMU010000021.1 GCA_030773595.1 Actinomycetota bacterium | reverse complement strand
GTGCCGCGCGGCGCGCCGGCGCTGTTGCCCGCTGCGCTGCGTCCGACGCAGCCCGAGGACTGGGACTGGTTCTGGACGCGGACGCCACCGCCCGCGCAGGACGGGGAACCCCGCGTGCGGTGGCTCGACGACATGGCCGACGACACGCTGCGGTCCTTTCTAAAGGCGTCCAGCCCGCGGTACTCCGCCGAGCCCGGGGACCGGCACGTGCGCCGGTGGTGCGGCATCGTCGACGGCGACGGGTCCGTCCGCGCGACGGCGGCGTGGACGGAGTACGTCGCGGGCGTGCCGCATTTGGCCTCGATCGCGACACACCCGGACGCGCGCGGGCGGGGGCTGGGCGCGGCCGTGACGGCGTGGATCACGCGCGAGCTGCTGCGGTCGCACGACTGGGTGACCCTCGGGATGTACGCCGACAACGAGACGGCGCGGCGGATGTACCGCCGGCTTGGCTACCGGGACGAGCACCTGATGACGAGTGGCGAGGTCCCGCGCGGCTGAGGTCGAGCCTTCGTCCGGGACGAGGGCAGCGGCAGGACCGTCCGGTCGCCGGCGCCGCAGCGCGTGGTGCTGCGCCGCACGTCGAGGTGCAGCCACTCCGCGAGAGCGGTGATCTCCTGGTCCCCCTGGGTGGCTCGGCTGACGCCACGTGGTCCGCACTGGGCGCACCGTTGACCGGCGCCGAGGAGCCCGGCGCGCCAGCCGTCAAGATCAACTGTGCGGCAAATGGGGACGACATGCCGAAGGCCGCCGGCGTGTCGCCTGCACGTGCGCACACTCGATCTTGTCCGGTTACCGAGGCGACGCAGACGGGAGTCCGGCGGCGGCGCTGACCCCGGCGCCAGGTCCAGTGCGTCAGCCGCCGGTCCGGCGCGCGGGCCTCCACGTATGCCAAGCGGCCAGCTGAAGCACCGTCAGGAAACGGAGAAGGACACCAGGTCCGTCGGCCGATCGTTGCGGCAAGAGCTGGGCGCGTACGGCGGTTCGCCGCGCATCCCGACGGCTGAGCTGATCGTCTTCGGTCCTGCCCGGAGCCTCGATCCGGTCAGTCGGCAGAGTTGCGGTCAGCCGGGTCACGGTGCGGGTCGGGCAGGTCGCAATCCGGCGCGTCGGGCAGCGCGGGCCCGTCGTAGACCCGCGGGTCGGGCAGGCTGGGCGCCTCGGTGGGGTAGAGCCCGGCAGCGAAGCCGTAGACCTGGTCGCCCGCCCGCGGAATCTGCGCGAAGCGGCGGGCGAGCTCCTGGACCTGGGCCCAGAAGGTGCGCACCTCCTCGATGGGGATGCGGGCATGCACCAACGTGCACCGCAGCTGGTCGGCTGCATGGGCCGGCGCCGACTCGGCGGCCGCCTCCGCCAGACCATTGAGCGCCGCCACGACGTGCTTGTCCTCGGGGCGGTTCAGCGCGCCGATGTAGAGGGTGCGAGCGACCCGGCCGTAGTACCGCTCCACGATCGCCCGGACCTGCCGGGTGCGGACGACCCGGAGCAGGCCGACCTCGACGAGTAGGTTCACGTGGTAGGCGACGGTGCTCTTGGGGCGCTGAACCGCCTGTGCCATCTCGGTCACCGTGGCGGCCCGCTCGAGCAGCAGCTCCAGCAGCGTGGCCCGCAGCGGGTCGGCCAGCGCCCGTAGCTGCCCCGGCGCGGTGACGACGAGCATCTCGTCGAGGTCGTAGTCCGGGATTTGCTGATTGACCGACATATTTCGACCATTCCAGCGTGCTGGTTCATTCGAACATCGCCGCGGAATGAGGATGGCAGAGATGGCCGAGGTCGTGCTGTTCCACCACGTCCAAGGACTCACCGACGGGGTCCGCGCCTTCGCCGACCAGCTGCGCGCGGGAGGCCACACGGTCCATGTCCCAGACCTGTTCGACGGGGAGCGACCCGCGAGCGTCGACGACGGCGTCGCCCTCGTCCGCAGCATCGGTGACCAGGCGCTCGACGAGCGCACGGACCAGGTCGTTGCGGACCTGCCGGCGACTGTGGTGTACGCCGGGTTCTCCTTCGGTGCCGCGACGGCACAGCGCTTGGCCCAGACCCGACCGGGCGCGCGCGGCGCGCTGCTCTACGAGGCGTGCATGCCGATTGCGGGCGAGTGGGCGTTCGGGCCGTGGCCGCCGGAGTACCCGTGCAGGTGCACGGCATGGACCGGGACCCCTTCTTCGCCCAGGAGGGAGATCTCGACGCGGCCCGCCAGCTGGTCGAGACGGTCGGATCAGACGTGGCACAGCTGTTCGTCTACCCCGGCGACCAGCACCTGTTCACCGACAGCTCCCTGCCGTCGTACGACGCGGACGCCGCGGCGCTCGTCGTACAGCGCTCGCGAGAGCTCCTCGACCGGGTCGACTGAGGTCCGGACGGACGCGCAGGTCCGAGGTCGGCGTCACAACAGGGCCGCCGCACGTTTTCCGTCCTCGGCGAGATCGAACACGCCCGAGCGCACACGGCTACGCGGGCGGCATTCGCCGTCCGCGTCGCCGTGTCGTGTCACGCGGCTATGGGATATCGATGCGCGTCTCGCACGTGCTGGCGGTGTCGTACTCGGTTCCACCGTTGCATACGTCCGTGCCATTGCCGCCTGTGAGGGAATCGGCACCCGCAGCACCGTAGAGCTGGTCGTCGCCATCGAGGCCGACAGCGTGTCATTGCCGCCGTTGCCCTTGAGGGTGTTGGACGCCGCGGAGCCACGGATGTAGTCCGCCCCCGGCGAGCCCGTGACGTTCTCGATGTTCTTCACAGTGTCGGAACCCTGCCCGCTCGCGGTCCCGTAGGTAAGGTCCACTGACACGGGAACGAGGAACTCGACGCGGTCCACTCCCGGGCCGCCTTCACCCCTGTCGTTGCCGTCACCGAGGAACAGCACGTCCGCACCGTCCCCGCCGTAGACGAGGTCGTCACCACCCTTGCCGGCGAGGCTGTTCGGACCCGAGTCTCCGTCGAGCCGGTCGTTGTACGCAGAACCGTCCACGTACTCGACCTCAGCCAAACTGTCGGTGCCGTGCCCCACCGCGGTGCCGGCGCTCAGATCGACACGCACTGCGTTCGGAGTATCCGCGTAGTCGGCCTTGTCCAATCCTGCACCGCCGACCAGCCTGTCATTTCCTCCTTGGCCACGAAGCGTGTCGTTCCCGCCTAGTCCACAGATCAAATCGTCGGCGCCGGTTCCGATGAGGAAGTCGTTCCCGGACGTCCCCGTGATGGTGCATGGGGCTGTGTTCGAAGGCACGTAATCGACGCGCAGGCCGGGGAAGATGGAACCCGTGCCGTTGCAGGCGCACTGGGTTCCGGTCAACGCATTCTGTTGCAGCCTCAGCGTCGCGCCGTTGCCGTCGTCGGTCGTGGCCCCGTAGACCGTCCGGATCGTGCCATTCGACTCATTGAAGATGATCTCGAAGTTCGACGTCCGGCTGGCTTCGCCGAGGCGGTGGGCGCGCCACTCAATGATGAACTGACGGTATGGTGCGGCACCGTACGTCCCGGTGAAGACGCCCTCACCGCTGTACGTGGTATCCAGGTCGTCCCAGAAAGCCATGATTGTCGGGGCTGGCGAACGACGAGCTCGGTATGCAGGTGTTTTTATACGTGTTGGTGGCTCCTCCGTCGAACTGCACGTTGCCATTGGAGGACATCGCCCTGTAACGCCGCCTCGACCGCCTGCTTGATCATGTCTGCGAGCAGCCCGCCCTCACCAGTCAGCTGGACCCCCTCGAACTGCGCCTGCAGCCGAGCGACCTCAGCACTGAGCCCTTTCGGCACGCCCGGCCCAGACGCCACAGCATCCGCCTTCACAGTCATGAATTCTCGACGTCTCCGGGAGCCCACGCCCCCAGTCGAAGAACCCGTTTACACGAGCCATCTGACACCCCCGAGCTGACCGGGTTGCTGCCCGACCTGACCGCCGTCGGCTGGCCCGCAGGGATGCGGGTGATCGTGCGCCGCGAACGTCCGCATCCCGGCGCGCAACTAACGTTTCACCGACGTCGACGGATGGCGGTTCCAGCGTTCGCCACCGACACCGCGGTCGGGCAGCTCGCGCACCTGGAAGCCCGCCACCGCGCCCACGCCCGCGTCGAAGACCGGATCCGGTGCGGCAAAGACACCGGCTTCGGCCGCTTTCCCTCGCGCACCTTCGCGATCAACGCCGTCTGGCTCGAGCTCGCCCTGACCGCCGTCGACCTGCTCGCCTGGACCCAGACCATGCTCGTCGACGGCGACCTCGCCGGCTGCGAACCGAAAGCGCTGCGCTACCGGCTGCTGCACGTCGCCGCCCGCCTCACCCACGGCCAGCGCCACACCTACCTGCGCCTCACCCACACATGGGCCTGGGCCCGCGAGCTCGCCGCGGCGTTCGCCGCCCTCGCCCGCATCCCCGCCCTGGCGTCGGGCTGAAGCAGAAACAAGCCGGAACCGCCCGCGACCCCAGTATCCAGGAGACACCGGCCACCGCGCCGGCACCTCGGACTGCCCCGGCAGAAGGCAAAGCCAACCGCACGCCTTCGCCGTCACGAACGACCAAGATCAGAGGCCTACTGAAAGACCGGGGCTAGAAGACCGCTGATCAACGCCTCGTCGGGAGTCGTTCGCCGTGCCGCGGGCCGCGCGCTGGCCGTGTGCTCGTGGGTGCGGTTCGCCGTGCGAGGAGGGAGCTGCGGTCTTCCAGAGGCGCGGAGAGCGCGTTGAGCGGGGAGCAGCGAGGCCTCCGGGTGGCCTCCTGACCGTGGGACGGTCCGCCTTCAGCTGGCCAGGACCCAGGTTCCGGTCCCGTGGTCGCGCTGGATGCCGAGGGCGATGAGGCGGCGGAGGTTGATGGCACACGCTCGGAGGTGGAGCCATGCGTCGTTCTTGACTGTGCCGCGGTAGCGCAGTCTGCGGTTGCCGCGGGTGATCCAAGCGATCGAGCGTTCGACCATGGGCCGGTGCTGCCGGTAGACCACGAGGAACTCTTCGCTGGCGGTGCGGGCGCGGTGAGCGCGTTGGAGAGCGTCGTGCTCGCGGATCCGCATCGATTTGCCGGTGGCGCTGCGGGTGCATCGCGGACGCAGCGGGCAGCCGCGGCACGCGGCCCCGAAGTTGACCTGGCGGACCCGGTTGATCGGGCGTCACGCCGGCGGGGCAGGTCAACGTGTCCGCCTCGCCGTCAACGGTGAAGTCATCGACGGTGAATCCGCCGGGGACGGCCGGATTGACCGGCCACGGCTTGACCATCGGGACGTGCCCGGCCGCCGCCAACGCGGCGAGCATGTCTCCGGTGCCGTAGGCCGAGTCGCCCAAGACCTCGACCGGTGTGTCGGGCGGGACGGTGGTGTCGCCGGCGAGCAGCGCTGCTCCGGCGGCGGCGTCACCGGACCCCTCGCCGCTTGCCTTGGTGAGCGCGCAGGCGGTGACGATCCCGGTGTCGGGTTCGACCACGACGTGTGCCTTGAACCCGTCCTGGCGCCGGGAGGTCGTCTTGTGCGCGTGCCGCGACTCCGGATCAACAGTGGAGATGACCCGGTCGGGTGCCACCCGCTGCGCGATCTGCCAACTCCCCGGCTCGCCCGGATCATCGCGGTCGCACACCAGCTCGACGTCCTGCCCCGCGACCAGCGCGAGCAGCCCCACCGCGTCCGCCGCCGGCCCCTCCACCACCAACTCACCGGCCTCCTGAGCGGCGGTGACCCCAGCCAGCACGGCCAGTGCGTCGCGGACCAAGCCGTCGATGAGCTGCTCCCAGGCCGCGGAGTCGTCCCAGGCGATCTCCGGCTTGCCCGGCTGCCGGTAGTCATGCCCGGAACGCGTCGCCGCGGCACTCACCAGTTCCTCGCCGCCGGGCAGGACCCGAGCGACCCGGCGCACCGCCGCCACCAGCTGCGTCACGGTGTCCTGGGTGGCGACCGCGTCATCGAGCACTGTGGAGTCCAACGCCCGGCGAGTCTTCCCCCGCACCGCCCCGGTCGCGGCCACCAACTCCCGCACCGCCTCGAACACCCGGTTCGGCCGTTCTGAGCGGGCCAGCCGCGCCCGCCAGTACGTCAACGTCGTCGGGTGAAACGCCGACGCGCTCACCGGCAACCCGCACGCCGCCTTCCACCGCAAGTCGAACGTGACCGCCTCGGCGGCCTCCCGATCGGACAAGCCGTGCAACGCCTGCAGCACCAGCACCGTCGCGACCCCCGGCGCCGGCACGCTCGGCCGGCCCCGCCCAGACGGAAACAGGTCAGCGAACATCGCGTCCGAAAACACCTCGTCCCGGTGCGCGGCGAGGAACCCGAAGACCCCGCCCTGCGGCAGCAGATGCCCCGCCACCGCGTCGACGTCCAACAACTCCCGCTGAGGATCGCTACGCCCCTGCACACACGATCTTCGCTGAGACCGACCCCCAGACACCCCCACGACACGAGGAATGTTCAGCGGTCTTCTAGTGTTCGTCCCGGCTCGCTACGCGCGGCCGTATCTCGGGGGTCCGGCATCCACGAGTCGTCCTCGACGAGGAGGAGAAGTTCATGGTCCGACGTCGTCCCGGGCGGGCCCGGCTTGTCGGCATCGGCGCCCTTGCGCCGTTGCTCGCGGCTCTGGTCGTGCCCCTCACTGCGCCGGCCGCCTCGGCGGAGCGCGCCGGTCCCGGCGTGCGCGGCACGTCGTACGAGAACCCGCTGGAGCCGCGGGTCCCGGGCGACGGGGTGGTCGAGAGCTGCGCGGACCCGACGGTGCTGCGCGGCCAGGAGCCTGGTGACCCGTACTGGTACATGTACTGCACCACCGACCCGCTGAACGACGAGGACCTCGACGCCGAGGGCGACCTGGTCTTCCACCGCGTCCCGCAGATGCGCTCGACGGACC
>JALYMU010000020.1 GCA_030773595.1 Actinomycetota bacterium | reverse complement strand
CCGACACAGCTCTTCCCGGTCACCCTCACGCAGCGCCAACGCCGGCGCAGGACGATTCGCCATGCCTCATCGTCCCAGACCACCAACCGTAAATCAACTAACTACACGCGCCACTAGGAACCTCCGCGGGGACCAGCTGTCGAGTTGGTCGTTCTCGTCCTGTCGGCTCCATACCGACCGTTGTTGCCGGTTCGCCACCTCAAGGTGAACTCTTCGTGCGAAGTGGCGCTCCATCGTGCTTCACGCGCAGATGACGATTAGGTCTGGGTCGGGCCCTGCGACCTCGACCGCCGCTCGGTCGACGTCCGTGACGAGGGGGACCCGGCTGCCCTCCACCTGCACCGCGGCGGATCCCCAAGCCACCGCCTCGCGCAGCGCCGCCGAGCGGTCGCCGTCGTGCGCCTGCCAGCCCGCAACGTAGCCCGCGAGCAGGGCGTCGCCCGCCCCTACAGTGCTCCTCGGTCTGGCGACCCTGGCTTGCGCGTGCAGCACGCCGGCATCGTCGACGAGGAGGGCGCCCTCGCGGCCCAAGCTGACAACGATCGATTGCGCGCCCAGTGCCATCAGCTCGCGGGCTGCGCCGACGACGTCGCGCATGGTCGGCAACGGGCGCCCGACCGCCTCGGCGAGCTCTTCCGCGTTGGGCTTGATGACGTCGGGCTTCGCCCCCAGTCCGGCGAGCAGCGGCGGCCCGCTGCTGTCAAGGGCGAATCGGGCACCAGATTCCCGTGCGGCCTTGCCCAGCTGTGCGTAGAAGTCGGGGGGGACGCCCGGCGGCAGGCTCCCCGAGCCGACCAGCCACGCGGCGCGGTACGACGCGGCCGAGGCCGCAGCGAGCAGCGCGCCGGTCTCGGGCTCCGTCAGCGTTGGCCCTGCGGCGTTGACCTTCGTTGCGGTGCCGTCCGGCTCGGCCAGCGAGATGTTGACGCGCACCGCTCCGACAATCGGCACAGACACGAAATCGACACCCTCGCCGCGCAGCAGCCCCTCGAGCTCGGCGCCTTCCGCACCGCCGGCCGGCAGGACGGCGCGCGAGGGGACGCCGTTCATGGTCAGTGCCCGAGTGACGTTCACGCCCTTGCCGCTGGGCTCCTGATGCTGCCCCGATATGCGATGGACGGTGCCGCGCACCAGGCGGGGCAGCTCCAGCGTCCAGTCGACGCTCGGGTTGGGCGTTACGGTCGTGATCACACGCGCTCCGTGGCAAGGTCGGCCGCCTCAAGTCCGCTGAGCTGGTCATCTTGCAGGCCGGCGTCGGTGATGAGCAGGTCGACGTCGTGGAACTCGGCGAACCGGCGCAGACTCATCCGCCTGACTTGCTTTGGTCGGCCAGCACGATGCGCCGTCGGGCCTGCCACACCCTCAGCCGCTTGGTGGCCGCCTCCCCCGGGTCCGAGGTGCTGAGTCCGGGGTCGAGCGAGAGGCCGTTCGTGCCGAGGAACGCGACATCGACGTTGAACTCACTTTGCGTCCGGTTGGCCCAGTGCCCAACCGCTGCGGACGTCACCGTCCCGACGTGGCCGCCCAGCGTGTGCACGCAAAGGTTGGACCGCGCGAGCAGTGTAAGGGCGGTCGGCAAGGGGTTGGTGAAGACAATCAACGGCCGGTCCGTCGAAGAGATCTCTGCCAGCGGGGGCTTGGCGCCGGAGTCGAGCAGGACCGATCCCTCGGCGGGGACATGCCCGAAAGCCGCTTTGGCGATCCGCTGCTTCTCCTCGACGAGCCCGACCCGGGTCGCGACCGCCGGCTCGAACGTGAGGTGCTCGTTCGGAGCGGCGCCACCGTGGACCCGGCGGAGCAAGCCGCCCCGCTCAAGTGCGATGAGGTCCTTGCGCACGGTCTCGTGCGTGACACCGAGTTCCGCCGCGACTTCACCGACGTCGACGCGTCCGTGGGTTCGCAGCGTCCGCACGACGGCTTGCTGAGGTTGTGCGGGAAACGGCACCCGCCCGGTGTGCTGAGTCATCGATCGTGTGAGTCCGCGCCCGGGAACTCGCTAACGTCGGCGTACGTGCCCGCCGCCAAGCCCGCGAGCAGGGCCGCGCCCCGGGCACCGGCCTCCTCGAGGTGGGAGCGCGTGACCGCCCCGAACCTCAGTCGCTTGACGTGCATCAGCGCCTCGCTTCGCGACCAGCCGCCCGTGGCGATCATGTGCCGGTGCGGCCCGGCGACGGTGGTCATCGCGGAGTGGATCTCATGGATCTGGTCGGTGACCTCCTCGAGGGCGGCCCGCCAAGTCCGAGCGGCCGCATCTGCAACGGCACCGGACGGATCAAGCGCAGCGGCGTCCAGCTCGTCCAGCCGAGCGGGGCCATCGCCGAGGTGCGCCAACACCCGTTGCAGTGTCAGGCCGCCCTGCGTTGCCCCGAGCAGAGCCCACCGGTCCTCGAGCACGTGCCAGCCGACGGTGACGCCGGCGCGCGCGAGCTGGGCCACGCCCTCGCCGGGGAAGCCGGCAGGCACGGTGCGTACCAACGCCTCGGCGGTGCCGCAGGAGTCGAGTTGGTCGCCGGCCCCGGCGGCATTGGCGCCGACGGCCGCCGCCTGGTGGTCGTGTCCAGCTGTCGTGAGCACGGCGCTGTGCAACCGCTGCGGTGCGTCGCCGCACACGTGGCCGAGCGCGGTGCCGGACGTAACGAGTGGCGGGAGCAGGCTCGGCCGGGCCCCGGACCAGTCCAGTGCTTCCGACCACCAGCTTCGCGACGGGAGGTCCAGCCACCCCGTGCGTGAGGCCAGCGAGACGTCGCTGCCTTCCTCCCCGCCGAGGCCGCGGACGATCCACTCGGCGATGCTCAGCCGGCGTACGGTGCCTGACGTCCCCAGTTCGTGGTCGTGCAGCCAACGATGCTTGGTGAGCGACCACTGCGAGCGCAGCGGCAGGCCGGTCCGGGCGCTGAACCGCTCGGTGCCGATGTCCAGGGAGAGCCGGCGCACCTGGTCGGCGTCGCGGGAATCATGCCACGCGATGATGGGCGCCACCGGCTTCCCGCCGCTGTCCAGCAGCACGCCGGATTCGCCCATGCTTGTCACGCCGACGCCGACGACGGAACCGGGCGGCGCGTCGGCGAGCGCTTTGGACAGCGCCACGCGGACGGCGTCGAGGAGAGCGACTGCGTCCAGCTCGCTGCCCTGCCACGGAGTCGGCGCACGACCGACGGCATGAGTGGCGCCCGCGACGTCGAAGACCACGGCCTTGCTGCTCGTCGTGCCGACGTCGAGGCCGACGAGGAACTGCGCTGTCACTGACGCTCCAGTGCTCGATGCGGGTGACGCCGCCGATCGTCTGTTCGGATATCGCTGTGTATCGTTGCCTTTGGGTGGTCATCCTTCAAGTCGCCCTGCCGACCGGAAGGAGTGCGGTGGCTCTCGTTGCTACGCGAGAAATCATCGACGAGGCTCGCCGCGAAGGCGTCGGTGCAGCATCGTTCAACGTGATCACGCTGGAGCAGGCGGAGGCGATCGTAGCGGGGGCGGAGCGCGTCGCGCGGCCGGTTGTGCTGCAGATCTCGGAGAACGCCGTGCGGTTCCACGGCGGAAACGTCGACCCGATCGCCGCCGCCGCCGCGGCGGTCGCGCGCACGGCCACGGTGCCGGTGTCGCTGCACCTCGACCACGTCGAGGACGTCCACCTGCTGCACCAGGCTGCCGCAGCCGGGTTCAGCTCGGTGATGTTCGACGGGTCGCGGCTGCCGTACGAGCAGAACCTGCGTGCGACAGCGGCCGCCGCGGGCTGGGCGCGCGGGCACGGACTCTGGCTGGAGGCCGAGCTGGGGGAAGTGGGGGGCAAGGACGGCGCGCACGCGCCAGGTGTGCGCACCGACCCGGACGAGGCGGCGCGGTACGTCGAGGAGACGGGCGTCGACGGGCTCGCCGTGGCGGTCGGCAGCTCGCACGC
>JALYMU010000019.1 GCA_030773595.1 Actinomycetota bacterium | reverse complement strand
CCAGATGGCCGGCCGTCCGCGTGGGTAGTCGGGTGGCGCCCAGCGACCCGGTCAGTCGACGTCGACCCAGTCCAGTGTGCGCTCGACGGCCTTCTTCCAGCGCGCGTAGCCCTCCTGGCGCTGCTCGTCGGACCACGAGGGCGTCCAGCGCTCCTCCTCGTTCCAGTTCTGGCGCAGCTCGTCGGTGCTGCCCCAGAAGCCGACGGCCAGGCCCGCGGCGTAGGCCGCCCCGAGCGCCGTCGTCTCGGCCACGACCGGCTTGCTGACCGGCACGCCGAGGATGTCGGCCTGCATCTGCATGCAGAGCTTGTTCGCCGTGACGCCGCCGTCGACCTTGAGGACGTCGAGCGCGACCCCGGAGTCCTGGGCCATCGCCTCGGCGACGTCCCGCGACTGGTAGCAGATCGACTCGAGCGTCGCCCGGGCCAGGTGCGCGTTGGTGTTGAACCGCGACAGGCCGACGATGGCGCCGCGGGCGTCCGAGCGCCAGTACGGCGCGAACAGCCCGGAGAACGCCGGGACGAAGTAGACGCCCCCGCTGTCCTCGACCTGGCGGGCGAGCGCCTCGCTCTGCGCCGCGCCACTGATGATGCCGAGCTGGTCGCGCAGCCACTGCACCGCCGACCCCGTCACGGCGATGCTCCCCTCCAGGGCATACACGGGTGCATCGTCGCCGAGCTTGTAGCAGACCGTCGTGAGCAGGCCGTTCTTCGAGCGCACCAGCTCGTTGCCCGTGTTGAGGAGCATGAAGTTGCCGGTGCCGTAGGTGTTCTTGGCCTGGCCGACGTCGAAGCACACCTGACCGACCGTTGCGGCCTGCTGGTCGCCGAGAATGCCGGTCAGCAGGACCTCGCCGCCGAAGGGTCCGCCGGCTCGCGTGGTGCCGTAGCCCTTCGGGTCGGAGGACGACCGGATCTCCGGCAGCATCGACCTCGGGATCCCGAAGAACGACAGCAGTTCCTCGTCCCAGTCGAGGGTCTCGAGGTTCATCAGCATCGTGCGGCTGGCGTTGGTCACGTCGGTGACGTGGACGCCGCCGTCGACGCCGCCGGTGAGGTTCCACAGCAGCCAGGTGTCGGTGTTGCCGAAGACGGCGTCACCGCGCTCGGCCGCCTCCCGCACGCCGTCGACGTTCTCGAGGATCCACTGGACCTTGCCGGCGGAGAAGTACGTCGCCGGCGGGATCCCCGCCTTCTGGCGGATGACGTCGCCCTTGCCCTCGTGGTCGAGCGCCGAGGCGATGCGGTCGGTGCGGGTGTCCTGCCAGACGATGGCGTTGTAGTACGGGCGGCCGGTCTTCCGGTCCCACACGACGGCCGTCTCGCGCTGGTTGGTGATGCCGAGCGCGGCGAGGTCGCCCGCCTGCAGGCCGTGCTTGTTCATCGCGGTCCGGACGACCGCGGACGTGCGTTCCCAGATCTCCAGCGGGTTGTGCTCCACCCAGCCGGCCTGCGGCAGGATCTGCTCGTGCTCGAGCTGGTGGCGACCGACCTCGTTGCCACCGTGGTCGAAGATCATGAACCGGGTGCTCGTGGTGCCCTGGTCGACTGCGCCGACGAAGTCCGCCATGGCGGTTCCTTCCTGATGTCGAGGAATGTGGGCGCCGTACGGCGCTGTCACACGGTCTGCGGCTCCTGCGCCTGCGTCTCGGCAGAGGGCAGGCGGCCCGCCTCGGGGGCGTCCTCCTTGTCCAGGTTCCGTCCGATGAGGGCGTCGTAGAGGAACGCCCCGATCGGTCCGCCGATCAGCGGGCCGACGATCGGGACCCAGAAGTAGAGGCCCTGACCGGAGCGGAACGCGTCCTCGTATCCCGTGAGCCACGACGCGAGGCGGGGGCCAAAGTCGCGGGCCGGGTTGATGGCGTACCCGGCGTTGGAGCCCCAGGACATGCCGATCGCCACGACGATGAGGCCGACGACGAATGGCGCCAGGTTCGCAACCGGGGCGCTGTTGCGCGAGTCGGTCACGGCGAGCACCAGGAACAGCAGGATCGCCGTGCCGATGATCTGGTCGCGCAAGGCCCCCATGTGGCTCAGGCCCTCCATGGGCAGTGTCGAGAAGACGCCCTGGCTCTTGGCCGTCAGCCCCGGGTCGAACGCGTTGAGCGCCTCCGTGTAGTTCCACCGCACGATCAGCGCGGCGACGAACGCGCCGAGAATCTGGGCCAGCGAGTACGGCGCGACCTTGCGCCACTCGAAGCCGCGGAACAGCGCAGCGTGACGGTCACGGCGGGGTTGAGGTGCGCCCCGCTGATGCGCGCGGCGGTGTAGACGCCGAGCGTCACACCCAGCCCCCACGCCCAGGTGATGGAGTCGTACTCGCCGCTGCCGGCGGCGACGACCTGCGCCACCACGCCGCAGCCGAAAAGAATGAGGATGAGCGTGCCGGCGAACTCGGCGAGGAGCTCGCTGACCAAGGAGTCCCTCTGGTAAGGCGTCGCCATGTCGGCTCCTTGCAGATGTGGAGTGCACGGGGTGTGAGCCCGTGAGGCCTTCCGCCTGCGCCGGCCGGTCGCGGGTGGTGCCGTCGGTCCGGTGGCGACCGTAGAAGGGCACCGGGAGGCCGTCAACGAACCCCGGTCGGCATTGTCGAACACTTCGCCGCCCGTTAGCGTGGCGCCCGTGCCCGGTCCGGTGCAGTCCATCGAGCGCGCCGCGGCGATCCTCAAGCTGCTCGCGGCGGGTCCCCGCCGGTTGGGTGTCGTCGAGGTCGCCAGCTCCCTCGGGCTCGCCAAGGGCACCGTGCACGGGATCCTGCGCACCCTGCAGCACGTCGGTTTCGTCGAGCAGGACCGGTCGTCGGGCAAGTACCAGCTCGGCGCGGCGCTCCTCCACCTGGGCAGCAGCTACCTCGACGTCAACGAGCTGCGGTCGCGGGCGGTCAACTGGGCGGACTCGCTGGCCGCGCGCAGCGGAGAGGCCGTGCGGATCGGGACCCTGCTCGAGGGACAGGTCCTCGTCATCCACCACGTCTTCCGCCCGGACGACACGCTGCAGTCCATGGAGGTCGGCGCGCTGCTGCCGCCGCACGCGTGCGCGCTGGGCAAGGCGCTGCTGGCCTACGACGCCGGGGGCGCGGCGGCGGGACGCCACCTCGAGGCGTTCACCCGGCGTACGGTCGTCACCGCGCGCGGGCTGTCACAGGCGCTCGCCGCGGTGCGCGAGGGGGGCTACGCCG
Source organism: Actinomycetota bacterium (assembly GCA_030773595.1). Classification (GTDB taxonomy): domain Bacteria; phylum Actinomycetota; class Actinomycetes; order JALYMU01; family JALYMU01; genus JALYMU01. The sequence continues at coordinate 6,496 of JALYMU010000019.1, read as the reverse complement.
TCGAGGTCGAGGAGATGACGATGGGCCAGGCCGGTATCGCTGCGCCGATCCGGGCCCAGGGCGGTCTGGTGGTCGGGTCGATCGGCGTCACCGGGGCAGTGGAGCGCCTCTGCGACATGCGCGGGAACCCGCGCTCGGCCCTGGTCGGGCAGGTGTGCGACGCCGCCCGCGCGGTGTCGCGCGACCTCGGGGCGGCGCGGTCGTGACGCGCGCGGTCGCCATTCCGGAACGGGGGGTGGGAGCAGGTGGCTGAGCAGTACGTCGCGGCGATCGACCAGGGGACCACGTCGACGCGGTGCATCCTGTTCGACCGCGGCGGGCGGCTGGTGTCGGTCGCCCAGCGCGAGCACCACCAGCACTTCCCGCGACCGGGATGGGTGGAGCACGACGCCCGGGAGATCTGGCGCAACGTGGCGCGGGTCGTGCCCGAGGCGGTCGCCCAGGCAGGCGCGCGGCCCGAGGACGTCGTCGCCATCGGCATCGCCAACCAGCGCGAGACCAGCGTGCTGTGGGACCGCGCGACCGGTGAGCCGGTCGGGCACGCCGTCGTCTGGCAGGACACCCGCACCGCCGAGCTCGTGGAGGCGCTCGCCGGCGAGGAGGGTCCGGACCGGTTCCGTGACCGGTGCGGCCTGCCCCTCGCGACGTACTTCGCCGGCCCCCGCATCCGGTGGATGCTCGACGCCGTGCCCGGGCTCCGGAGGCGCGCAGACTGCGGCGAGGTGCTGTTCGGCACGATGGAGACCTGGCTGATCTGGAACCTCACCGGGGGCCCGGCGGGCGGCCTGCACATCACGGACGTCACCAACGCCAGCCGAACGATGCTCATGGACATCGAGACGCTGGAGTGGGACGGCGAGCTGTGCGCCGCGATGGGCGTGCCGACGGCGATGCTGCCCGAGATCCGTCCCAGTGCACAGGTGTACGGCGAGGCGACGGCCGTGCTGCCCGGGGTCCGGATCGCCGCGGCCCTCGGCGACCAGCAGGCAGCCCTGTTCGGGCAGACGTGCTTCACCCCCGGTGAGGCCAAGTGCACCTACGGGACAGGCAGCTTCCTGCTGCTCAACACCGGGGCGACCATCGCCCGGTCCACCCACGGGCTGCTCACAACCGTCGGGTACAAGATCGGGAACGAGCCGGCCGTCTACGCGCTCGAGGGGTCGATCGCCATCACGGGGTCGCTGGTGCAGTGGTTCCGCGACGGTCTGGGCCTCATCAGCAGCGCGCCCGAGATCGAGACGCTCGCCCGGACGGTAGAGGACAACGGCGGGTGCTACATCGTGCCCGCCTTCAGCGGGCTGTTCGCCCCGCACTGGCGCAGCGAGGCGCGCGGCGTGATCGTCGGGCTCACGTCGTACATCACGAAGGGGCATCTGGCGCGCGCGGTGCTGGAGGCGACCGGCTGGCAGACCCGTGAGGTCGTCGACGCCATGAACGCCGACTCGGGCCTGGACCTCACGACGCTCAAGGTGGACGGGGGGATGACGGCGGACAACCTGCTCATGCAGTTCATCGCCGACGTCCTCGACGTGCCGGTGGTGCGCCCGATGGTGGCCGAGACCGTGTCCCTCGGCGCCGCCTACGCCGCCGGCCTCGCAGTCGGGTACTGGGCCGACCTCGAGGTGCTGCGCCGCAACTGGCACCGTGCCGCGCTGTGGACGCCGGCGATGGATCCCCTCCGCCGGGACGAGGGGTACGAGGACTGGCAGCGCGCCGTGGAGCGGACCTTCGGCTGGGTGCGCCCGCGCGCGGCCACCCAACGCCCGCGCGCCCGCGCTTAACCGGACCAAATCCCCCAGAGGTGCCTCAGCGCCCGGAGGGGTGGTACGGCGAGACGGTGACCTCGATCCGCTGGAACTCCTTGAGGTCGGAGTAGCCAGTCGTCGCCATCGCGCGGCGCAGCGCACCGATGAGGTTCGCGTAGCCGTCGGCGGAGTGCGACGGCCCGTGCAGGATCTGGCGCAGCGACCCGACGGTCCCGACGGGCACACGCAGGCCCCGCGGAAGCTCGGCGTGGTGGGCCTCGCTGCCCCAGTGGAAGCCGCGGCCGGGCGCGTCGCTCGCCCTCGCCAGCGGCGACCCCATCATCACGGCGTCGGCACCGCAGGCGATGGCCTTGGCCAGGTCGCCGCTGCGCCCGACACCACCGTCGGCGATGACGTGGACGTAGCGGCCTCCCGACTCGTCCATGTAGTCCCGGCGGGCGGCGGCGACGTCGGCCACCGCGGAAGCCATGGGAACGGCGACGCCGAGAACCGAGCGCGTCGTGTGCGCCGCACCTCCGCCGAACCCCACGAGGACGCCGGCGGCGCCGGTGCGCATGAGGTGCAGAGCGGCGGTGTAGGTCGCGCAGCCTCCGACGATGACGGGGACGTCAAGCTCGTAGATGAACTGCTTGAGGTTCAGCGGCTCGGCCCGCCCGGAGACGTGCTCCGCGGACACCGTCGTACCGCGGATCACGAACAGGTCGACACCCGCGTCGACGACGGCGCGCCACAGCTGAGCGGTGCGCTGCGGCGACAGCGCGGCCGCCACCGTGACGCCGCCCTCGCGGATCTCCTTGAGCCGGGTCATGATCAGCTCGGGCGAGATCGGCTCGGCGTAGATCTCCTGCAGGCGACGGTTCGCGCGGTCCTCGTCGAGGCCCGCGATCTCCTCCAGCAGCGGCTTGGGGTCGTCGTAGCGTGTCCACAGTCCCTCGAGGTCGAGGACGCCGAGCCCGCCGAGCTTGCCGATCTCGACCGCCGTGGCCGGCGACACGACGCTGTCCATGGGGGCGGCAAGGACCGGGATCTCGAACCGATAGGCGTCGATCTGCCAGGTGACCGACACCTCCTCCGGGTCTCGTGTGCGCCGGCTGGGCACGACCGCGATGTCGTCGAACGCGTACGCCCGTCGCCCGCGCTTGCCGCGACCGATCTCGACCTCTGTGCTCATCTCTCCAGCCTCGTGGAATCCGTGACGGCGCGCCTGCCGGGGCAGGCGCGCCGCCGGCGGCGTACGCGCGCGGGCGTCAGCGGGACGTGTAGTTCGGCGCCTCGACCGTCATCTGGACGTCGTGCGGGTGGCTCTCGCGCAGGCCCGCGGACGTGATGCGGATCAGCCGGCCGTGTTCCTGCAGCTCCGCCACGGTCGCCGCGCCGGCGTAGCCCATCGAGGCGCGCAGGCCGCCGACGAGCTGGTGGGCCACCGCCGAGAGCGGGCCCCGGTAGGGCACCTGTCCCTCGACACCCTCGGGGACGAGCTTGTCGTCGGAGAGCACGTCGTCCTGCGCGTAGCGGTCCTTGGAGTAGGACCGAGCCTGGCCGCGGGACTGCAGCGCCCCCATGGAGCCCATGCCGCGGTAGGTCTTGTACTGCTTGCCGTTGATGAACAGCAGCTCCCCGGGGCTCTCCTCGACCCCAGCGAGGAGCGAGCCGAGCATGACCGTGTCGGCCCCGGCCACGATTGCCTTGGCGATGTCGCCGGAGAACTGCAGGCCGCCGTCGCCGATCACCGGGACCCCGGCCGGGCGACAGGCGAGGGAGGCCTCGTAGATCGCCGTCACCTGCGGCACGCCGACACCGGCGACGACGCGGGTGGTGCAGATCGACCCCGGACCCACACCGACCTTGACGCCGTCGGCACCGGCGTCCACGAGCGCCTGCGCCCCGGCGCGCGTGGCGACGTTGCCACCGACGACGTCGACCTGCGTGTCGCCCTTGAGCTTGGCCACCATCTCGACGACGCGACTGGAGTGCCCGTGTGCGGTGTCGACCACGAGGAGGTCGACACCCGCCTCGACGAGCGCCATGGCCCGCTTGTAGGACTCCTCGCCCACGCCGATCGCCGCGCCCACGACGAGGCGTCCGCTCGAGTCCTTGGTCGCGTGGGGGTGCTGCTCGCTCTTGACGAAGTCCTTGACGGTGATGAGGCCGCGCAGCCGGCCCGCCTCGTCGACGAGGGGCAACTTCTCGACCTTGTGCCGGCGCAGCAGCCCCATCGCCTCGTCGGGCGTGATGCCGACCGGACCGGTCACGAGCGGCATCGGCGTCATGACCTCACGGACACTGCGCCCGTGGTCGGCCTCGAAGCGCAGGTCGCGGTTGGTGACGATCCCGACGAGCACTCCGGAGGCGTCCGTGACCGGGACGCCGCTGATCCGGTAGCGACGGCAGACCTGGTCGACCTCGGCGAGTGTCGCATCAGGGCCGATCGTCACCGGATGGGTGACCATCCCGGCCTCCGAGCGCTTCACCAGGTCGACCTGCTGGGCCTGCTCCTCGACCGAGAGGTTGCGGTGTAGGACGCCGACGCCGCCCTGGCGCGCCATGGCGATCGCCATTCGCGCCTCCGTGACGGTGTCCATGGCAGAGGAGAGCAGCGGCAGCCGCACGGAGATGTTGCGGGACACGCGGCTGGTCGTGTCGACCTCGCTCGGCACCACGTCGGAGGCAGCCGGCAGGAGCAGGACGTCGTCGAACGTGAGCCCCAGGGGGGCGAAGCGCTCAGGGAGGGCGGAACTGTCGGTCACCGGGCTCATGCGTACCTTCCGCTCGGGTCCGCCGTCGGCGCACTTCACGGCGCGTGCCGGGCCCCGGCGGGTTCCCCATGCTACCGGGCGGAGACCGCCTCCACGGCGCCGCCGTCGCGCGGTCCCGTCGCGCCCGCCGATGCCGCCCGGGCCGCGCGGCGGCGCTGCTTCTCGGCGTACATCGCGGCGTCGGCGACGCGGATCAGCGCGTCGGACGTCCGCGCCTGCGCGGCCATCGCGGAGGCTGCCCCGACACTGGCGCGTACGGCGACCAGCTCGTCGCCGACCTGCACCGGCGTCACCAGCCGGTCTTCGATCCGCCGGCAGACCTGCTCGCTCTCCGGGCCCTGGCGCAGACCTGGGACGAGCATCAGGAACTCGTCGCCACCGAAGCGGGCGACCAGGTCCCCCTCGCGCAACGCGCCGCGCAGCCGCTGTGCGGTCGCGACGAGGAGCGCGTCCCCGGCCTCGTGGCCGAGGGTGTCGTTGACCTGCTTGAACCCGTCCAGGTCGGCAAAGAGCACGAGGACGTCTGGCACCGCGCCGGCGTCGAGCCTGGCGAGCGCGTCGTCGAGCCGCTCGACGAACGATGCGCGATTCGCAAGGCCGGTCAGCGCGTCGTGCGTCGCCTGGTGGGCAAGGGCCTCCTCGGCCTGAGCCCGCTCGTTGACGAGCAGCCCGATGCGGGTCATCACCAGCGGCACGACCATGCACGAGCCGACGAGGAGCAGGACGGCATCGGGCGTGCGACCGCGCAGCTGCGCGACGGCGCCGAGGGCCGGTGTGACCAGCAGAGCGGCACCGAGCAGGACGAGGCGCCCCCGGTTGAGCCGGTCGACCTGCTTGCGGCCCGGCTGGGCGATCAGCGCCGACGAGGAGTGCAGCGCCGCGGCGCCGAGCAGGCAGTAGCTCACCAGCCGCACGGCCTGCGTCCACGGGATGACCTCCTCCGGGGACCGGCGCAGCGCCGCGGACGCGACCAGCGTCACGAGGGCGAGCGCGAGGGCACCGAAGAGGTATCCGAGCGCCGGGATCCAGTCGTGGGAGGTCTTGGCGACACGGGCGAAGACGCCGACCACGGCGATCAGCGCGAGCAGCCGGACGAGATTCACCACCTCGGAGGAGGCGGAGATGCCCGTCGCGGCGAGGTTGGGCTGCATGACGTACTGCCACACCACCCCGCCGCCGACGATCGAGAGCATGGCCGTGTCGAGGACGCCACCGCGGTCGCTGCGCCGGCGAGCCCGCAGCAGGACGAGCGCGCCGGCGAGCAGCAGCACGTACCCGACCGTGAACAGCAGGTCTGCCACCGTCCCCCGCCCGGACGCGCGCCCCTCGGCCACCATGGCGACGAGCCAGCGGACGTTGCCCGCGGACAGGAAGCACAGGGCGAGCACGACGACGTACCACGGCGGGCGGGGCAGGCGGTTGCGCCGCACCGCGACCAGGATGACCGGGATGGGAACGAACGCCGTGACGACGAAGACGGCCATGGCGGCGACGCCGTCGGGCATGGCGAGGAACACGCCGGCGGCGAGCACGCCCAACGCGACGTAGATGCGGCACACGACAGGAGACACAGCTCTGTTGTCGGCCGAACCCGGCGTCGACTTCACTGCTCAGGACGGGTGCCCGCCGGCCGGGCGCTCCCGCGGGTGGCGCGTCCCCGTTGCCCGGCCCGCGTCGCCATCCTCGTCGCCGTGCGTGGCGTCCGTCGGGCCTCGACCACCGTCGGGCCCTTCGTCATCGCGTGTCGCGCCACGCCGGCGCTGCGTCCCGTCCTCCGCCGGGGCGTCCTCGGGCTCGTCCTTGCGCGCGTCCTTGCCGATGACCTCGGGCGGTGTCGCGTCCCTGCCGGGGTCCTTGCCGGGGTCCTTGCCCGCGTCCCTGCCGGGGTCCTTGCCGGGGTCCTTGCCCGCGTCCCTGCCCGCGTCCCTGCCGGGGTCCTTGCCGGCGTCCCTGCCGGGGTCCTTGCCGGCGTCC
>JALYMU010000018.1 GCA_030773595.1 Actinomycetota bacterium | reverse complement strand
TCTCCCCGTCGGTGACGTACGGCCCGAAGCGGCCCTCCTTGACCACCATCGCGCCACCGCTCACCGGGTCGACGCCGAGCTCCTTGAGCGGCGGCTTCGGCGCGGCGGCCTTGCGGCCGTACTGCTTGGGCTGCGCCAGCAGGGCCAGCGCCTCGTCGAGCGTGATGTCGAACAGCTGCTCCTCGCTCTCCAGCGAGCGCGACTCCTTGCCCTTGCTGACGTACGGGCCGTACCTCCCGTTCTGCGCGGTGACCTCCTCGCCGTCCTCGGCGGTCCCGAGAGTGCGCGGCAGCGTCAGCAGCTCGAGCGCCTGCTCGAGGTTGATCGTCTCGAGGTCCATGCTCTTGAACAGCGACGCCGTCGGCGGCTTGTCCTTGGAACCCTCGGGCAGCACCAGCGAGACGTACGGCCCGTAGCGCCCGGCGCGCGCGACCACGTCGTACCTGGTCGTCGGGTCCGTCCCGAGCACCCGGTCCCCGGACGGCGCGGACGCGAGCTCGACGGCCTTGTTGACGGTGAGCTCGTCAGGCGCCAGCTCGTCGGGCAGCGACGCCTTCTGGACGTCCTCGGCCCCGTCCTCACCGACCTGCACGTACGGCCCGTAACGACCGACCCGCACGACGACCGGGCGGCCGTCCTCGCTCATCCCGATCGGGATGGTGCTGATCGTCCGGGCGTCGATCTCGTCGAGGTTCTTGCCGATGATCGCCTTAAGCCCGCCCTGCCGGGCCAGCCCGCCCTCCTTGCCGAGCTCCGAGCCGAAGTAGAAGCGGCTGAGCCACTCGACACTGTTGCCCTGACCCCCGGCGATGACGTCGAGGTCGTACTCGAGCGCGGCGGTGAAGCCGTAGTCAACGAGCCGGTCGAAGTGCTGCTCCAACAGGTTGACGACGGCGAACGCCAGCCACGTCGGGACCAGCGCGGACCCCTTCTTCCACACGTAGCCGCGGTCCTGGATGGTGGTGATGATCGACGCGTACGTCGAGGGTCGGCCGATGCCGAGCTCCTCGAGCCGCTTGACCAGCGAGGCCTCGGTGTAGCGGGCCGGCGGACTGGTCGTGTGCCCCTGCGGGTCGAGCGAGTCCACGCCCAGCGAGTCGCCACGCGACACCCGCGGCAGGCGCCGCTCGGCGTCGTCCTTCTCCGCGCCCTCCTCGTCGTCGGTGCTCTCGACGTAGGCCCGCAGGAAGCCCGGGAAGGTGATGACCCGGCCGCTGGCGGCGAACTCGGCGTCGTGCCCGTCGGCCGTCACGGCCCGGAGCCGGACCGACGCGGTGACGCCTCGGGCATCGGCCATCTGCGAGGCGACGGTGCGCTGCCAGATGAGCTCGTACAGCCGCAGCTCGTCGCTGGACAGCTCCCTCGCCAGCTCACCGGGCGTGCGGAAGACGTCGCCGGACGGACGGATCGCCTCGTGCGCCTCCTGGGCGTTCTTCACCTTGCCGGCGTAGCGCCGAGGGGCGTCCGGGACGTACTCCGGCCCGTAGAGGTCGCGCGCCTGCGAGCGGGCGGCGTTGACCGCGGTCTCCGACAGGTTCGTGCTGTCGGTGCGCATGTAGGTGATGTAGCCGTTCTCGTACAGCCGCTGAGCGGTCTGCATGACCCGCTGCGCCGAGAAGCGCAGCTTGCGCCCGCCCTCCTGCTGCAGCGTGGACGTCATGAACGGGGCGTACGGCTTTCGGCTGTAGGGCTTCTCGTCGGTCGAGCGGACGCTGAACGCGGCGCCCTCGAGCCGGCGGACGAGGTCGCGGGCGCTCGCCTCGTCGAGCAGCACGACGTCGGACCCGTCCTTGAGCCGGCCGGTGGTCTGCTCGAAGCTCGACCCGGTCGCGAGGCGGCGGCCGTCGAGGCTGTGCAGCGTCGCGGTCAGCTTGCGAGGGGCCGTCGGGTCCGCATCGTCCGCTGCCGCGACGAAGTGGCCCTCGACGTCCCAGTACTCGGCCTGGCGGAAGGCCATCCGCTCGCGCTCACGGGTCACGACGACGCGGGTCGCCACCGACTGCACCCGGCCGGCCGACAGCCGCGGCATGACCTTCTTCCACAGGACGGGGCTGACCTCGTAGCCGTAGAGCCGGTCGAGCACGCGCCGGGTCTCCTGCGCGTCGACGAGCGCGCGGTCGAGCTCACGGGGCGTCTCGACGGCGTGCTGGATCGCCTGCGGGGTGATCTCGTGGAACACCATCCGGCGCACGGGCACCTTCGGCTTGAGCGTCTCCAGCAGGTGCCAGGCGATGGCCTCGCCCTCGCGGTCCTCGTCGGTGGCGAGGAACAGCTCGTCGGCCTGCTTCAGCAGGTCCTTCAGTTTCGCGACCTGGCTCTTCTTGTCCGGGCTGACGACGTACAGCGTTTGGAAGTCGTGGTCGACGTCGACGCCGAGACGCGCCCAGGCCTGGCCCTTGTGACTGGCGGGGACGTCGGCGGCGTTGCGCGGCAGGTCGCGGATGTGACCGATGCTCGACTCGACGACGTAGCCGGGGCCGAGGAAGGACGCGATCTTCTTCGCCTTGGCCGGCGACTCGACGATGACCAGGCGCGTGCCGGTCGTGCCCGCCCGGTCGCGGCCCTGAACGGGCGCGCCGAGAGCGGCCTCGGCGGTCGGGGTGTCGGTCTCGGGCACGGCTCTCCAGGCTCCAGCAGGGCGGGGCGGGGGCAGGGCACAGCCCTCCGCTCGGGACAGACGGTAACCGCAGGACGGTCCGCAGCGCCGACGTCGAGCGGCGCGGACGGCTCACCTGCGCACGGCCACGGGACCACCCCTCGAAACGCCTGCCCTCACGGAAACGCAGAGTCAATATCCTGGCACAGTGTGTAGTCGTCCCGTGGAAGCAGGAGCCAATCATCCGCAGGTCCTCTCGTCGTCTCGCCCGTGGGGGCAGCGCTCAGCGCGCTGGCCGCCGCCGCGTTGTCGTTGCCCTCCAGTGCCGGTGCTGCCACCACGCGCAAGAGCGGCAGCGACCCGGACACCGATCGCGCC
>JALYMU010000017.1 GCA_030773595.1 Actinomycetota bacterium | reverse complement strand
GCCGAGGCACGTGCCCGGCCGTCCCGGCCGCGTCCCCGTCGCGGCGCGGCGGCGGGTTGCCGGGAGATTGCCGGGAGCCGCGCGCGTTGCCGCAGGTCAGCGCGCCGCACCGCAAGCCTCATAATCCCTGGGTCGTGGGTTCGAGTCCCACCCGCCCCACCAGGACGTTGTGCGAGCTCGGTTGATGCTTGTCGAAACCGGCTCGGCTGATGGGTGACGCTCGCCCGGGTTGAGGGTTGACATCGGCTCGGCTGATCCCTCATCGCGTGACCGATCGGTAGTCATCGCCGGGCGAGTAGCCGCCGTCGGTGTCCCGGACGACGTGCTTCGATCGCTGGACCAGCTTGTCCACGACCTCGGCGCGGCGCCCGAGCAGCCACGGCGGGACGACCCGGTCCCACAACGCGGTTGACGGGACGTACACGACCGGCGGCTCGACGCCCCACCCTGCGTCCATGCTGAACCCGCGGTCGCCTTCCCAGTAGACGACCTCCTCCTTCCACCGCAGCTCGATCTCGTATGCATCGTTGAACGGCAGGTCGTCGGGCTTCACGCGCCTCCCTCGCTGCGTCAGCACTCGCGCGAGGAGGTCGACGGGCATGGTGTCGTCCGACGTGGACGGTGCCGTCGTCGCGCGCGGGGCGGACGACGGCCGCGCGGCACGTGCCTGCGCCGGTCATGCGTAGCCGGGGGAGGCGGCGGCCTCGTCGTCGCGACGCGCGGCGTAAGGGCGTCTTCGTCACTCATCGGGCGGAGAGTCCTCTGGACGTGACGACGTCGCTGCACGCCGGCTGGACGCGACGGCAGCGGCGTCCCCGCTACGCCGAGAAGCCGGCGCCCATGGCGGGCGCCGGCTCCTCGATCTCAGATCGCTCAGCCCTTCTTCTTGAAGATGTACAGGCCGTGGTCGCGGTCGCTGGCCGCGACGTACTCCGTGCCGTCCGCGCCGGTGAAGACCTCGACGCCCCAGAAGTTGTTGCCGCCATCGTCGAGGAAGGCACCGACCTCGACGAGCTTGTTGTCCTGAATCTCGACGAGCCGTAGGCCGGCCGAGTAGTAGGACAGGTAGCCGAGGTTCGGGTTCTTCGCCGAGGTCGCCACCTCGTGGACCGAGAGGTCACCGAAGCCGGTCGCGTACTTCTCGTCGTGCGCCTCGTCAACGGCGTACGTGTCGAGGGTTTCCATCGTGGTCCCTTCGAACAGCTGCACGTAGCCCCAGCCGTCGAAGTAGGAGCCGAACGTCAGCCGGTCACCCTTCGCACCCATCGCGATGCCCGACAGCGCCCCGGACCCGGCACGGCACTTCGCGTCGTCGTACCCGGGCTGGTTGAAGATGGCGTAGCCCTGCTCGCGGGGGAGGACGCCGAATGCGTGGATCGCGCCCTCGACGCTCATGCCGAGCGAGGCGTTGCAGGCGTCCGAGCCCTCGCGGTTGAAGATGACGGCGGCGTCCCAGCCGGCCCTCTCGACGTTGGCGACCTTCTCGGTGAAGGTGCACACGCCACGCTCTACGACCGCGATGCGGATGTCCGTCCCCGACTTCTCGGGCGCCGCCGGAACCGCTGCATCGCCGTTGCACGCCCGGCCGACGTACGTCGTCCCGCCGCTGACTGTGGTCCCCGGCTTGACCTGCTTGGTGTCGCTCCCCGACCCCGCGGTGATGTCCGTGCGGTCCGTGTCATTGCGGGTGATGAGTGAGTACGGCGAGAAGTCCTCGTCAGTGCCGATCACGAACCGGTTGTCCGACGTGAACTCCGCCTGGTGCCCGTTGCCCTCAGGCTTGACGCCCTCCATCTCCGGGTCGAACGCCGAGTAGTCCGAGTCCGCGAGGTACTTCGCGTCGGCAGGGTTCGTCACGTCGAGCTGAACGTAGCCGCCGTCCCAGTACGACAGGAGCATCACCTGGCGGCCGCCGATCTCCTTGACGACCATGTCATGCAGGAAGACCTCGTCCAGCCCCTGCTGCGCAATCTGCGGGAATCTCTCGTCGAGGTCGTACTCGGCGACCATCTCCGGCCGGAGGGCGCTGATGTCGACGATGTCGACGTCAGGGCCCTCCTCGTTGTCGACCATGACGGCGTAGGCCTTCGTGCCCGCCTGCCACGCGAAGACGCTGTGGGTCTCGTTCGCGCCCTTCTTGCCCTGCCCCATCACCGTGGCGTCGCCGAAACCGACCGCCAGCGGGACCGGGGCCTTGGGATTCGTGACGTCGTAGATGTTCATGCCGCCGAACCCGGCCTTGTCCTTGCACTTCTCGTTGTTCGTGACGAGCACGTCGCCCTTGAACGCCGACGTCCGGAGCGTGAGCGCCTGGACGCCCTCACCCGGAGCGCTGCCCTCCTTGGCCACGATGAACGCGACGTCCTTGGGAGCGGCGGGATTGCGCACGTCCACGACGTGCACGCCGTTGTACTTGCACGTCGCTCCGCCCCAGGCGGCGAGGTACGCGTAACCCTTGTGGACGCCGACGTCGGCGAGCTTCTCGGGCTCGACGTTCTTCAGCGCCAGTTTGCTGACGAGATCGACGCCGTAGCTCTTGGGGGCGAGGTGGCCTCCGTCGCCACCGTCCTGGTGATGGTCGTGGGTGACCTTCGCGTGGTCGATGGCACCGTCGTACGACGTCGCGGTGTCATGCGCCGCCGCGACTGCGGGAAGTGCGGCGACGAGGCCGAGGGCGGCGACTGTGGCGAGCCCCCGGCGGCGGGTGGTGCGGAAGAAACGGTTCACGGCGCTCCTTCTCGCGGAGGTCCCGGGAGCACGCCGGCGTAGGCCGGCCTGCACCAGCGGGATGGCAGCACCTGCACCATAGGTGATCGTTTCTCCAAGGGAGAGGGATTCGCAATAATTTGGCGAGCCAGCCCCGGCGCCCCGGCGAAGTTGCGGTCGACGTACACGAACAAGGTGGCGGTGATGAGCTCTCCGCGCCGGGTGTGCCGGTACGGGATGCGGTCGCGGATCTCACCGGCCGCGGCGGGTGCGCCGTGGAAGCCGCCGGCGACGATCGGGCCTCCGGGGGACGCGATCCGCCTGCGGCGCCAGTGAGCCGGCCGTACGAGCGTCCGGTGCGACTGAGCCCCGCCGAGTCGGCGGAGCCAGACGCCGGTGGACGGGTCTCGGCTGCGACGTGCTCACGAAACGCTCGTGCGCCGGCGTTGCCGGCAACCCGCCTCGCACGGCCGCGCACACGCTCTTGTGCGAGCCCCCGCGACACGCACCTGACGGTGTGCCGGTGCCGTGGCGCCTCACCCCAGCCGCCGCTGAAGTGATCAGCCCCGCCGGCAGGCGCGCGGCGTCTGTCGCTGCCGCGCCTTGGCGGCGGCGACACCATCGACACCGCGCTCGGCCACGCCGCCACGATCGGTGCCTAACGGTGCGGTAGAACGATGCGCCTGGAGCGTCCTCGACCCAGGAGGGTGACCGCCACGGCGAGCGTGTCATTCATCCCGGCGCTGGATGAGACGTCGTGTCCTAGGACATCAGTCATGGCCACTACCTCGACATTGCCGCTGCTTGTCACATGGGAGCGTGGGGACGTAACCGAGCGCTTCAACTGTCGCCACCAAGTGACCGGGATCGCGAACGACGTCAGGTGGAAGCCCCGGCTGCCGCATGCGAGTATCGCCTCTACGCGGTTGGGCGGTCAGTCGTCGGTCCGCTTTCGATTGGTGAGCAGTGCCGCGCCCCATCCGATAGCTGCCGCAGTCGCGCCAAGCGCAAGATTCTTGGCGAAATCCGAAGGCGATCCGTACACCAGCCACAGGGCCCATATGAAGGAATTCTCCGGCAGGGTCCCGAACTCTGCCTCGATCGAGATTCGCAAGCGCTCGATGAATCCGAATCCGTCGGCGAGCGTGGCCAGCCCCCCGATGACGGCCAGTTCCGGCCCATCATGCCGACTGATGTGGTTGTCCTCCCAGAGGAAGGTCCCGAGCCCCAGCAGAACGAGAAAAACCAGCTGCACGCCGTCGCCGCAACATTCTTGAACAGCTACAAGCTTCTGCAGGAATGGATCCACGACTGCTCCTCGATGAGGGTCCTTGCCAAGCGCAAAGGGCCTGGAGTCGGGGGGCTGGGCGCATGATTCCCTGGGCGTGGCCCTCGAGTGCCACGCGCTCCACCCAATTGCTCATACGGTGTCCGCTGAGCCCGGGAGCGGACCGTCGACCCGACGCTCGGATCGACGAACTCCTCCTCCTCCTCCTCCTGTCATTTGCCCTTCGCCGGCGTCCCGCGCCAGAACACGTAACCGATGAGGAGCGCCACGAACAGCCCGATCAGGATGGCGAGCCAGTTGTTCATGGTCCCCGGGTCGGCTTTCCAACTGACCGTGAAGGCAGTGGCGTTGGTCGGCCCTTCCCGACGCAGGCAGCTGTTCGCCGGCGCCTCCGTCCGGGCCTGCTCGACCTTGTCGGTCAGTTCCCGCTGCCGGCTGTCCGTGGGCGCAGCCTGCTTCGACGTGTCGACGGTCGCCAGCGTCGCCGGAGGCTGCGCGTTGAGGTAGCCGGTCTGGGTCACGAAGTCGCGTACGGACTCCTCCCCGGGTTTGAGGGTGAAGGGCTCGCCGGGGTAGCCGGGGGCGGGCAGGTAACCGGCGGACGGGTTGACCCGCACGTCCGCCGCCGCGAACGACCCGACATTGCGCACGCACCCCCCGGTAGCGCCGATACTCGGACTGCTCCATCCGCGCGAGGTCGAACGTGAGCTGCTCCGGCGACAACGGCGTCTCCGCGCCGATCTGCCGCTTGAGCAGGGCTCGCTCGTAGTAGGTCTGGCGCCCCAGTCCCGTCCCGTCGGGACCGCAGACGTCGGGTTCTCCGGGTCGCTGGAAGACGGCTCGCACAAGCTTGGGATCGCCGGTCTTCGCATCGCACAACTCCTGGACGGGAATCTCGTTGCGCGTCGAGTGGCCGCCCCTGACCAGATCCGGGTTGTTGCGCCGCTCGTACTCGAACACGGCGTCGAGGACCGACGCGGGCACCTCCTGGTCGTAGTCTCCGTAGCGCGCTGCCAGCGCCTTCGCATCCACGAACCTGGGCGAGTTCGAGACCAGCACCACGTCGGTGGAGATCGCTCGTGGCCACGCCGCGACGACCAGGGCCAGCACTGCCCCGAGCAGTACGGCGGTATCCCAGCGCGAAGTGGACATCGCGGGCGCCCACCGCGAGCTCTCGTCCTTGCGTGGCGAGCCCTCCCGCATCACCCGCTGCATCATGGCCACCGACATGGGACGCCTCCCGAAACGGCGCAGGACTGCTGCCGTCGTCCAAGCTGCTGAGCCGACAGTACGGCGCGCCGGCATGGGACCGCAGCGGACGTCAAGGTGCCGGCCCCATCGCTCTCGGCACGGCGTTGTCCGGGGAACCGTCACGTCCAGTCCGGAGCTTCCGGAGCCGGGCGAAAGGACACAGGGGCCGACTCCCCGTCGTGGCCGTCGGCGGAACATCCGGGATCCGCCGTTTTGGAACGCCAGCTCAGCCGTCGTACGGACCCGCTCCACCTTCGTCCCTGGACTTGGACAGGTCGTCGAGCCCGTACGCGAGCTCGCGCAGGACCTCGGCGTGGAGCCGTGCGTGCTGCCCACCGGTGGCGTAGCGAGGGTCGCCGATGTCGTGACTGAGCCGGTCGAGCGCCACCGCCCGGAGCTCCAGGGCGCGCACCGCGTCCCATACGGCTCGACTCGCGTCAGCCAGGGCGATACGAGGCAGTTGCGTCAAGTGGAACCGGTGTCCCTCGGGGCAGGCCCAGGAGGTGCCATCGTCTCGGACCACTCGAAGCTGCGCCCGGCACTGCGGGCAGTTGGCTCGGGGTCGAAGGTCCACACCTGCAGGGTGCTCCTCTGCGTCACCCGGTGGATACGTTCGGCCCGCAGTTCACCGATTTGCAACAGCACGACCGTCCGGGGTCACTCCGGGCGGCGGATACTTCCCCGGCTCGCCGGGACCAGGACGTCCACGAGATGGTCACGCGCCGACGCGAGCAGCGCAGGGGAGACCTCCATGGGCGTGTCCTCGAGCGAGCCGAGCGCGTGGAGGTCCCCGGAGCTGGTCACGCGGAGGACCACCTGAGCGTTATCCAGGTCCGTGGGCGCCGCCTCGACGTGCACCGCGTCCAGGCGCGCGGCGAGGCGCTCTGCCACGGGATTCCAGGTCCGTCCGCAGGACGCCGCCGGAGTCCGCCATTCGTCTGCGACATGCCAGAGCAGCGACCCCGACCCGAACTGCACCGCAAGCCCTGCGCGCGTCGCCCAGAGCACGTCGGCACACCGCCGGGAAGCCGCATAGCGCGAAGCACGACCTCTCTCGACACCGGAGATCATGCTCCGCGCGCTCAGCGGCGACATGTCGTCCCACGCCCACGGAGCGATCACGACGGGAAGCGGATGACCGGGCACCCCAGCCACCGCATCTCGCGTCAGTGCGGCCAAGGCAACCACGCTGTCGTCGGGTGCATCGACAACGCTCACGGGGCCGGCCAGACCGCACAGGATCTCGGCGGATCCCCGCCCGACGTGCGAGGCACGTGGGACGAGCCACTGTTCCAGCGCGGTGAGCTCCCGCTCGGGCGAGACGCCGAACAGCGCCAGGGTGTCGAAAGCTTCTTTTCGGGCCTCGTCGAGGAAGCACACTGCCCCGTGACGCACGGGCAGCACGGCCCGGAACCCTCGACCCAGCGTTGCGGCCAGTGCCCTCGCGGTGACGCCATCCGTGGCTTCGGCGACGACCTCGCCGTCGACCCAGAGACGTCGATGCCCCTGCACGTCCCACGCCCTCCTCGGCACAGCGGTCCGGTCAGGTCTCGTGCCCGGCCGGGCAGACGGGAGGTCCGACTATAGAAGCGGAGCTGCCGGTCGGACATCGGCGGGCGGCACGCCGGACGCGTCTGCTCAGGGTGTGGCCGATGCCCAGCCGGTAGTGTTGGGGCCCGTGGCAGACGGGCAGCGCGGGCAGCGGTTCCGCTACGAGACATGGTCGTGGGACGACCCGAGCAGCCGGCTGACCTGCGACTACAGCCTGGACGGTCGACGGTTCACCGAGCAGGTCACGTTTGCTGCCGGGCGCGGCGCCGGGCAGGGCGCCGACCGATCGGCGATCGACGCCGCCTGCCGAATCGTCTTCCTCCTCGCGGGCATCAGCTACTACAAGACCGCCGCGCCTGCGGTCATCGACCTCGGCGACCACGCGGTCACGGACGCCGAACGCGAGTTCCTGAAGACGTACTACGTCAAGGGTCTGGGCGAGTTCGCCCACAAGAACGGCATCCTGCGCGAGCTGGCGGACCTGGTCGTCGAGGGCCCCTCCCGCAAGTCGCCGGGCGCTCAGGCGGAAGTCCCTCGGACGGGACGCCCGCTCGTGCCCTTCGGCGGCGGCATCGACTCGATCGTCGTCGTCGATTCCGTCCGGCGCCGGCACGCCGACACGGCGCTGTTCGTGGCAAGCCGGGCCGCCGCGCGGTTCGAGGCGATCGAGACGGCGGCCGCAGTCACCGGGCTGCCGGTGCGCCGCGCGGACCGCGAGGTCGACGAGCAGGTGCTCCGCTCGACCGAGCTCGGGTTCCTGAACGGCCACGTGCCGGTCACGGGGATCCTGTCCTCGCTCGCGGTCGTGGCGGCCCTCCTGGACGGCCGCGACGCGGTCGTCATGTCGAACGAGTGGTCGGCGAGTGCCAGCACGATCGTGGTGGACGGCATCGCGGTCAACCACCAGTGGTCCAAGAGCATGGAGTTCGAGGCCGGCTTCCGCCGCCTGCTCGCGGAGTCGCTGCCGGGCATGGACTACTACTCGGCCCTGCGGCCGTACTCCGAGCTGTGGGTCGCCCAACGCTTCGCCGAGCTGACCGACTTCCACGGGACCTTCCGCAGCTGCAACCGGTCGTTCCACCTCGACCCCGCGATGCGTCTCGACCGGTGGTGCGGCCGGTGCGACAAGTGCTGCTTCATCGACCTGATCCTGTCGCCGTTCCTCGACCGTGAACGCCTCGAGGAGGTCTTCGACGGCCGGGAGCCGCTGGCCCAGCCCGACCTCGAGACCAAGTTCCGTTCGCTGCTCGGTGCGGCCGCACATGACAAGCCGTTCGAGTGCGTCGGCGACGTCGACGAGTGTCGGGTGGCGGTCGTCATGGCCGCCGATCGGCCCGACCGGGCGGGCACGGCGGTCCTTCAGCGGCTGGCAGACGACGTGCGCAATGACGGCCGGGCGCTGCCCAAGCCCGACGAGCTCCTGGCCCCGCTGTCCGACTCCTTCCTGCCGCAGGTGCAGTGACGAGCGCGACGTCGTGGGGCGACCTGCGCGGACGGCGGGTCGGTCTCTGGGGGTTGGGCGTCGAGGGAGCCGCCAGCCTGCGACGCCTGCGCGCCGACGGTGTCGAGCCTGTTCTCGTGGACCGGTCGAGCAGCATGCTCGAGGACGGCAGAGCGGTCGTCGGGCTCGCCGAGGGTGGCCTCGAGCTGCTCGCACGCTGTGACGTGGTCGTCAAGAGCCCGGGGATCAGCAGGTACGCCGAGGAAGTCCAGCGTCTGGTTGCCGCCGGCACCGCTGTGCTGGGCGGGCTGGGCCTGTGGCTGGCCGAGGTGGACCGGTCCAAGGTCCTGGCCGTCACCGGGACGAAGGGCAAGAGCACGACGACGGCGATCGCGGGCGCGCTGCTCACCGGCTTGGGGCACCGGCACATGCTCGCCGGGAACATCGGACGTCCGCCCTGGGACCCGCAGCTGCCCTCCGACGTCGACTGGTGGATCGTCGAGACGTCGAGCTATCAGGCCCTGGATGTCGAGATCGGGCCCAGGGTCGTCGCCGTCACGTCGTTGAGCGAGGACCACGTCCCCTGGCACGGCGGCTCGGTCGACAACTACTACCGGGACAAGCTCTCGCTGTGCACGAGGCCGGGCGTCGGGACGGTCGTGGCCAACGGTGCCGACCCGGCGCTGCGCAACCGTGCAGGGATGCTTGGCGCGTCCGTCACGTGGGTCGAGGACGCCTCGCCCGCGTGGCTCCAGGACAGTCCCGTGCTCGGCACCCACAACCGTCGCAACGCCGAGATCGCGCGCCGCGCGCTGTTCGCGCTCGGTGTCCCCGGTGTCGGGGACGACGCCGCGCTGAGCGCTGCGATCAAGGACTTCACGCCGCTGCCCAGCCGGCTGTCGCCGGTCCACGAGCTCGACGGGGTCACGTTCGTCGACGACTCCATCAGCACCAATGTCCTGTCCACCTCCGCTGCGGTCGAGAGCTTCCGCGGCCGCCGCATCGGCCTGCTGCTCGGAGGCCTCGACCGGAACATCGACTACCGCCCGCTCGCGCCCGTCCTCGCCGGCGGGGACTCCCGGGTCTTCACGATGCCGACGAACGGCCCGCGAATCGGCGCGGTCCTGCGCGAAGAGGGCGTGACGGACGTCGAGGACTGCGGCTCATTGGCCGAGGCGGTGCGGGCAGCGTTCGAGTGGGCGCGTCCGGGCGGCGTCGTGCTCCTCTCCCCGGCCGCCGCGAGCTTCGACCTGTACGCCGACTACCGCGCACGGGGCGAGGCGTTCACGTCCATCGCGCGCGGGACGGGCGTACGAACGTCCTGAGCGGTCAGGTCCGTGCTCGCCGGCCCTCCATCCACAGCACCACGTCGAGGACCCGCAGGTCCGTGACCTCGTCAGGGACGGCCGCCTCCGTGCGTACCTGCCGGAGTCGCCCGCGGATGCCGTCGTCACGCATCGCCGCGCGCGCGGTCAACCACCAGTCGCCGGGCTGCGGCTGCACCAGGCGGCGGACCACCTTGTCGTAGACGGGCACCAGGTGCGGGCGCTTGCGCGCGAGGACCTTGCCCGCAGTCACCCACCGCTGGGCATTGTCGGACCGTCGCCCGCTGCGCTTGACGATCCGCCACGCCTTCGCCGGCGGCCCCGTCTTCAGCAGGTCGGGGTCGGCGTCCTCGAGCGCCAGGTCGACGGGGATCTGCGCGAGAGCCTCGCGCAGTGCCTCCCGCTTGGTGACCAGGAGCTTGACGACGACCTCGGGGGGCAGGTCGACGTCGAGGAGTGAGACGGCGACCAGGTCGTCGCCGGTCACCGTGTCGGCGACCTCGGGCCGGTTCCCGCCTCCGGCGAGCCGGTCGAACCACCGACCGGCGAAGACACCACGGTCGTCGGCGTGCTGCGGCTCACGGAAGTACGCCGCGAGATGGTCCGAGCTCCGTGGCGACTCCACCGCCGCGCGGATCCGGGCGAGTGCCGCGCGGCGGCCCGAGTCCTCGGTCACGCGGTCGTGTCGAGCACCCGCCGGAGCGTGTCGACCTGTCGCTGCTTGCGCAGGATCAGGTGCTCCATGAGGTGCTCGATGGCCTCGGACCGTGCCTCCTCGCCGGCGTGCGGGATGACGCCGTGCAGCGCGCGGATCGCCTCGTCCTCGTCGGCGACGAGGCGTGCCAGGCGCTTGTCCGTGGGTCCGTCGACGGCGACGAGCGCCGTCTCCACGTCGGCCAGCACGCCGAGCGCCTGGAGCGTCTCCACGAGCCGCTGGGTGTCCTCGACCTCGGCCGCGGCGAACTCCGCGAGCGCGGTCCGCAGGCCCAGTGCGTGGCTGCCCGTCGCCGAGCCGGCGACCACGGCGAAATGCAGCGCGCTGCGCGCCTGCGAGGTCAGCGCCTGCCGCAGCGCATTGGCCAGTTCCTGTCCGTCATTAGTGTTCTCAGTCACGTGGTCCGACCTACCCCGGGTGCCGTCTGTCGTAATCACCGCGGGCGCGGCCATCCCGGGCCGGGCGCGGGGCGGGGCCCTCGTCGACCACCCAGGTGTCCTTCGCCGCACCGCCCCGGGCGAAGTTGACGACGAGCTCACCGGCGCGCATCGCGGCACGCGTGATCCCGCCGGGCAGCACCCGCACCTCCCGCCCGGTCGAGAGGACGCACGGGCGCAGGTCGACGTGCCGGTCGGTGAGCTCCCCGTCGACGACGGCGGGGCACGTCGAGAGCACGATGACGTCCTGGGCCACCCACGAGGCAGGGTCGGCCGTCACCGCCTCGCGCGCACGCTGCCGCTCGAGCGCGGACGCCAGCGGCATCACGACGACGCCACGGCCGCCGCTGCCGCTGCGCGGCTTGAGCACCAGCTGGTCCAGCCGGTCGAGCGCCCGACGCGCGTGGTCCGCGTTGCCGAGGTCGTACGTCGGAACGGAGCGCAGGAGTGGCTCCTGACCCAGGTGGAACCGGATGAGGTCCTCGACGTAGGCGTGGGTCCGCTTGTCGTCCGCGACGCCCGTCCCGAACGGGTTGACGACCCGGAGGGCGCCCGCCCGCAGCGGCTCCCACAGTGCCTCGCCGAGGCGGTTGAGCCGCCCGCTGTCCTCGCGCAGCCGCTCCTCGCTGGTCCGCCGCCACAGCACGTCGACGGGACGGCGGTCGGGCAGGACCAGCCGCTCGCCCTGCCGCCGAAGGTCGCCCAACGAGACCAGCGGTACGCCGAGCATGCGCGCGATGCGGTCGGGCTCCCAGTGCGCGTGCTGGCCCGGGTCGTCGGTGAGTACGGCGACCACCGGCTCGTCGAGCTCCGGGGCGGCTGCGCGGAGCACCGCCGCGAGACCGTCCGCCAGCCCGTCCACCGCGGGCCGGACGGACATCCCCTCGACGGCGAGGTGAGGTCGCACCCAAGCGGCGACGGCGTCGGCGTAGCCCATGAGCGTCGGAGTCCGCAGGTTGTCCTCGAGCACCATGAGCTCCCCAGCAGGGGAGCGCACGACGTCCGGCCCCGCCACACCAACCGGCACGGCCGCAGGCGGCAGGTCGTCCGCACGGTAGATGCAGGTCGGCACCAGGTCGGGCGGGACGACGCCCACTGACACCGCCTCGGACGGCGCGCGCAGGAACGCCTCCAGCGCGCGCACCCGCTGGGCCAGTCCTGCAGCGAGCGCGTCCCACTCCGAGCCGGCGAGGACGCGCGGGACAGGGTCCACCCGCAGGCCGACCGTCGCGCCGCCGGCGACGTGGTACCGGGCGCCACCGGCGAGCACGTCCGTGTCGACCGCCCGGACCAGCTCGCGGAGGTCACGGCCGGCGAGAGCGGCCATCACGGGCCTCGCGACGGCGGAGGCGGCCTCATCGACCGCCCCGACCGGCGTGACCGTCACGGCGTGACACCCAGGCGAGCGCCGTGGTCGAGCGCCGCCCGGGCCACGAACCGCCCCTGTTCAGGGTCGGTCACATCGAAGCCGAACGGCGCGTTGGCCTCCAGCGCGAGGCAGCGGCCGTGCCCGTCGACCAGGACGTCGACGCCCATGAGCCCACCGCCCAGCGTGGACACCATTGCCCGCGCGATCTCAGCCATCTCGGCCGGCGGCCCGTAGACGCGGGGGTACACCGTCCCGGACGTCACCAGAGCGCCGGGGTCCCTGTTCTTCTCATACGCGAGGGAGGTCCGCTCCGGCGTCGCGAAGATCCGCACGCACGCCGGCTCCTCGACCCACTCCTGCAGCAGCGCCGCGCCGCGCCGCTCGCCGCCGGCCGCCTCGTCCTTGCGCCAGCTCGCCACCACGTCGCGGGCGGACGCGAGGTCCCGCACCAAACAGATGTGTCTGGCGCCGTCGCACAGAGCCGGCTTGAGGACGAGCGGACGTCCCGGCGACGGCCACTCCTCGACGCCGGCGAGGTCCCACGTCCGGGGCTGCGGGATGCCCGCCGCCGCCCACACCGCCGCGGTCGCGAGCTTGTCGGACGACGTCACCAGTGCACGCAGCGGGTTGAGCAGGCGCGCACCGGAGCACTCGAGGACGCCCGCGAGCTGCATCGTCACCGCGAACGACGCGACCTCCTCGACCAGGACGTGCGGGATGACCAGGTCGACGTCGCGCGGCGGCCCGTCGACAGCCCACCGCGGTGGCAGCGACGCGAGCCGCTCCACGTCCGCACCCTCGGACCGGAGCGCGCGGACCCACGCGTCCGCGTAGCCGGTTGGTTCGTACCACGGCTGGTCGGTGATGACGAGGACGACGCGCACCGCGACGGACTACCCACGCGGCCGTCCGTCACTCGCCGCCGGCGGCCGTGCCGCTCCCTCGACCGGCTGGGCATGCACGACCCAGGCCTCGCTGGCATACTCCGCCGACGTGCAGCGCGAGGCGACGCTGCCCGTCGAAGGAGGAGCAGGTGGCCTGGACCGCCCCACGGCGCGACGGCGACGCCCCCACGGTCCTCCGCCTCGCCTCGGTGTTCGAGCCGGACCGTGCGGTCTTCGCGCGGGAGGACGCTGCGTCCTACGACCCGGTCGGCGGCATGCAGAACCACGTCGCCGAGCTCAGCAGATGCCTCGACGACCTCGGTGTCCGGCAGCAGGTGCTCACCTCCCGGCTGGCCGGGCCGGTCGGGCGCGTGCGGCTGGGTCGTCACAGCGAGGTACGACGGACCGGCCTGCGCATCCGCCGATTCCGTCAGCTGTGGGCGCTCCTCGCCGCGCCGCGGGCCCTTTCCGCCAAGGACGTCCGGCTCGTCCACGCCCATCAGGGCGAGGACATCGCGGTCCTGCTGCTGGGCCTGCTCGCCGCCGCTAGACACCGCTGTCCGCTCGTGCTCACGATGCACCTCAGCATCCGGCACACACTCCCGGTCACGTCAGCGCGCACGGCCGTCCTCAAGGTCCTGGGTGGGTTTGTCGAGCGGCTAGCCGTGGGCCGGGCCGCCGGGGTGTTCGTCCTCACGCCACGCACCCGGGACCAACTCGTCGCCGACGGGACACCCGCCGACCGTGTTCACGTGGTGCCGTCCGGTTTCGACCCGGCGCTGTTCGCCGGGCGGTACGACGACCCGCTGCCGTACCTCCGCCGGCCACGGGTCGTGTCCGTCGGGCGCCTGGCGCCGCAGAAGCGACCGCTCGACCTCGTCTCCGCCTTCGAGCGGATGCGCACCGCCGCTCACCTCGTCGTCGTGGGAGACGGGCCATTGCGGGTCGCGATGGAGCGGCGCGTCGCGGACTCGCCCGCACGTGACCGCATCACTCTGGTCGGCCTCGTGCCGCACGACGAGGTCCCCGGCTACCTCGCGCACGCCGACGTCTTCGTGCTCCCGTCGGACTACGAGGAGCTGGGCTCCGTCCTGGTCGAGGCGATGGCTTCCTCGCTTCCGGTCGTGGCCAACGCCGTCGACGGCATCCCGGCGCTCGTCGCCCACGGGCGACGCGGCCTGCTCGTCCGGCGAGGGGACGTCACCGCCCTGGCCGCTGTGCTCGACGACGTCCTCACCGGCCCGGAGCTCGCCAGACGGCTCGTCCGCGCGGCACGGGAGCACGTGATGGAGCACTACTCCTGGCCGGCGCTCGCCGGCCGGATCCACGACGTCTACGCCGGTGTCGCGCCCGGCGCCGTGCCGGACGTCGCGACCCAGTCCTTCGCCGCCTCGTGACCTCGCCGCTGCGCGTCGCGTTCGTCGTCGACGGCCAGGGTTTCGGCGGCGCTCAGGTCTATGCGCGCTCGCTGCTGCGGCACCTGCCGGCCGACATCCAACGGGTGGTCCTGACGGTGCGCGAGCACGGCGAGGCGCTCGCACCCGTGCTGCGCGCCGGAGACGAGATGCACGTCGTGGAGTCGAGCCTGCGGGCGCAGGAGGCACCCGCCCTGCGGGCGTTGCTGGGCGGCGTGGCGCCCGACCTCGTCCACGTGAACCTCGTCGACCCCGGAGGGCTGGTTGCGGCCCTGGAAGCCGCGGCGGACACGGCGCCGGCCGTCGCGACGTTGCACATGACCGGCGACATCGGCGTGGGCGCCGTACACCACCGTTTGGGGTCCGCTTACGGACGGCTGCGTCATGTCGCGGCAGCGTCCGAGCCGATCGCCGAGCTCCTGCGCACGGAACTCGGTTTGCCCGCGGAGCGGGTGACCGCCGTGCGCAACGGGGTCGACCCGGTGCACCTCCCGCCCCGGCCGCCGAACGACCCGCCGGTCGCCGGGGTGCTGGCGCGGCTGACGGCGCAGAAGGGTCTCGACGTCCTACTGGACGCGACGGCCACGCTGGTACGGCGAGGAGTGCGGTTCGAGCTCCTCATCGGCGGCGGCGGGCGGGACGAGCACACCCTGCGGGCACAGGCCGCGGGCCTGCCGGTGACCTTCGCCGGCTTCCAGCACGACGCCGCGGCGTTCCTGGCGCGCCTGGACGTCTTCTGCCACCCGTCGCGGGTCGACGCGCTGCCCCTGTCGCTGCTCGAGGCGATGTCGGCGGGCCTGCCCTGCATCAGCTCCGACGTGGGGGACGTCCGCGCGGCGGTGGGCGAGGCAGCCGTCATCGTGGCGACGGAGGACTCGGACGCGGTCGCGGACGCGCTCGAGTGCCTGCTGGGCGACGCGGCCGGACGCGTGCGGCTCGGCGAGGCGGCCCGAGCTCGCGCCCGCGGGCTGACGGCGCACCGGATGGCGCAGCGGACGTGGGAGGTCTTCAGCGCCGCGCCGGCAGGTGTCCGGTGACCAGCTCGAGGACGTGGGGGACGGTCACGCGGTCGGCGCAGCGGAAGTCGATCGGGCACACGAGGTGGTGACACGGGTTGCACCCGACGTCGACCCGCGCGACCGACTGCAGCTCGGGAGCGTGTCGCCAGCGCCGCGGGTCGCCCGAGAGGAACACCGTCACGCTCCGACCTCCCACGGCGGCGCACAGGTGCGCCGACCCGGTGTCGTTCGCCACGAGCGCCGCCGCGTCGCGCAGGAGCACGGCGTACTCCCCGAGGGTGGTCCGTGCGGTGAGGTCCACAGCGGGTCTGCGCATGGCGCGCAGGACGGCCGAGGTGACCTCCTCCTCGCCCCGCACGCCGGCGACCACGACGTCGAGACCTTGCGCGGCCAGTGCATCGCCCACCGCCGCGAAGCGATCCGCGGGCCAGCGACGGCTTCCCGAGGTCGCCCCGGGGTGCAGGACGACGTAGCGTCCCCGCTCCAGGCCGGCAGCGGCGCGCAGCCGCGCCGCGCCCTGCTCGTCCGCGTCGGTCAGCGCGAACTCCAGCACCTCGTCACCGGCCGAGCGCGGCACGCCGAGGAGCTCCAACAGCCGCAGGTGCCGCCGGATCTCGTGGTCCTCGTGCGGGTAGGGAAGATGCGTCGCGAGGTCCCGCGCCGGACCTGCGGTCGGGGCGAACCCGCCGACGAAGCGCGCGCCCACGGCGGCGGTCACGTCGTTCGCGGCGGGGTTGTCTCCGTACATCTGGACGGCGAGGTCGAACCGCCGCGCCCGGACCTCGCAGACCCAGCGCTCCCACGACGGCGCCGGAGGACGCTCCGGGATGCCCGGGTAGCCCGGAAAGTCGAGAAGCTCGTCGACGTAGGCGCTCATCCGGTCGACCACGGGCGCGACCTCGCGCCAGGTGACCAGGACGATCCGTACGTCGGGCCGCACGCGGCGCAGCGACCGCAGTGCCGGCACGGTGCACAGAAGGTCCCCCATCCCGACCCGCAGGCGCAGCAGCGCGACGTTGCGGGTCGCGGGGTCGGCGAGCGGTGGGAGCGGCGAGGCGTGCACCGGCGCAACCCTGACGGAAGCGGCGCCGGGCGGCAACACGAGGGGCGGGGGACGTGGTGACGGCGCTGGTCGCGGTGGTCACGCCCGTCCACGACCAGGCGGCGTTCCTCGGCCGGGCGCTCGGCAGCCTGCTCGCGCAGACCCTCGCGTCCTGGGAGCTCGTCGTGGTCGACGACGGCTCCTCCGACGACGTGGCCGGCGCGCTCGCGCCCTTCGCCGACGAGCCGCGGGTGCGCCTCGTGCGCCACGAGAGCAACCGCGGGCTCGGGTGCGCGCTCAACACCGGCCTGGACGCGACGACGGCGCCGCTCGTCGCGTACCTGCCCGCGGACGACGTGTGGGCGCCGGACCACTTGGCCGCCCTGCACCGGTGTCTGGCCGACGGTGTCGCGACGCTTGCGTGGACCGGCGTACGCCACTCCGGTGTCGAGGAGGCCCTGGACGCACCGCCGGGACACGCCCTGCAGCTCGTGCAGGTCATGCACCGGCGGACGGCGAAGCGGTGGACCGAACGCGCCGAGCTGGAGAGCGACGACCTCGACCGCCTGATGTGGTCGCGGCTGCCCGGGCCGCGGACGAGCACCGGGCGCGTGACGTGCGACTGGACCGAGCACGTCGGCCAACGGCACAAGGCGATCCGGGAGAGCTTCGACGGCGGGCTGAACGTGTTCCGCCGCCGTTACCGCGTGACCGAGCCGCTGCGGCTGCACTCGAGCGACAGCGGCACGGTCGACGAGGTGTCCTTGTACGCGCGGTACCGCCGCCCGACGCCGGCACGGGACCCGGACGGGCTCCACGTGCTGCTCGTGGGGGAGCTCGCCTTCAACCCCGACCGTGTCCTGGCCCTCGTGGAGCGCGGCCACCGCCTCTCGGGCATGTGGACGCCGGACGCGCTCGGCGCGCAGACGACCGGCCCGCTGCCGTTCGGGCACGTGCGCGACCTCGGCTACGGCCTCCAGGCCGACGCCGTGCGGCAGGACCCACCCGACGTCGTCTACGCGCTGCTGAACTGGCGCGCCGTGCCGTTCGCGGCGGCGGTCCGCGCCGCCTTCCCCGAGCTCCCGTTCGTGTGGCACTTCAAGGAGGCGCCGCAGCACTGCCTGCGCAACGGGACGTGGCCGCAGCTGGTCGATCTGTGCACCCGCTCCGACGGGCTCGTGGTCTCGACCGCGGAGGAGGGAGAGTGGCTCCGGCTCGCGCTGCCCGGGCGGATCGACCGCGAGCGCATGCTCGTCCTCGACGGCGACCTGCCCAAGGACGAGTGGTTCGCCGGCCGACCGGCACCGCGGCTGCGCGAGCGGGACGGGGAGATCCACACCGCCGTACTCGGTCGCCCGCTCGGCATGGACGCCGACCTGCTCGTCCGGCTCGCCTCCGCCGGCATCCATACACATCTGCACGGTCAGGTGACCGACCGTGGGCCGACGGGTGGCTGGCGAGCGGTCGTCGACGACGCCGTACGCCGGGCGCCACGGCATGTGCATGTCCATCCCGCGGTTCCGCCGCCGGACTGGGTGTCGGTCCTGTCGCGCTACGACGCTGGGTGGCTGCACCGGTTCCGGAGCACCAACGGCGGCGACCTGCGCCGGGCGGTGTGGGACGACCTGAACTCCCCGGCTCGCATCCCGACGCTCGCTGCCGGCGGGCTGCCCATGCTGCAGCAGGCCAGTCCGGGGTCACGGGTCTCGACCGAGCGGATGCTCCGGGAGACCGGATGCGGCCTGATCTACGACGACATCGACGACCTGGTCGACCGGCTGCGCTCCTCGACCGCGGCCGATTCGGCCCGGGACGCCGTGGCTCGCCACCGGGACCGGTTCACCTTCGATGCCCATGTCGACGAACTCGTCGCCGTCCTGCGCCACGCCGTCACGTGGCGAATCTAGGCGACGCGACGAGTCGCGTCGTCATCGGCGTACCGGAGGCTCTAAGGTCGCCTCAGCGCCACCTACGACGCGAGGACGGGACCGTGCGGATCCACCTGTTGATCGAGAACGCCTACGCCAGCGGCGGCACGGTGCGGACGACGTTCAACACGGCGGGTGCCCTGGCAGCTCGGGGGCACGACGTCGAGATCGTCAGCGTCCACCGCCGGCGACGGGTCTCCTTCTACGCAGTCCCGCCCCACGTCCGACTGCGTCCGCTCCTCGACGCCTACAGCGCCGCCCGCGAAAAGCGACCGGCTTCGCTGCTCGGGCGGCTCAGACTGAAGACCGTGCTCTGGGGCCTGGGGAAGCCCAGCGTCCTCTACGCCCGCGGGGACAACCGGGGCGGCGGCAGGAACTTCAGCCTCGCCTCCGATGTCGCGCTGGTGCACTACCTGCGCACCCAGCGCGACGGCGTGGTCGTCGGCACCCGGCCCGGTCTCAACGTCGCCATCGCCCGCTGGGCGCGGCCCACCGTCACCACGGTGGGCCAGGACCACATGAACCTCAAGTCCTACCCCTCGGTGCTCAAGGGGGAGATCCGCCGCCACTACGGCGACCTCGACGCGCTCGTGACGCTGACCGCCTCCGACGCGCGTGACTACGCCAAGCTGCTCCGGCGCCGTACCACCGTGCTCTCGATCCCCAACGGCGTCCCGGATGTCGGCGACCACCACGCCGCGCTGGACCCCAGCAGCAAGATCGTCGTCGCGGCCGGACGGCTCACGCCGCAGAAGGGCTACGACCGTCTGGTCAAGGCGTGGGCCATCGTGTCCGCGGAGCACCCGGACTGGCAGCTGCGGATCTACGGTGGCGGGCCCCCGGAGCATACGGAGGATCTCCAGCAGCTCATCGAGGACCTCGGCGTGCAGCACACGGCACACCTCATGGGCGCCACGAAGCAGCTGTGGGCCGAGATGAGCAAGGCGTCGCTCTACGTCATGTCGTCGCGGTACGAGGGCTTCCCCATGGTCCTGCTCGAGGCGATGGCGATCGGCCTCCCGGTCGTGGCGTTCGACTGCCCGACCGGTCCTCGGGACGCGATCGACCACGGTGTCGACGGCATGCTCGTGCGCAACGGGGACATCCGTGGCCTCGCCAGGGAGATGGACGCGTTGATGCGCGACTTCGACACCCGCCGGGCGCTCGGGGCGGCGGCGCGCCGGAAGGCCGAGCGCTACGATGTCGGCGAGCTCGCGATCCGCTGGGAGAAGCTGTTCGCCGAGCTGTCCGCGGACAAGGCGGTGTCCTCGCGGCAGAGCGTGCGCAGCCTCGCCTCGCGGGCGTGGGGTCACCGACTGCCGCGAGGCGCCCGCACCGCGCTGCGCCGCCGAGGTGCCAGGGGACTCCTGCGGGCGGCTGTTCCGGCGATCAGGAGCTCGGCCCAGGAGCTCCGGAGTCGCGTCGCGCTGCCCGGGCGGCGTCACGGCGGGTCGTAGGGGGGCAGCACTTGGAACCGGCGCGGATGTCTGCTGGGGACGAGCGCTGCGCAGGGTCCGCGCCGTAGCGTAGGGCGGAGCCGAGCGCGGAGGGCGAGATGGCCGCAGTGACGACGCCGTACTGGGTCGCGGGAGCGCCCGCCACGAGCGAGGACGTGCTCGAGGTCCGCCACCCCTTCGACGGCCGCGCGGTCGGGGCCACCTCGCACGCGACGCCGGAGGACGTGGAGCGCGCCGTCGCTGCGGCACACGCGGTCGCGGGCGAGCTCGCGGGCGCCCCGGCGTACGTCCGTGCAGAGGCGCTCGCGCTGGTGTCCCGACGCCTCGACGAGCGCGCCGAGGATGTCGCGCGGCTGATCACCGCGGAGAGCGGCAAGCCGGTGAAGTGGGCGCGGCTGGAGGTGGCGCGCGCGGTCTCGACCTTCCGGTGGGCGGGGGAGGAGGCGCGGCGCTGGTCCGGCGCACTGCAGCGGCTGGACACGGACACGAGCTCGGCCGGCCGCATCGCGCTGGTACGCCGGGTGCCGCGCGGTCCGATCCTGGCGATCACGCCATTCAACTTCCCGCTCAACCTCGTGGCGCACAAGGTGGCGCCCGCGCTCGCCGTGGGCGCACCGGTAGTCGTGAAGCCGGCTCCCGCGACGCCGCTGGTGTCGCTGCTGCTCGCGGAGATCCTCGCCGAGACGTCGCTGCCCGCGGGGTCCTGGTCGGTCCTGCCCCTGCCGAACGAGGTCGCCGGACGGCTCGTGGAGGACGAACGGCTGCCCGTGGTGTCGTTCACCGGGTCCGTGCCGGTCGGCTGGAGCATCCGGGAGTCCGCTCCGCGCAAGCACGTGACGCTCGAGCTCGGTGGCAACGCGGCGGTGGTGGTGGCGCCGGACTACGGCGGCGACACCGACCTTGACTGGGCGGCGACGCGGATTGCGACGTTCTCGATGTACCAGGCCGGACAGTCGTGTATCTCCGTGCAGCGGGTCTTCGCACACAAGGACGTGTACGACGACCTCGCGGCGCGCGTGGTCAAGGCCGTGGCCGATCTTGCCACCGGGGACCCTTGCGAGGACGCGACCGACGTCGGCCCGCTGATCGACGAGAAGGCCGCTGCCCGCGTGGAGTCGTGGGTGGACGAAGCGGTGGCCGGGGGAGCCCGGATCCTCACCGGCGGCACACGGGAAGGCTCGACGTACGCGCCCACCGTGCTCGAGGGTGTCCCGACCGATGCCAAGGTGTCGTGCGAGGAGGTCTTCGGGCCCGTCGTGGTCCTCGACAGGGTGGACTCGGTGGACGACGCTTTTCAGCGCGTCAACGCCTCACGCTTCGGCCTCCAGGCAGGGGTGTTCACCCGTGATGTGCAGACCGCATTCCGTGCCGCCCGTGTGCTCGAGGTCGGAGGTGTCATCGTCGGTGACGTCCCGAGCTATCGCGCCGACCAGATGCCCTACGGCGGTGTCAAGGACTCGGGCGTCGGGCGCGAGGGCGTCCAGGCGGCGATGCACGACCTGACCGAGGAGCGGGTACTCGTCCTGACCGGCGTCGAGCTGTAGGTCTCGCGGGCGCCTTCGACGCCGACCGATGCCACGAGCCGGGTCTGGGTGGCCAGAGCGGTCAAGCGCTTGACACGGCATCAGGTCTGGCGCGCCGAACCTGGCCGCACACACGACGACGCCCCCACCGCCGCAGCGGTGGAGGCGCCGTTCCGCATCCTGCGCCCTTGCCGGGCGCCGGTCAGATCGAGCGGCGGGTGTTGCGGCCCGTGAGCGTCGACGCGGCAATCACGAGGACCGCGGCGAGCGCGATGCTGATGGCCCAGCGGATCCAGTCGATGCGGGGGGTGTTCGCAACGCCCATGGCCGAGGCGAGCGCCGTCCCGAGGAGGACACCGCCGATGCCGCAGAGGATGGTGAGCCAGATCGGCACGTTGTCCTTGTCGCCCGGCGCGACCAGCTTGCCCAGCAGGCCGATGATCAGACCGGCGACGAGCAGAGCGAGGATCTCGAACATCTTCTCTCCTGTTGTCGGGTGACGTTGTTCTGCACGAATCTGTACCCGTCCTGGCGGCCGGAAACCTCTGCAGGGCTGGCGCCCACGCTGCCGATGTGTTATTTCACCCGTTCGGCCCTGTGTCTGCGCCTTCCTGCCCGTGACCGCAGCTCAAGACGCCTGTGCAGGCCTGCTGCAAGTACGGCGGTGCGCCCTGTTCGTCTACAGACAGTGGCGCGAGGGTCACGTCAAGACACCCGCTTCGCATACGTCGCGCCCTGGGTAGGAAGGAACCGTGGGCCCACGACCGGGAAGAAGACTCCTGCCCTGTGGCGACGTCGGCCTGCTCGTGGAGGTCGAGGATCTCGACGAGGTCCTCGCGCTGCACGCCGAACTCTCCGCCGTACGCCTCGAGGGTGTCGTCGACCTCGTGGCGGCGGCCCGGACGGTCCTCGTACACATCGACCCCGCGCGGACGACCGTGGCGCGGGTCGCGGAGCAGGTCGAGTCGCTGACCCCACGACCGGGCTGCCGTCAGGACGCCGGAGCGATCGAGGTCCCGGTCGCCTATGACGGCGAGGACCTGCCCCAGGTCGCGGCCCTCACCGGACTCGGGGAGCGTGGCGTGGTGGAAGCCCACACCGGACAGGTGTGGACCGTCGCGTTTCCGGGCTTCGCCCCGGGCTTCGGCTACCTCGTCGGGCAGGACCGCCGGCTCGACGTGCCTCGTCGAGCGACGCCGCGGACCCGTGTCCCCGCCGGCGCGGTCGCGCTTGCCGGGCAGTTCAGCGGTGTCTACCCCCACGACTCACCCGGCGGTTGGCAGGTCATCGGCACGACCGACCTGCGGATGTGGGACCTGGACCGCGAACCGCCCGCGCTGCTGACTCCGGGGACGCGCGTCGCCTTCGTGGAGGTGCGGTGACCGCGGAGCTCGAGGTCCTCGCGCCCGGTCCGCTCGCGACGGTGCAAGACCTCGGGCGCGTCGGCCACGCCGGCTGGGGCGTCGGTACGTCGGGCGCAGCCGACCGGGGGTCGCTGCGGCTGGCCAACCGGCTGCTCGGCAACCCGGACGGCGCGGCGGCGATCGAGGTGACACTCGGCGGTCTGCGGTTGCGGGTCGACGAGGACGTGACCGTTGTGCTGACCGGGGCGCACTGCGACGCGTCGGCCGGCGGACGGCCGATCGGTGCCGGAGTCGTGTCCGTGGTGAGGTCGGGGGAGGAGCTACGGCTCGGCCGCGCCGTGTCAGGACTCCGGACATACATTGGTGTACGCGGCGGCATCGACGTTCCACTCGTCCTCGGCTCGCGGTCCACCGACGTCCTGTCGGGGCTCGGCCCGCCGAAGCTCGCGCGGGGCGCCAGGCTGCCCGTGGGTGACGCGCCGCCCGACATCGCGACGTTCGCCGGGGCGGAGGTCGACGGCCTGGTGCCGGTCGCCGGAGCGGACCCCGACCGGCCGATGCCCGCCGTTGTCGAGCTCCGGATCCGGATGGGTCCGCGCGCCGACTGGTTCACCGACTCGGCGCGGGACATTCTGTGCAGTGCTGTATGGACAGTCACGCCGGAGAGCAACCGGGTCGGTATGCGGCTGACCGGGACGCCGCTCCAGCGGGTGTCGACCGACGAGCTGCCCAGCGAAGGGGTTGTCCGTGGCGCGCTGCAGGTGCCTCCGGCGGGACTGCCGACGCTCTTCCTCGCCGACCACCCCGTCACGGGCGGCTACCCGGTGATCGCCGTGGTCCTCGACGCGGACGTCGACCGGGCGGCGCAGGTGCGTCCCGGCCGGCACATCCGTTTCCGGACCACGGAGCGATGAGGGACCCGCCAGGACACCGCGGGAGCAACGAGGACACCGCGGGAGCACTGCGCGGGGCGGGCGCCAGGACGGCGTGGACCTACGACTCCGAGCGCGCCCGGGCGGTCGCGGCGTCATTGGCCTTCCGCAGCGCCTCCACCAGCTCTCCCTTGGTCATCTTCGACCGGCCGCGCACGCCCATCCGCTTCGCCAGGTCGAGCAGGTGAGCCTTGCTCGCGTTGGCATCCACGCCCCCGGCCGTCTCCCCGCCGCGACGCGCGGCCCGCCCGCCGCGCGCCGCCTGCG
>JALYMU010000016.1 GCA_030773595.1 Actinomycetota bacterium | reverse complement strand
AGGCCGCGTGGCACGACGAGGAGATACGGCTGCATGCCGAAGAACAAGACCCACAGCGGTGCCAAGAAGCGGTTCCGGCTCACCGGGGCCGGCAAGGTCATGCGTGAGCAGGCCAACCGCCGCCACCTGTTCGAGCACAAGCCCTCGACGCGCACCCGACGCCTCGCGCTCGACGTCGCCGTCTCCGCGGCCGACGTCAAGAAGATCAAGAAGATGCTCGGCCGCTGACGCGCCGCCCCACCCGTACGACGGGAGCCCGTCCCGACCGGCCCCCCAACGAAGGAGCAAGCACACGTGGCACGCGTGAAGGCGGCGGTCAACGCCCAGAAGAAGCGCCGTACCGTCCTCGAGCGGGCGAGCGGCTACCGGGGCCAGCGCTCCCGGCTCTACCGCAAGGCCAAGGAGCAGATGCTCCACTCCCTGGTCTACAACTACCGCGACCGCAAGGCGCGCAAGGGCGACTTCCGCCAGCTGTGGATCCAGCGGATCAACGCCGCGGCGCGCCAGAACGGCATGACCTACAACCGGTTCATCCAGGGCCTCAAGGCGGCCGGCGTCGAG
Source organism: Actinomycetota bacterium (assembly GCA_030773595.1). GTDB lineage: Bacteria > Actinomycetota > Actinomycetes > JALYMU01 > JALYMU01 > JALYMU01. The sequence goes on along the minus strand of JALYMU010000016.1, from coordinate 11,618 downwards.
GTCGACCGCCGCATGCTGGCCGAGCTCGCGGTCGCCGACGCCGGGGCGTTCACGGCGCTGGTCGACGTGGCCCGCGCCGCCCTCCCGGCGGACAAGAACGCGCCGGCCGCCTGACGACCGGCGCGCATCCCCGCACCGTCGGACGAGCTGTCCCCGTGGCCGGCCCCGAGCTGACCTCCACCCGCTCACCGCGGGTGGCGGCGGCTCGGCGGCTGGCCAAGCGGGCCTTCCGTGCCTCCGACGGGCGGTTCCTCGCCGAGGGGCCGCAGGCGGCGCGTGAGGCGCTCGGCACTCCGGGCGTCGCCCTCGAGGTCTTCCTGACCTCTGAGGCGGCGACTCGCCACCCCGAGCTGGTGGAGTTGGCCGAGGCGGGCGGCGTGGTGGTGCACCGCGCCAGCGGGGAGGTCCTCGCAGCGATCACGCAGACCGTGACGCCCCAGGGCGTCGTCGCGGTCTGCCGCGCGCTGCACCGGGACCTGGACGACGTGCTGGCGAGCCGGCCCCAGCTCGTGGCCGTCCTCGCCAACGTCCGGGACCCCGGCAACGCCGGCACGGTGATCCGGACCGCGGACGCCGCCGGAGCCGAGGCCGTGGTGCTCACCGATGCATCGGTGGATGTCTACAACGGCAAGTGCGTGCGAGCGAGCGCCGGAAGCCTGTTCCACCTGCCGATCGTGATCGGCGTACCCGTCAACCGCGTGGTCGACGCTGCCCGCGCGGCGTCGCTGCGTGTCCTGGCGGCCGACGGCAGCGGCGCGCGCGACCTCGACGAGCTCAGCGACTTCGGCGACCTCGCCCGACCGAGCGCGTGGGTCTTCGGCAACGAGGCATGGGGGCTGCCCGACTCCACCCGGGCCCTCGCCGACGAGGTCGTGCGGGTGCCGATCCACGGGCGTGCGGAAAGCCTCAACCTCGCCACCGCGGCTGCCGTGTGCCTCTACGCCTCCGCACGTGCCCAGCGCGGGCCCGGTGGCTGTCGCCGACAGTCCGGCACTGAGTAGGGTCCGTTCCGTGCCGGAATTCGCCGATGCACCGGTCCTGCGCCCGGACGACAGTCCCGACGGCCTCGTCGTCGCGGATGCACAGGGGCGCGTGGTGACCTTCAACGCGGCGGCGACACGGATCACCGGCATCCCGGCCGAGGTGGCGGTCGGCAAGGACCTCACCGACGTGCTGGCGCTGCAGGACCCGGACGGGCGTGACTGGTGGCGCTGCGTCCAGCCCTACGGCGGGCTGCACACCCGCACCGGCCACCCCGAGCGCGCGCTGCTGCTGCCCGACGGTCGCGAGGTCCTCGTGACGGCCCGCTTCGTCCGCCCGGCGCGCCTGCGGCCGGTCGAGCGGCTCGTCGTCGCCCTTCGTGACACCCATGCGCGCCGTCGCGAGGAGACGAGCCGCGCCGAGCTGGTCTCGACGGTGGCCCACGAGCTTCGCTCGCCACTGACGAGCGTGAAGGGCTTCACCGCGACGCTGCTCGCCAAGTGGGACCGCTTCACCGACGAGCAGAAGCGTCTCATGCTCGAGACCGTCGACTCCGACGCCGACCGCGTCGTCCGGCTGATCACCGAGCTGCTCGACATCGCCCGCATCGACTCCGGCCGCCTGGAGATCCGCCGCCAGTACGTCGACATCGACGCCGCGGTGCGCAGGCATATCGCGGGGCTCGTCGCGGCCGGGAACGACGCCGACCGGTTCGTCGTCGAGGTCCGCGAGCCCCTGCCGGAGCTGTGGGCCGACGCTGACAAGCTGTCCCAGTGCCTGGCGAACCTCCTCGAGAACGCGATCCGGCACGGTGCGGGCACGGTCACGGTGGTCCTGGAGGGCGACGGCGACGCCACCGCCGTCACCGTCATGGACGAGGGCGAGGGCATCCCCGAGGAGATGCAGACTCGCGTCTTCACCAAGTTCTGGCGCAGCGGGCGCCGCGGTGGCACGGGCCTGGGTCTCTACATCGTCCGCGGCCTGATCGAGGCCCACGGTGGGACCATCGAGATCGGACGCGCGCGCAACGGGGGAGCGCTGTTCCGGTTCGTCCTGCCCGGCGGGGTCCCGGAGTTCGACGCCTGAAGGTTCGACGGGTGAGCAATCGACGGCTGAGGGTCGGACGGCTGAGGGTCGGACGAGCGGCGTTGCGACGCCGGAGCCGCCGGGCAGGGCTGAAACCTCGGCGCGGTTCCCGTGGGCCGCGTCCTAGACTCGGGTTCCTCGACCAGAACCGCGGCACCGAGAGGGCGTATGTCCGCACCCAACAAGTCCTACGACCCCGTGCAGGTGAGCGCGCTGGGATCCGGCGAGGTGGAGCGCGCCCGCGAGGAGGCGCTCTCGGCGATCGCGGCCGCCGGCGACCTGGACGCTCTGCGGGCGGTGCGGCTCGAGCACGCCAGCGACCGCTCGGCGCTGGCGCTGGCGAACCGGGAGATCGGGGCGCTGCCGCCTGCGGCGCGCGCGGAGGCTGGCAAGCGCGTCGGGCAGGCGCGAGCGGCGGTCAACCGGGCGCTGCAGTCGCGCCAGCAGGAGCTCGAGGGTGAGCGCGACGCGCGGGTGCTCGTCGAGGAGGCCGTGGACGTCACGCTCCCGTGGGACCGCCGGTCCGCCGGCGCCCGCCATCCCCTGACCATGCTCCAGGACCTCATCTGCGACGTCTTCGTCGCCATGGGGTGGGAGGTGGCCGAGGGTCCGGAGCTCGAGACGGAGTGGTTCAACTTCGACGCGCTCAACATCGGCCCGGACCATCCGACGCGCTCCGAGTCGGACACGTTCTTCGTCGGTACGCCGGAGTCGGGCCTCGTGCTGCGCACCCACACCTCTCCGGTGCAGGCGCGCAGCATGCTGGCGCGCAAGCCGCCCATCTACGTCGTCTGCCCGGGCCGGACCTACCGCACCGACGAGCTCGACGCGACCCACACACCCGTGTTCAGCCAGGTCGAGGGGCTCGCCGTGGACGAGGGCCTGACGATGGCGGACCTGAAGGGCACCTTGGACCACTTCGCGTCCAGCATGTTCGGCGAAGGGCTCGTGACGCGTCTACGGCCGCACTACTTCCCGTTCACCGAGCCCTCCGGCGAGGTGGACCTGCAGTGCTTCGTCTGCCGCGGTGCGTCGGTGGGCGACCCGTCCAGGCCGTGCCGCACCTGCTCCTCCGAAGGCTGGGTGGAGTGGGGCGGCTGCGGGATGGTGAACCCTCGCGTGCTGGTCGCCTGCGGCGTGGATCCCGAGCGATACACCGGGTTCGCATTCGGCATGGGCATCGAGCGCACCTTGATGTTCCGCCACAACGTCCAGGACATGCGCGACATGGTCGAGGGCGACGTCCGCTTCCCGCTCGAGTTCGGCACGGAGCTCTGATGCGCGTCCCTCTGTCGTGGCTGCGCGAGCACGTCGACCTTCCCGCCGAGGTGTCGGCGCGCGATGTCGCCGACCGACTGATCGACGCCGGTCTCGAGGTCGAGGGGGTCCATGCCCTGGGGCAGGACGTCACGGGTCCGCTCGTCGTCGGCCAGGTGCTCGACCTCACCGAGGAGGAGCACAAGAACGGCAAGACCATACGGTGGTGCACGGTCTCGGTCGGCGAGGACGCGCCTCGGGGCATCGTCTGCGGAGCGCGCAACTTCGCCGTCGGCGACCGTGTGGTGGTCGCGCTGCCCGGTGCGGTCCTCCCCGGTGGTTTCGCCATCTCCGCCCGCAAGACCTACGGCCACGTCTCCGACGGGATGATCTGCTCCTCACGCGAGCTCGGGCTGGGTGACGACCACAGCGGGATCCTCGTGCTCGGCTCGGGTCCGGCTCCGGGCGCCGACGCCTACGACGTCCTGCAGCTGCGTGACGACGTGCTCGACATCGCCGTGACGCCTGACCGTGGCTACTGCATGTCGGTACGCGGCATCGCGCGCGAGGCCGCCACGGCGTACGGCGTGGACTTCCACGACCCGGGGCGGCGCGACGAGCCGGCGGGCGAGGCAAGCGGTGGGGGTGGGTGGCCGGTCAAGATCCGGGACCTCGACGCCTGCGCGATGTTCGTCGCCCTGCGCGTCTGCGGGTTCGACCCGACCGCCGCCTCGCCGCCGTGGCTGCAGCGTCGGGTCGCCCTGGCCGGGATGCGCCCGATCTCGCTCGCCGTGGACGTCACCAACTACGTGATGCTCGAGCTCGGTCAGCCGCTGCACGCCTACGACGCCGCGCGCCTTGAGGGGCCGATCGTCGTACGCCGGGCGAGTGCGGGGGAGAAGCTCGAGACCCTCGACGGCGTCGCCCGCAGCCTCGACGCCGCGGACCTGCTCATCACCGACGACTCCGGGCCCATCGGGATCGCCGGCGTGATGGGCGGTGCGAGCACCGAGATCTCCGCCACCACGGCCGACATCGTCCTCGAGGCGGCGTGGTTCGACCCCGGCACCATCTCCCGGTCCTCCCGCCGGCACCGCCTCCCGAGCGAGGCGTCGCGTCGTTTCGAGCGTGGAGTCGACGGCGCGCTGGCCCCGGTGGCAGGACGACGGGCAGCGCAGCTGCTCGCCGAGCTGGGCGGCGGCCGCGTCCTCGAGGACCCGACCATCGCCGGCCAGCCTGTCCACCCGGCACCTGTGCGCCTTCGCGCCGACGAGGCGACGCGGCTGGGCGGGCGGCAGGTCGACACCGCGACCGTCGTACGACGTCTGGTCGACGTGGGCTGCGCCGTGGACCCGGGGGACGGCGACGTCCTGGCCGTCACTCCGCCGAGCTGGCGCCCGGACCTCCTCGGTCCCGCCGACCTGGTCGAGGAGATCCTGCGGCTGGAGGGCTACGACGCGATCCCGTCGCGGCTGCCGACCGCTCCGGCGGGCCGGGGCCTCACCCCGTCGCAGCGCGCTGTGCGCCGGGTCGGTCGGGCGCTTGCCGACGCCGGCTACGTCGAGACGCCGGCCTACCCGTTCGTCCGCGAGGACGTGTGGGACGCGCTCGGGCTGCCCGCCGACGACGCGCGACGCAACGCGCTGCGGGTCGCCAACCCGATCTCCACCGAGGAGCCGCTGCTGCGGACCACACTGCTGCCGGGCCTGCTGGCCACGCTTCGGCGCAACGTCGGGCGAGGGATGCCCGACGCGGCGGTCTTCGAGATCGGCACGGTCTTCCGTCCCGATCCGGGCCAGGCGACGACGGCGCCCCGGCTCCCGGTGGACCGTCGCCCCACGGCGGAGGAGCTGGTGGGCCAGGACGCCGCCCTGCCCCGGCAGCCGCGCCGGGTCGCCGTCGCCCTGTCCGGCCACCGGGAGCGGGTCGGGTGGTGGGGCCCCGGTCGGGCCGCGTGCTGGGCCGACGCCGTCGAGGCCGCACGTGAGGTCGCCCGCGCGGTCGGCGTCGAGCTCGAGGTCCGGGCCGACCAGCACGCGCCCTGGCATCCCGGCCGGTGTGCTGCCCTGTATGTCGACGCGCAGCTGGTCGGTCACGCCGGCGAGCTCCACCCGAGAGTCGTCACGGCGCTCGACTTGCCGGCCCGGACGTCGGCGATGGAGCTGGACCTGGACCGGATGGGCCTGGACCGGCTGCGCATCGCGCAGGCGCCCGTCCTGTCCACCTACCCGGTCGCGATCCAGGACGTCGCCCTGGTCGTGGCGAGCGACGTGCCGGCGGCGCAGGTCGAGCGCGCCCTGCGGGCGGGAGCCGGCCCGCTGCTCGAGGCGGTGCGGCTGTTCGACGTCTATGTCGGCGAGCAGGTGGGCGGGGGGCGCAAGTCGCTGGCCTACACGCTGCGCTTCCGTGCCCCGGACCGGACGCTCACGGTCGAGGAGGCCTCCGCGGCGCGGGACGCCGCGGTCGCCGAGGCGACGCGGGTGACGGGCGCCGTCCAGCGCGGCGTCTGACACCATGTGCCCGCCGTGAGCCGGGCACGGGCCGAGCCGGGGCAGGAACGGCCCCGGTCGCGGCCCGAGCGAGGTCGTAGCGGCAGGCGGACGCGTCGCCGTAACGTCCCCCGTGGCGTGCGCATCCCGGCCTCGCTGTCGGACCTGGTCAGGCAAGGCTGACGCACAAAGCGGCCCGGTTCGCGGGCGGGGCCTCAGGCGTCCTCGAGCCGGAACCCGATCTTCATGCCGACCTGCACGTGGTCGACCCGACCGTCGACGATGTGCCCGCGGATCTCGGTCACCTCGAACCAGTCCAGGTGGCGCAGCGTCTCCGCGGCGCGCCCGATGCCGTTGCGGATCGCGTCGTCCACCCCGTCGGTCGAGGTGCCGACGATCTCCGTGATGCGGTACGTGCGGTTGGACATGTCGAGGGCCTCCTGGCGGCTGTGGAGCGGCGTGGCGGTCGGGCAGGACGGGACCGTTTCGGCGTACCCGCCGGTGGACCGATAGGTTGCCACGCGTCCGACGTCGCGCCGTCCGAAGGGGTCCATCGCCATGAGCCGCTCCGTGCTCGTCACCGGAGGCAACCGCGGCATCGGGCTCGCCATCGCGCGCGCCTTCGCCGACAACGGCGACAAGGTCACGGTGACCCACCGTTCCGGCGAGCCGCCGGAGGGCATGTACGGCGTGCGCTGCGACGTGACCGACACCGCTGAGGTGGATGCGGCCTTCTCGGCGGCCGAGGTCCAGCACGGGCCCGTGGAGATCGTCGTCGCGAACGCGGGAGTCACCCGGGACCAGCTCCTCATGCGGATGAGCGATGAGGACTTCACCTCCGTGCTCGACACGAACCTCACCGGCGCGTTCCGGGTCACCCGCCGGGCGGCCAAGGGGATGCTGCGACTCAAGCGCGGGCGAATCGTGCTGATCTCCTCAGTCGTCGGCCTCTACGGCAGCCCGGGGCAGGCCAACTACGCGGCGTCGAAGGCCGGGCTCATCGGCCTGGCCCGCTCGGTCACCCGCGAGCTCGGCACGCGAGGCATCACCGCCAACGTCGTCGCCCCCGGGTTCATCGACACCGACATGACCGCCGCACTGCCCGAGGACCGGCGCAAGGCCTACCTCGCCGCCATCCCGGCCGGGCGCTTCGCCGCACCGGAGGAGGTTGCCCGGGTCGTGCGCTTCCTCGCCTCCGACGATGCCGCCTACATCAGCGGCGCTGTGGTGCCGGTCGACGGCGGCCTCGGCATGGGGCACTGACGGACGCCCCCACCGACCGCCCGCACCACCGCATGCACCGACCGCACTGATCGCGACGCGCGGCAGTCCGCGCCCTCCAGGACGGAACCACCCATGGGCATCCTCGACGGCAAGAACATCCTCGTCACCGGCGTGCTGATGGAGAGCTCCATCGCCTTCCACGTCGCCCGCCTCGCCCAGCAGGAGGGGGCGCGCGTGGTGCTGTCCTCCTTCGGGCGCGCCATGCGCATCACGGAGAAGATCGCCACCCGGCTGCCGGAGCCGGCTCCGGTGGTGGAGCTGGACGTCACAAGCGCCGAGCAGCTCGACGGGCTGGCCGAGCGCCTGCGCGAGCACGTCGACTCCCTCGACGGGGTGCTGCACTCGATCGGCTTCGCCCCGGAGTCCGCCCTCGGCGGGAAGTTCCTCCAGACCCCGTGGGAGGACGTCGCGACGGCGGTGCACGTCTCGGCGTACAGCCTCAAGGCCCTCACGGTCGCGGCGCGGCCGCTGATGACCGACGGCGGCTCCGTCGTCGGTCTCGACTTTGACGCCACCGTGGCGTGGCCCATCTATGACTGGATGGGCGTGGCCAAGGCGGCCTTCGAGTCGACCGCGCGCTACCTCGCCCGCGACCTGGGCGCCGAGGGCATCCGGGTCAACCTGGTCGCGGCGGGTCCGCTGCGCACGACGGCGGCGAAATCGATCCCTGGGTTCGACCAGCTCGCCGACATCTGGGCCGCGCGCTCGCCGCTGGGCTGGAAGATCGAGGACCCGGAGCCCGCAGCCAAGGCGTGCGTCGCGCTGCTCTCCGACTGGTTCCCCGCGACGACTGGGGAGATCGTCCACGTGGACGGCGGGGTGCACGCGATCGGCGCATGACGTTCGGGCCCCCCGGCGGCAGGCGTCGGGGCGTACCTCTCACCAGCGTGGGCGCCCGCGCAGCAGCTCGCGCAGCCGGTCCGCGGGCTCCGGCCGGGCGAAGAGGAACCCCTGCGCCCGGTCGCAGTCGAGAGCCCGCAGCAGGGCCAGCTGCTCGGCGGTCTCCACACCTTCCGCGACGACCCGCAGCCCGAGGTCGTGCGCGAGGTCGATCACGGCGCGGACGATCGCCCGCCCGGTCCGGTCCCCGTCGCGGAGCCGGTGCACCACGGTCTTGTCGATCTTCACGAACGACAGGTCGAGCTGGTGCAGGTAGGACAGGGCGGCATAGCCGACCCCGAAGTCGTTGACGCCGACGCCGACGTCGAGGTGCCCCAGGCGCTCGAACGTCGAGGACACCGCCGGACTGCCACCGAGCAGGAACCGCTCCGCGACCTCGACGCCGACCCGGCGGCCCGGCACGGCGAAGTCCGCCAGCGCGTCGGCGAGGGACTCCCCGAACCGGTGCGGCAGCGACCGGGCCGACACGTTGACCGAGACCTCGATCGGAGCGCCGCCGGTCACCTCCTCGCCCAGGCGCGCGGCCTCGGCCACGGCCTCGCGCACCACCCACCGGTCGATGTCGACGACCAGGCCCGTGTGCTCCGCGACGTCGAGGAACTCACCCGGCTCCACCAGCGCCCCGTCGGGGTCCTCGATCCGGACGAGAGCCTCCGCCGCGGCCACCCGCCCGCTGCGCAGGTCGATCACGGGCTGGTAGTGCACGCGAAGCCGGTCGCGCGTGAGGGCGGTGCGGATCCGTCGCTCGGTCGCCATCCGGCGTACCGCACCCGCGAGCACGCTTCCGTCGTACACCGCGATGCGGCGCCCGGTCTGGCGCGCGCGGTAGAGCGCGAGGTTGGCCTGCCGGAACATCTCCTGGACGTCCGCGGCGCTGTCCCGGTCCGTCACGGTCGCGCCGATGCTCGCCGTCACCGTCACCGGCTCCCCGACAAGGACCCCGACCGCGAACGGCGGGCGCAGCGCCTCCGCGACGCGCCCGGCGATGGTCTCGGCGTCCTCACGCCGGGTCAGGTCCTCGGCCAGGATCACGAACTCGTCGCCGGCCAGGCGGGCCACCGTGTCGGTGGGCCGGGCCAGCGCGGCGAGCCGCTGCCCGACCTGCACGAGGATCTCGTCACCCGCCTGGTGGCCGTGACGGTCGTTCACCGCGCGGAAGCCGTCGAGGTCGACGACGAGCAGACCGATCCGGCGCGGGCGGCGTTCGAGGGAGGCCAGCGCGTGGCGGACGCGGTCGGTGAGCAGCGTCCGGTTGGGCAGGCCGGTCACCGGGTCGCAGAGCGCGAGCTGCTTCAGGTCCTCCTGCGCCTGGCGTCGTGCGGTGACGTCCCGGGTGGCGCAGTGGACCTCGGTCAGCGCACCCGCACCGTCGCGGCGGGGGACCAGGACGGACTCGACCCACACAAGGTGTCCGTCGGCATGGCGCACCCGGTAGGGCACGAGCACCCGCGCGGCGCCGGCGAGCACCTCCTGGCGCGCGCGCTCGAGCGCCACGGCGTCCTCGGGATGGACGAACTCGGTGAGCGAGACGCCGAGCAGCTCGGTCGGGCTGCGGCCCAGCAGTGTCCGGGCCGCCGGGGAGGCGAAGACCATCACGTCGTCGTGAGCCCGCGCGCAGGTGATGAGGTCGCTGGAGAGCTCGGCGATGAGCTGGTAGCGCGAGGGCTCCGCGGGCAGCGGCTCAGTGCGCGACCCGGCCGGCCCGCCGTTGCCGTACGACGACGGGCCCAGCCGGTCTCGCAGCGCAACGTCGTCGTCGCGATCCGTCATGTCCCTATGGTCCCCCGAATGTGCCGGCTCGTGCAGCCGCCGGCCAAGCCGGTCCTTTCCACGACCGTCACCGGGACAGCGGCGGAGCCGCCGTGGCCACGCCTTCCGCGGCGTCCGCGGCCTCGATGTCGCCGCGGGATATGCCTAGCATGTAAAGCACGGCGTCGAGGTAGGGGACGGTGACGGCGGCGTCGGCGGCCCGGCGGACGACCGGCTTGGCGTTGAACGCGATTCCCAGCCCGGCGCGGCCGAGCATGTCGAGGTCGTTGGCGCCGTCACCGATCGCCACGGTCTGGCTCAGCGGCACGCCGGCGTCCGCAGCGAAGCGCTCCAGCGCTTCGGCCTTGCCGGCGCGGTCCACGACGGGCCCGACGAGACGGCCGGTCAGCTTCCCGTCGGCGATCTCCAGGGTGTTCGCCGCGGCGTAGTCGATGCCCAGATCGGCGGCCAGCGGGTCGACGATCTGGCTGAAGCCGCCGCTGACGACGGCGAAGCGGTAGTCCAGCCGCTTGAGGGTGCGCACCAGCGTCCGGGCGCCGGGGGCGAGCTGCACGGAACGTCGTACGGCGTCGAGCGCCCCCGCGTCGAGCCCTGCGAGCAGGGCCACCCGCTCCCTCAGGGAGGCGGCAAAGTCCAGCTCTCCGCGCATCGCCGCCTCGGTGACGCGCGTGACCTCCGCCTCGCAGCCGGCGTGCGCCGCCAGCATCTCGATGACTTCGCCCTGGACGAGCGTCGAGTCGACGTCCATGCAGATCAGGCGCTTGGCGCGCCGGTGCAGCCCACCGCGCTCCACCGCGACGTCGACGCCGAGGCGGGCAGCGTCCTGGGCGAGCAGCGGGCGGAGCCGGTCCGGGTCGGCGCCGGAGACCTCGAGCTCGATGGCGGTCACCGGGTAGGCCGCGATGCGCACGATGCGGTCGATGTTCGCCCCAGTGTCGGCGACGCGCCCCGCGATACCCGCCAGGTCCGCCGGACGCAGCGGCGACCCGAGCACCGTGACCAGGGTCCGCCCGCGCCGACGGGGCTCCTCGTCCCCGCCGTCACTCACGTCGACCGCCAGGCCGAGGGCGGAGCCGGCCGCCTCGGCCGCGTCCCTGATCGCCGGCTCGAGCCGACGTGAGGCGGTGACGAGGACACCGAGCGTCAGGCGGCCACGGATGACGACCTGCTCCACGTCGAGCACCTCGACGTCGCAGGGCGCCAGTGCCGCGAACAGCGCGGACGTGACACCGGGACGGTCGGCGCCGGAGAGGGTGAGCAGGAGCGTGCAGGCGGGAGCCACGGCCGCAGGCTACCGGGCCGCACCTGGATGACTTACCTCGTCACCTTCTGTCCCTTGCCGACGACGACGACGCCGTTCTCGGAGACGGTGAAGCCGCGGGCGCGGTCGTGGTCGAGGTCGACGCCGATCCGGCAGCGGTCGGGGACGACGACGTTCTTGTCCAGGATGGCGTTGCGGACCTCGGCATGACGGCCGATGCGGACGTTGTGCATCAGCACCGATCCCGTGACCTTGGCCCAGGAGTGGATGAAGCCGCCGGGGGAGACCACCGAGAGGTCGACGTAGGAGCCGGACACCACCGTGCCGGAGCAGACCATGGAGTTGACCGCGTGCCCGACCCGGTCCTCCTCGCTGTGGACGAACTTCGCCGGCGGGAGCGGGTCGTGGCCGGTGTAGATGGGCCATTCGCCGTTGTAGAGGTTGAAGTAGGGGTGGATCGAGATCAGGTCCATGTGCGCGTCGTAGAACGCGTCGATGGTCCCGACGTCACGCCAGTAGGCCCGGTCACGGGAGGTGGAGCCGGGGACCTCGTTGCGGTTGAAGTCATAGACCGCGGCGTCCTTGGCCTC
>JALYMU010000015.1 GCA_030773595.1 Actinomycetota bacterium | reverse complement strand
GCGCAGGGCGTCCCGGAACTCCTCGCCTGGGACGCCGGGTGCGGGCAGGCGCATCGCCTCGGCGAGGGCGACGAGGTGGCGCACCTCTGCGTCGCCGCCGGCGTCGCGCGCGGCCCCGTCGAGTCCTGCGGCGAGCGCCTCGGCGCGCCGGCGAACCTCGGGCAGCGCAAGAGTCAGCACCGCCCACCTCCGGGTCGCCCGAGCCTGCGCACACGCTTCCACGACATACAACGAGTGGGACGCCCGCCGGTTACGGACCGCGGCGCACTCATCGCAGGCCGTCCGGAAGTGTGGAGGCGAGGGCGCGCAGCCCGCGGAGCTGGAGCTGCTTGACCGCTCCCTCGCTGCGGCCCATGACCAGCGCGGTCTCCGCCACGCTGAGGCCCTGCAGGAACCGCAACGCCAGACATTCCTGCTGGTCCGGGCGCAGGCGGGCGAGCGCCTCCATCAGCGCCGCCGCGCTGAGCCGGCCGACGAGCACCTCCTCGAAGCCGCCGTCGACCTGGTCGGCGTCAGCCATGTCCGCGGTGGGCACCTCGAGGCGGAACCGGCTGGACTTGAAGTGGTCGGTCACGAGGTTGCGCGCGATCGTCAGGAACCACGCGCCGATGTCGCGTCCCTGCCAGGTGAAGGAGTCCAGCCGCCGTAGCGCGCGCAGGAACGTCTCGCTCGTCAGGTCCTCGGCGAGGGCGTGGGAGCCGACCCGGAGGTAGAGGTACCGGTAGACGGCCGTGACGTGGCGGTCGTAGAGCTGGGCGAAGGCCTCACCGTCACCGCGCTGGGCGAGCATGACCAGCGCCTGCACTCGATCGAGCTCGGCGTCCTCGGCGCCGCTCGTGGGGATCTCCGGCGCGGCGACGACTCCGGTGGCCGCAGCGATGGATGGCCCGGACGCCGAGAGGGGGGCGGCCGTGCCGTCGGACACGGCCAGCACCATGCCGGGGCCCGCGGTCAGCGGCACGGCGAGGGGGAGCAGCTGCACGGACAGGGCCGCCTGGACGAGGCGGCGCAGGGCGACGCGCATGGCGGTCGCCTCCGTTGCCGCCACCGCCGACCTCCCGGATGTGTCTCGACTGCTCGCGCGGGCGTACCGCGACGACCGCACGCCCTCGTGGGGCCTGGTGCGGTGGTCCACTATTGCCCAACCGGGCGCCGCAGACGAGTCCTAAGCTCGCTCGCTGCTGCGGCGTACGGCGAGACCTGCCGCGACCGCGCCACCGACCGCGCCCGCGCCCATGGCGGTCGGGATGCCGATGCGCGCGGCCCTGCGCCCGGTGCGGTAGTCGCGCACCCGCCATCCGCAGGCCCGGGCATGGGCCCGCAGTCGGCGGTCGGGGTTGATGGCGCAGGGCTGGCCGACGAGCGAGAGCAGCGGGATGTCGTTGGCGGAGTCGCTGTAGGCCGCGCAGCGGGACAGGTCCAGGCCCTCGCGATCGGCCAGGGCGCGGACGGCGTCGGCCTTGGCCGGGCCGTGCAGGACATCCCCGACGAGCCGGCCGGTGTAGACCCCGTCGCGGGTCTCCGCGACGGTCCCGAGGGCGCCGGTCAGCCCGAGCCGCCGCGCGATGACGCCCGCCACCTCCACCGGTGTCGCCGTGACCAGCCACACCCGCTGACCCGAGTCGAGGTGCATCCGCGCGAAGGCGCGCGTCCCCGGCCACACCCTGGTCGCCATCAGCTCGTCGTACACCTCCTCGCCGATCGCGGCGAGCTCCCCGACGCTGCGCCCGGCGACGAAGTGCAGCGCGGCCTCGCGCGTCCGCGCGATCTGGGCAGGGCTCTCGGTGCCCGCCAGCCGGAAGCGCGCGTGGTCGACGCCGAAGCGGGCGATGTCGCGCGAGGTGAGCAGGCCGCGGCGGTGGAGGCCGCGCGCGAGATGGAAGATCGACGCACCCTGCATGACCGTGTTGTCGACGTCGAAGAACGCCGCCGCGGTGGGGTCGGGGGGTACGGCGATGGCCGCCTCGCGCTCGGCCGCCGCCGCGGCGGCGACTCCTGCGGCAGCCACGGGCGATGTCGTGCCGGACCCGGCTCCCGGAGGCGGAGGAGCGGTCGCGGACATGGCAGCGAGCGTAGCGCCGGCGCCGTGGGACACTGCCGGCGTGACGACGAGCCGGCCGCGCATCACGCTGATCGGCAAGCCGGGCTGCCACCTCTGCGACGAGGCGCGCGCCGTCATCGCCCGGGTCGCGGCGTCGACTGGCGCCGGGTTCGAGGAGCGCAGCATCCTCGACGACGACGAGCTGCGCGCGCGCTACTGGGAGCAGATCCCGGTCACGCTGGTCGACGGCGTGCAGCACGACTTCTGGCGGGTCGACGAGGCGCGGTTGCGGCGCGCGCTGGAGGCCTGAGCCGGCGACCCCGGTCGACCCGCCGTACCCGCGCCCTGCACGCCCCGGCGACGGACGGGCCGCCGACTTTGTGCCTTCGTTCACAAGTGCTTACTCTGAGGCCGACACCACCTCGGCAGGAGCCGGCAGGAGCACTGTGACCCACGGCAGAGATGGCGGTCCGGACACGTCCGGGGCGTCGACGGCGAGGCCGCCGCGCGGCATCCCCGATGCGACGGTCGCCCGCCTGCCGATCTACCTGCGGGCACTGGCCGGGCTCGCCGAGCGCGGCGTCGCGACGGTGTCCTCGGAGGGCCTCGCCGTCGCCGCGGGCGTGAACTCCGCCAAGCTGCGCAAGGACCTGTCCTACCTCGGGTCCTACGGCACCCGTGGTGTGGGCTACGACGTCGAATACCTCGTCTACCAGATCTCCCGCGAGCTGGGCCTGACCCAGGACTGGCCGATCGTCATCGTCGGCGTCGGCAACCTCGGCCACGCGCTCGCGAACTACGGCGGGTTCGCCTCCCGCGGGTTCCGCATCGCCGCGCTGCTCGACGTGGAGCCGAAGCTCGTCGGCACGAGGGTCTCCGGACTGCCGATCGTGCACATGGACGAGCTCGAGGCGACCCTCGAGCGCACCGGCGCCTCGATCGGCGTCATCGCCACCTCCCCGTCCGCGGCGCAGGACGTCTGCGACCGGCTGGTCGCCGGCGGCGTGACCAGCATCCTGAACTTCGCGCCCGTGGTGCTCGCGGTGCCCGATGGAGTCGACGTCCGCAAGGTCGACCTGTCCATCGAGCTGCAGATCCTCGCCTTCCACGAGCAGCGCAAGGGCTCGCCGGGCGACGCGGACGGCGGCGAGGACTCCGACCTCGCGCGGGTGGTGCGGCTGTGAGCATCCTCGTCGTCGGCCTGAGCCACCGCACCGCGCCCGTGGCGCTCCTCGAGCGCGCCGTGCTGCACCGCGACGTGGTGGGCAAGCTGTTGCGTGACGTGGTCGGGGGCCACCACGTCGCCGAGGCCGTCGCGCTCTCGACGTGCAACCGCACCGAGGTCTACGCCGAGGTCGACAAGTTCCACGGCGGTGTCACCGAGGTCTCCGAGGCACTGTGCCGCCACACCGGGCTGGCGTTGGACGAGCTCACGCCGCACCTCTACGTCCACTACGAGGACCGAGCAGTCCAGCACCTGTTCAGCGTCGCCTGCGGGCTGGACTCGATGGTCGTCGGCGAGGGCCAGATCCTCGGTCAGGTCAAGCAGGCACTGAGCCTGGCCCGGGAGGACGCCGCCGCGGGGCGCATCCTCAACGAGCTGTTCCAGCAGGCCATCCGCGTCGGGAAGCGCGCCCACGCGGAGACCGACATTGACCGGGCCGGGCAGTCGCTCGTAAGCGTCGGCCTCGAGCTGGCCGCCGACGCGATCGGGCCGCTGCCGGGTCTGCGTGCGCTCGTCGTCGGCGCCGGGTCCATGAGCGCGCTGGCCGCGGCGACACTGCGCCGCCTTGAGTTCGCGGACGTCGTCGTGGCGAACCGCACCGAGGAGCACGGCCGGCGGCTGGCGTCGACCGTCGGCGGGTCCGCCGTACCTCTGGACCGGCTCGAGGACGCGCTGGGAAGCGCCGACGTCGTCGTCTCCTGCACCGGTGCCGTCGGGACGGTCATCCCGCTGGCGAGCGTGCTCGCCGCCCGCGCGCGCCGCGGCCCGGCACCGCAGTTCGTCCTCGACCTCGCGCTGCCGCACGACGTCGACTCCGCGGTGGGTGATTGCGACGGGGTGACGCTGGTCGACCTGGAGCGCCTTGGTGTGCTCCTCGAGGACGACGGCCGGGCGACCGACGTGGAGGCCGTACGCCGGATCGTCGTCGAGGAGGTCGCCTCCTTCCTCGGCTGGCAGCGTTCGGTCACCGTGTCACCCACGGTCGTGGCGCTGCGCTCGATGGCTGCCCAGGTCGTCGACGCCGAGCTCGTCCGGCTCGGCGCGCGCCTGCCGACGCTGTCGGACAAGGACCGGCACGAGGTCGCCGCGACCGTCCGCCGGGTCGTCGACAAGCTGCTGCACGCGCCGACCGTGCGGGTGAAGCAGCTCGCCGAGGCGCCCGGCGGGCACGCCTACGCCGACGTGCTGCGCGAGCTGTTCGACCTCGACCCGCGCGCCGTCGAGGCCGTCTCGGCCGCCGAGCTGGACGAGGGAGCGCCATGAGCGCCCCTACCTCGCTGCGCCTCGGGACCCGCCGCAGCATGCTCGCCATGACGCAGTCCCGCGCCGTCGCAGACACGCTGACGGCACGCACGGGCGTGCCGGTCGAGCTCGTCGAGATCACGACGTACGGCGACACCTCCGCGGCGGCGCTGACCCAGATCGGCGGGACGGGTGTCTTCGTCACCGCGCTGCGCGAGGCACTGTTGCGCGGTGAGGTCGACCTCGCCGTGCACTCCCTCAAGGACCTCCCGACGGCCGATCCCGTGGGGCTGTCCGTGGTGGCGGTGCCGCCGCGGGAGGACCCGCGAGACGTGCTGGTCGCGCGGGACGGGCTCACGCTCGGCGAGCTGCCGCCGGGGTCCACGGTCGGCACCGGCTCGCCGCGGCGGGCCGCTCAGCTTCGCGTGCTCGGTCTCGACCTCGACGTGCGGGCCATCCGCGGCAACGTCGACACCCGCCTGCGGATGGTGACCGACGGGGCGCTGGACGCGGTCGTCCTCGCCCGCGCGGGGCTGGCCCGGCTCGGCCGGCTCGACGCGGTCAGCGAGGTCATCGATCCGCTGCAGATGCTGCCCGCTCCGGGGCAGGGGGCGCTCGCGGTGGAGGCGCGCGACGGCGCCGCGGACGCGGACGTTCGCGAGTTGCTCGGCGTACTCGACGACCCGACCACGCGCGCCGCGGTGACCGCGGAGCGCACACTGCTCGCGACCCTCGAAGCGGGCTGCGCCGCGCCCGTCGGCGCGTACGCCGAGGTCGCCGAGGGCGACGAGGGTCCGGAGATCTACCTACGAGCCGTCGTCGCCAGCGTCGACGGCACCGCAAGCGTCCGGTTGTCGAAAACCGGTCCTTTCCAGGATGCTGCACGCGTCGGCCGCGACTTGGCCGGCGAGCTCCTCGCCGAAGGGGTTGCCGAACTGATGGGGGAGCGCGTCCAGTGACCCGCCCTGCTGTGAAGAAGAAGACCATCGGCAGTGTCGCGTTCGTCGGCACCGGGCCGGGTGACCCGTCGCTGCTCACGCTGCGTGCGGTCGACGCGCTCGCCGTCGCCGACGTCGTCGTGCTCGACCGCATGGTCCGCGACGGCGCGCTGGTGCACGCACCGGCCGGGGTCGAGGTGATCGACGGCTCGCTCGGCGAGGACGGCGCGCCGCTGGCCCACGCCGCGCGGGCGAAGCTGGTCGTGCAGGCCGCCAAGTCCGGTCGGCGCGTGGTCCGGCTGATGGACGGCGATCCGGGGACGTTCAACGGGCTGGCCGAGGAGGCGGGCGCCTGCGTGAAGGCAGGCGTGCCGTTCGAGGTCGTGCCCGGCGTCTCCGCGGTGACCGCCGTCCCGTCCTATGCCGGGATCCCGCTGACCGACGCCAAGGCGCGCTCGGTGCACATCATTCCCCCGCACGAGGCGACGATCGACTGCGCGGCGCACGCCGACGCCGGCACGACCCTCGTCGTGCTGGGCGGGTTCGACCGCATCGAGGAGGTCGCTCAGGGCCTGCTCGCGTGCGGCCGCTCGGGCAGCACCCCGGTCGCGGTGACCGAGCAGGGGACCACCACGGCCCAGCGCACGGTGGTCGCCACCCTTGCGACCGTCGGCGAGGCCGTGGGCGAGGCGGGTCTCGCGACGCCGGTCATCACGGTGATCGGCCCGACGGTGGCCCTGCGCGAGAAGCTGTCGTGGTACGAGACGAAGCCGCTGTTCGGCTGGCGCGTCCTGGTGCCGCGGACCAAGGAGCAGGCCGGCGCGCTCTCGCAGCGGCTCCGGGCGTACGGCGCGGTGCCCGAGGAGGTGCCGACGATCGCGGTGGAGCCGCCGCGCACGCCGCAGCAGATCGAGCGCGCGATCAAGGGCCTGGTGACCGGGCGCTACGAGTGGATCGCGTTCACCTCCCGCAACGCGGTGCGCGCGGTGCGGGAGAAGTTCGAGGACTACGGCCTGGACGCCCGCGCCTTCGCCGGGATCAAGGTCGCGGCCGTCGGAGAGCAGACCGCGGCCGACCTCGTCGCATGGGGCATCAAGCCTGACCTCGTGCCCTCCGGGGAGCAGTCCGCGGCGGGCCTGCTCGAGGAGTGGCCGGCCTACGACTCCGTGCTGGACCCGATCGACCGGGTGTTCCTCCCACGCGCCGACATCGCGACCGAGACGCTCGTCGCGGGGCTGCGCGAGCTGGGCTGGGAGGTCGACGACGTGACGGCCTACCGGACCGTCCGTGCGGCGCCGCCGCCCGCGCCGGTGCGCGAGGCCATCAAGGGCGGGTCCTTCGACGCGGTCGTCTTCACCTCCTCCTCGACCGTGCGCAACCTCGTCGGCATCGCGGGCAAGCCGCACACCGCGACGGTCGTCGCGTGCATCGGCCCGCAGACGGCGAAGACGGCCGAGGAGCACGGGCTGCGGGTCGACGTGCTGGCGGCGATGCCGTCAGCCGAAGCGCTGGCCGAGGCGCTGGCGGAGTACGGCGCGGCGCACCGTCTCGCGGCCATCGAGGCGGGAGAGCCGGTGCTGCGCCCGTCCGAGCGGCGCGGCGGGGCGCGGCGCAAGGCGAAGTGAGCGGCGGGACTGCCCGCGTGGGCGCGCTC
>JALYMU010000014.1 GCA_030773595.1 Actinomycetota bacterium | reverse complement strand
GGCGGTTGGGCGTCGCTGCTGTGCACGACCTCGTCGGGCTCATGCACGCGTCGATGGCGGTCTACGACGCCTACTGCGACCGCACACCGCTGCTGCTGCTCGGCGGCAGCGGTCCGGCCGACCCGGCACAGCGGCGGCCCATCGACTGGATCCACTCGGCCACCAACCAGGCCGAGCTCGTCCGCGACTACACCGTCTGGAACGCCGAGCCGACGACGCCGGCTGCGTTCGTCGCCGACGTCGCCCGAGCCCGCCAGCGCGCGCTGTCGGCACCGCAGGGTCCCGCCTACGTCAGCCTCGACGCCGGTGTGCAGGAGGCCCGGCTGGAGGCGCCGATCCGCCTGCCCGACCTCGCCCGGCACGCCCCAGCCCCGCCGATGGCTATCGAGCCGGCATCCCTCGTGCGAGCGGTCGAGGCACTCGTGGGCGCTCGCTACCCGGTCGTCGTGGCCGGGCGGGTCGGGTTCGACCCGCGCGCCACCGCGCTGGTCGGCGAGCTCGTGGAGCTGCTCGGCGCCGCCTACCGCGACGACCGCAACTTCGTCGTCCTGCCGACCACGCACCCGCAGAACTGCACCGGCGACGCCTCGCTCATGGCCGACGCCGACGTGGTGCTGGCGATCGACGTCCTAGACCTGACCGCACTGCTGCGGGCCCGGGACCGCGGCCCCCGCGGCGCCGGCGACCCCCAGGAGCGGACCGGACCGTTGGTGATCGACCTCTCCCACGGCGACCTCGCCCAGCCGTCGTGGACCAACGCGTTCGGCAGCCCGCTGGCGCGCGACGTGCAGCTGCTGGCCGATCCGATCACCGGGGTGTCCCAGCTGGTGGCCACGCTGCGCGATCGGCTGGACGGGGCGGCCGTCGAGGCGCGCCGCGCCCAGGTGCTCGACAGGGTGCGTGCCCTCCGGCAGAAGCAGCAGGAGACCCTCCGGAGCCGCTGGGACGACCGGCCCATCTCTCCGGCCCGGCTGGTCGCCGAGACATGGGCCGCCGTCCGCGAGGTGGACCACCTCCTTTGCGTGCGCAACACCCGCACGTGGCCCGACGGCGTCTGGGAGTTGCGGGGCGCCGGTAGCTACCTCGGCCACTCCGGCGGCGGCGGGGTGGGCTACGGCCCCGGCGCGCTGGTCGGCGGGGCGCTCGCCGCGCGCGACCGCGGTCAACTCGGCGTCGGCATCGTCGGGGACGGCGACCTGCTCATGGCGTCGTCCGCCCTGTGGACGGCCGTGCACTACGGCATCCCGACGCTGATCGTGGTCAACGACAACTCCAGCTTCTACAACGACGAGCCGCATCAAGTCGAGGTGGCCGAGCACCGCGGGCGTCCTGCGGAGAACAGCTGGATCGGCATGCGGATCAGCGACCCGGCCGTCGACATCGCCGGCCTCGCTCGCTCCTACGGCTGCTGGGCGGAAGGGCCGGTCGAAGACCCCGACGACCTCGCGGCGGCCCTGGCCCGCGGGGTGGAGGCCGCGCGCGGCGGCGCCGTGGCCGTCGTCCACGTCCGGACCGCGCCGCGGTGAGCGCCGCCGATCCCACCCTGTTCCGCGGCGAGGAAGTCGTCGATCCGGCACGCACCGTGCTGTGCGTGTTCGACATGCTCGAGCACTACCGCGCGGGCGCGGAGTCGTCGGGAGCGATCCCGCACGTGCGCCGGCTCGCCGACGAGGTGCGCAGCCGGGGCGTATTGGTCGCCTATGCCCGCGCCGACCACCGAGCCGACGGACTCGACCTCGCCCGGGCGCTCTCCGACCTGGACGGGCAGCACCGCTTGTTCGGCCCGGACCACCCACGGCCCACCCGCCCGCCCCACGGTGGGGGCGACCCGGGGTACCGCACGCTGGCCGAGCTCGGCCAGCGACCCGGCGACCTCGACGTCCCCAAGCACCGCTGGTCGGCGCTGCACGGCACCTGCCTGCACCCGACCATGCGGTCACGTGGGGCCGACACGCTGATCCTGGTCGGAGGCTCCACCCACGTCGGTGTCGCCTCGACCGCCTACGCGGCGCGCGACCTGGACCTGCAGGTCTTCGTCGTCCCCGAGGGCCTCACCGGCCGCGAGAGGCAGCGCGCCTTCTTCGCCGAGGAGGTCTTCCCGCGCACTGCCCGCGTGCGCTCAACCGACGAGATCCTCGCTGCCCTCGATCGCCACCCCTCTCGGACAGGAGCCTCATGACGGGCACATCCGACACCAGCGGCAAGCACCCCGCCTCGTACGAGAAGCACCACGACCGGGGTGACAACTTCGCGCCCTACGACAAGCCCGAGTGGGGCTCCGATGTCATGGTGGACGTCCTGCGCCGGCTGGGCCTCAGGCACGTCGCGCTGAATCCCGGCTCGTCGTTCCGCGGGCTGCACGACTCGCTGGTGAACTACGGCGGGGACGACGTCCAGATGATCGAGTGCCCGCACGAGAAGATCGCCGTGGCGCTCGCGCACGGCTACGCCAAGGCCACCGGCGAGCCGATGGCGGTGCTCCTGCACGACCTGGTCGGCCTCCTGCAGGGCACGATGGGCGTCTACTACAGCTACATCGACCGCTGCCCCGTCGTCGTCCTGGGCGGCTCCGGCCCGGCCGAACACGACCGGCGCCGGCCGAACATCGACTGGATCCACTCGGCCAACGT
>JALYMU010000013.1 GCA_030773595.1 Actinomycetota bacterium | reverse complement strand
CGCCCGCGCCGCGCCGCACCTGGTGCGCCCCGCCGGACGGGCGTACCGTTCCCTGCCATGCCGGGCCACCCCTGCGGCACGACTGGAGGCTTACCGATGCGCAGGTCCATCAAGGCCGCGCACTGCGAGGGCACCACGCAGTTCAACGGCTTCTACGGTCACGGGATCGTCAGAGCACTCAACGCCGTGCGCTGACGCCACGGCCACTTCGAGGCGCCGCCGGCCCCGTCGGCGGCGCCTCCGGCGTGCTAGCTCGGAGGAGGACTCGGCGGGCGTGGACGGAACTGCAACCGCGCCGCTGGCCGGCGTGCTGGTCGTCGATCTCTCGCGCGCCCTGGCCGGGCCGCACGCAGCGATGATGCTCGCCGACCTCGGGGCTCGGGTCATCAAAGTCGAGTCCCCGGGCACCGGTGACGACACGCGAGGGTGGGGTCCGCCGTTCGTCGGCCCCGACGGAGCGAAGGAATCGACGTACTTCCTGTCCTGCAACCGGGGCAAGGAGTCGGTGACCCTCGACCTCAAGAGCGACGACGGCCGGGCGGTCCTGCAGCGGCTGGTCCGCCACGCCGACGTGCTCGTCGAGAACTTCCGTCCCGGCGTGCTCGACCGGCTCGGCTTCCCGGTCGAGCGCCTGCACGAGCTCAACCCCTGCCTCGTCGTCCTGTCGATCAGCGGCTTCGGCCACGACGGGCCCGAGGGCGGACGGGCGGGCTACGACCAGATTGCCCAGGGCGAGGCGGGTCTCATGTCCCTGACCGGCCCCTCGCCGGACGAGCCGACCCGCGTCGGGGTGCCGATCGGCGATCTCCTTGCAGGCATGTACGGCGCCTACGGCGTGGTCAGCGCCCTCTACGAACGCGAGCACACCGGGCGCGGGCGAGTCGTGCGGACGAGTCTGCTCGCCGCGATCGTCGGCGTCCACGCGTTCCAGGGCACGCGGTGGACCGTCGCCGGGGACCTCCCGACCGCCACCGGCAACCACCACCCGTCCATCGCGCCGTACGGCCTGTTCCACTGCCGCGACGGCATGCTGCAGATCGCGGTCGGCAGTGAAGGGCTGTGGCAGCGCTTCGCCGCCGCCTTCGGGCTGCCCGCCGGGGAGCCGGGCTTCGCCACCAACGCCGAGCGCGTCGCCAACCGCCACGCCGTCATCGCGGCCGTGGAGCAGTCCTTCTCGGCCTACGCCCTCGCCGAGCTGTTGCCGCGGCTGGCCGAGCTCGGCATCCCGGCGGGCGAGGTCCGCACACTCGACCGCGTCTACGACTGGGAGCAGACCCGCTCGCAGGGTTTGCTCGCCGAGGTGGAGCACGCGACGCTCGGCCCGATTCGGCTGCCCGGGCCGCCGCTGCGCTTCGACGACGCCTTCTGCGAGGTCACCGTGCCGCCGCCCACTCTCGGGCAGCACGACGCGTTGGTGCGGGCGTGGCTGGATCGGATGGACGGCACCGCACCTGAGCAGGACGCGGGCTGATGTCGTCGCGTCCGGGAGCACGGGAGCTGGCCGAGCGGGTCCTGGACCCGGGTAGTTGGGTGACGTGGGACGAGCCGCCGCGCGATCCCGCCTCGGTGACCGGGGCGTACGCCGAGGAGCTCGCCGCCGCGCGGGCCCGCACCGGCCTGGACGAGGCGGTCCTGACCGGCGAGGGGCGCATCCACGGCCGCCGGGTCGCCGTCGTCGCGTGCGAGTTCGCCTTCCTGGCCGGCTCGATCGGCGTGGCCGCGGCGGAGCGGCTGGTCCTCGGCATCGAGCGCGCCACCGCCGAGCGGCTTCCGGTGGTCGCTGCGCCGACCTCGGGCGGAACCCGCATGCAGGAGGGCACGGTCGCGTTCCTGCAGATGGTCAAGATCAGCGCGGCGGTGGCGCGGCACAAGGCGGCGGGCCTGCCCTACCTGGTCTACCTCCGCCATCCCACGACGGGCGGCGTCCTCGCGTCATGGGGCTCGCTGGGTCACCTGACCGCCGCGGAGCCGGGCGCGCTCGTCGGCTTCCTCGGGCCGCGGGTCTACGAGGCGCTCTACGGCGAGTCCTTCCCCACAGGCGTGCAGGTCTCGGAGAACCTCTTCGAGCACGGGCTCGTGGACGCGGTCGTCTCACCCGAGGTGCTGCGCGAGGTCGCCGCCACGGCGCTGGAGGTTCTCTCCGCCCGCGACGGGGACCTTCCCGAGGTTCCGGAGCTGCCCAAGGAGCCGCTCGCGGACCTGCCCGCGTGGGAGTCGGTCCAGCGGTCACGGCGCACGGACCGGCCCGGCGTGCGCGCTCTGCTGCGAGTCGCCGCCAGCGACGTGACACCACTGCATGGCTCGGGTGAGGGAGAGAGCGAGCCCGGTCTGCTGCTGGCGCTGGCGAAGTTCGGCGGAGCGCCGTGCGTGGTGCTCGGCCAGGACCGGCGCAGCCAGTACGCCGGGCGACCGCTCGGC
The DNA here is from genome assembly GCA_030773595.1 of Actinomycetota bacterium. Classification (GTDB taxonomy): domain Bacteria; phylum Actinomycetota; class Actinomycetes; order JALYMU01; family JALYMU01; genus JALYMU01. The sequence goes on along the minus strand of JALYMU010000013.1, from coordinate 3,270 downwards.
CCGGACGCACTGCGCGAGGCTCGTCGCGGCATGCGCCTCGCTGCGGAGCTGCGCCTGCCGCTGCTCACGGTCGTGGACACCTCCGGGGCGGCGCTGTCCGAGGACGCCGAGGAGCGCGGCCTCGCCGGTCAGATCGCGCGCTGCCTCGCCGAGCTGGTGATGCTGCCGGCGCCCACGGTGTCGCTCATCCTCGGCGAGGGCAGCGGGGGAGCGGCGCTCGCGCTCGTGCCGGCGGACCGCGTGCTGTGCGCGCAGCACGGATGGCTGTCCCCCCTCCCGCCCGAGGGAGCCTCGGCCATCATTCACCGGACCACCGAGCGGGCTCCCGAGCTCGCCGACGCCCAGGGCGTGCGGTCGCTGGACCTGCTGCGCAACGGCATCGTGGACCGCATCGTGGCCGAGCGACCGGACGCCGCCGATGAGGCCGGCCCGTTCTTGGCGCGGCTCGGGCAGGCCCTCGCGCACGAGCTCGGGACGCTGCTGCGCCGCCCGGACGAGGAGCGGCTCGAGGCGCGGCTGGAGCGCTACCGCCGGCTGGGGCTACCGAGCTGACAACGCCGCGCCGCACCGTGACTCCGTTGGCGATGCTGTGACGCTGCAGTGGTGGTGCGACGTCCCTACGGCCCCGCGCCCCGGATCACGTAGGCCAGCGCGCCGAGGGACATCAGCAGGACCGCGGCCAGCCAGGCGCCTCCTGGCTGAGCACTGCCCACGGGTCCGCACCTGGCGCTGTTCTCGTCGCCGAAGCTGGACGGCGGGTGAGGCCTCAGGGGTGGAGGAGCGCGCTCGCCAGGCCGGCGTCCACGATCAGGACATCGATCAGGCCACCTCTCAGAGCGCCCAGCACCGCTTCGCACTTCCCCGCGCCGCTCGCCATGACGACGATCGTCTGCGACTCCCGTAGCTCGTTGAGGTCGAGAGACACCAAGCGGCGATGGATCTCCAGGTCTGCCTGCTTGCCCGAGCTGTCGAAGAACCGACCGGCTAGTTGCCCGACGACGCCCTTCGCCCGGGCCTCCTCGATCTCGGCCTCGGTCGCGTTCGCCTGCTGCAGGAACTTCGCCGTCGTGCCCGCGACGAACGCCCCGACCCCGAGGAGGCAGAGATCCGCGGAGCGTGCCAGGGCGAGCGATGCGGCCACCTGTGGTTCAGCGAGCAGCGCGTCGGCATCTGCTGGCGTTGCGGCAAAGGCGGGGGCGTTGAAGTACGTGTACGTGCTGCTCAGCTTGAGGCCGAGCTCTCGGACCAGGTCGTGGCCGGACCGCTTGGGATCGTTGCTCCACTCACCGGCCAGCTGAACCACGTGGACGTTCCGCTTGCCGTTGAAGTGCACGACGTCGACCATCGCCCGTACCGTGCCTCCCCAGAAGAGGCCGACGGTCTGTCCGTCGCGAAGGTTGGTGTCGAGCCACTCCGCGGCGCTCTGCGCCACCGCCAGTACCCCGGTCTGTTCTGACCCCGGCCCCTCAACGCGGTCGGACGGTGAGGTGATGACGACCTCGCGCAGTGCCGTGTCGGCGAACCGCTGATGGAGCTGGTGCTCCATGTCGAGGTCGCGCCGGGTGGGGTAGGCGATCTGGAAGCGGATGATGCCCTCCGCACGCGCCGCGCGCAGCATCCGGGAGACGTTGGACCGGCTCGTCCCCAACCGGCGCGCCACCTCCTCCTGCCCGAGGTCGTGCACGTAGTACCAGATCGCCGCCTGGGCCAGCCGCTCGTGGCTGATGCGTTGCGCCATTCGTCCGTCCTTCCCTCGATCCCGCGGCGGCTCGATGCTGCACCAGCGCTACGCGCCGCCGACGTGCGGTTGCCTCGGCGGCGCCACCGCCGGTCGACAGCCGATTGATGCTTGACATCCGTTGTGATGGTGCTCACGATGAGTATGCACGGACGTGCAGGACTTCACAAATGTGAGAGGAACAGCCCTTGCCTGTCGTTCCACTTCCTGACCTGTTGGCTGACGCCGAGAAGGGCCGCTTCGCAGTCGGCTACTTCGAGTCGTGGGACGTTTACAGCCTCGAGGCCGTTCTCGCCGCGGCCGAAGCTGAGCGGTCTCCGGTCATCATCGGCATCGGCGGACTTTCGGCGAACCACGAGTGGCTGACCTCGGTCGGCGTCGAGCTCTACGGTGCCGCGTGCGCTTCCCTCGCTCGTCGGTCCACGGTGCCGACCGGGATCCTCTTCAACGAGGCCGAGAGCTTCGTCGAGGCCGCAGCGGCACTCGGTGCCGGCTACAACTCCGTGATGATGCACACCCAAGGCTGGTCATGGGACCGTCTCGTCGCTGACACGAGTGCTTTGGTCGCAGCCGCGCACGGTCTCGGCATCGCCGTCGAGGGAGAGGTCGGGGCTCTCGCCGAGATGAGCATCGACGGAACGGTCGACGCCTCGATCGGTGCGATGACCGAAGTTTCGCAAGCCGTCGACTTCGTGAACGCGACGCAGGTGGACTGCCTCGCCGTCGCTGTCGGCAACGTCCACTTCGTGACCTCCGACTACGTGCCAGACGTTCGCATCGACAGGATCGAGGAGATCCGCGAGGCAGTCGACGTCCCCCTCGTCCTGCACGGCGGCTCCGGGACTCCACCGGACCAGATGCAGGCCGCGATCGCTGCGGGGATCACCAAGATCAACGTCGGGACGCGTTTGAAGCACGTCTTCGGTGCGGCGCTGCGCGAGGCGGTCAAGGAAGGGGAGGACCCCAACCTGCTCTTCGGCTCACGTCTGCCTGAGGACGTCAACAGCCGCGCAGCGCAGGCGCTGACGACCGAGGTCCGTCGGCTCATGCAGGTGTTCGGCTCGTCCGGGAAGGCGTGAGCATGATCGAGACCAACCTTCAGCAGGAGATGAGCGGCACGGACCCCGAGGCTCCTGAGGTCCGGCCCTCGCCGGTGGTCGCCCCCGAGGCGAAGGCGGCGCTCGGCCGGCACCTGGAGGCACTGACGCAGCTCGGCGCCGAGGACCACACGGGGCTGATCGAGCACGTCGGCAAGGACGCCGCTCTGCACATGCTCGAGCAGATGGTCCTGATTCGTCAGTTCGAGCAGATGGCCTACCTGCGGTACCTCCAGGGCGAGATCCCCGGAACCCTCCACCAGTCGCAGGGCCAGGAGGCCGTGGCAGTCGGTGTGTGCACACCACTCCGGGACTCCGACTGGATCACCTCCACCCATCGGCCCCACGGTCACGCGTTGGCGAAGGGCATGCGGCCCGACGTGGCGATGGCCGAGATCTACGGTCGTGAGCCCGGCGCACTCGGGGGGCGAGGTG
>JALYMU010000012.1 GCA_030773595.1 Actinomycetota bacterium | reverse complement strand
GTGCCGTCGCGACCGCGACGGCTGCGGGTACGGCGGCCAGCAGCCGTCGCGACGAGCGCCGACGCCGGGGCCGCCCCCGGCGAGGCGCGGACGGGTCGCCCGTGGGACTCATGGTCCTACCTCCACTCGTCGCCGGGAAGGTCCCGAAGGTCCCTATGTTCCCGGATCGACGGCTCGCCCGCCACGTTGCTCACCGTGACCCCGGGCTAACCTCATTCCCGTGCTGCTCGCGATGGACACCGCGACTCCTGCCGTCACGGTGGCGGTCGCGGACGGGGACCGGGTCCTCGCGACCCGGACCACCGTGGACGCCCGCCGGCACGCCGAGGTCCTGGCGCCATCCGTCGAGGCCGTGCTCGCCGAGGCCGGAGTCGACCGCAACGCCCTCCGAGCGGTCGCGGTGGGCGTCGGCCCGGGACCGTACACCGGCCTGCGCGTCGGCCTCGTCACCGCTCTCGCCCTCGGCGCCGTCCTCGGGATTCCCGTGCTCGGCGTGTGCACCCTCGATGCGCTGGCGCTCGGCTCCGGGCTTCGGGGGGCGTTCCGGGTCGCGACGGATGCCCGCCGCCGAGAGGTCTACTGGGCGTCGTACGACGGAAGCACCCGGACCACCGGTCCGGACGTCGCCCGGCCCGCGGACGTGGCCTACGACGGCCCGGTCGCCGGTGAAGGCGCCCTCCTTTACCCCGAGGCCTTCCCCGACGCGCGGGAACCGCGCCACCCGTCCGCCGGTGACCTGGCCCGGTGGGTCGCGGCGGGTCTGCCGACGCTTGAGCCCGTGCCGCTCTACCTGCGCCGTCCCGACGCCGCGGAGCCGGCGCCGCGCAAGTCGGTGCTGTCATGAGCGTGTCGCTGCGGCGGATGCGGTGGTGGGACGTCGAGACGGTGCTTCCGGCGGAGCGGGAGCTCTTCGGCCACGACGCGTGGTCGGCGGAGACCTTCTGGTCCGAGCTCGGGCGGCCCGACACCCGCAGCTACGTCGTCGCGGAGGAGGACGGCGACGTCGTCGGGTACGCCGGGTTGCTGGCGGTCGGCGCGACGGCCGACGTCCAGACGGTCGCGGTCGTGCCCGGTTCGCGGGGGCGAGGCATCGGCCGGCGACTCGTCACAGCGCTGCTCGACCGAGCGACCGGACAAGGGTGCACGGAAGTGCTGCTGGAGGTCCGAGCCGACAACGACAGCGCCCGGGGACTCTACGAGTCCCTGGGCTTCGAGCGCATCGCGGTGCGCCGGGGCTACTACCAGCCTGACGGCGCCGACGCCCATGTGATGAGGCTGCGCACGGCGCCGACAACGCAGGAGGCGCTGCGGTGAGCACTGACATGCCACTCGTCCTCGGGATCGAGACGTCGTGCGACGAGACCGGGGTGGGTCTAGTGCGCGGGCACGACCTGCTCGCCGACGTCATCGCCTCGAGCGTCGAGGAGCACGCGCGGTTCCGCGGCGTCGTGCCCGAGGTGGCGAGCCGTGCTCATCTCGAGGCGATGGTCCCCACACTCGAGCGGGCCTGCGAGCGGGCCGGTGTCCGGATGCACGACGTCGACGCCGTCGCGGTGACGGCCGGCCCCGGGTTGGCCGGCGCGTTGCTCGTCGGCGTGGCCGCTGCCAAGGCGCTCGCCCTCGCGCTCGGTACACCGCTGTACGGCGTGAACCACCTCGCTGCGCACGTGGCGGTCGACCAGCTCGAGCACGGCCCGCTGCCGGAGCCGTGCGTGTCCTTGCTGGTGTCCGGCGGCCACTCGTCCCTGCTACTGGTCGAGGACGTCACCGGCGAGATCCGCCCCCTCGGCGCGACCATGGACGACGCTGCGGGGGAGGCCTTCGACAAGGTGGCCCGCCTGCTCGGCCTTCCGTTCCCCGGCGGTCCGCACGTGGACCGCGCGGCCCGCGAGGGCGATCCCGGCCACGTCACCTTCCCGCGCGGGCTCACCGGGCCGCGTGACCTGCGCGAGAACCGCTACGACTTCTCCTTCTCCGGACTCAAGACCGCCGTCGCCCGGTGGGTCGAGGCGCGCGAGAAGGCCGGCGAGCCCGTGCCGGTGGCGCACGTGGCCGCGAGCTTCCAGGAGGCGGTGGTCGACGTCCTCACCCGCAAGGCCGTGCTGGCGTGCACGGAGCACGGCGTGGCGGACCTGGTCGTCGGCGGGGGGGTCGCGGCCAACTCCCGGCTGCGGGCCCTCGTGCAGGAGCGGGCCGCGGTGGCGGGCGTGCGGGTCCGGGTCCCCAGGCCGGGTTTGTGCACCGACAACGGTGCGATGGTCGCCGCGCTCGGGGCGCAGATGCTCGCCCGCGGCCGCGAAGCGTCGGACCTCGCCCTTCCCGCCGACTCCTCCATGCCGGTGACACAGGTGTCGGCGTGACGAGCGGCACGGCGGGCCGCGTCCGACGCAGCTCGTGATTGCCGGGCTGCTGCTGCTCGCCACCGCCGCGGCGGTGCTCGTCGCGGGCGCGGAGCTGTTCGTGGAGCACGCCGCGGCCGCCGCCCGCCGTCTCGGCGTCACGGTCGTGGCCGTCGGCATCCTCCTCGCCGGCGCGGAGCCCGAGGAGCTGGTCACGGCCGTGCTCGCATCCGTCCGGGACCGACCGGACCTCGCCGCCGGTGACGCGCTGGGCGCCAACGTGACGATGCTGACGGCCGCGCTCGGCCTCGCAGCGCTCGCCCGTCCCTTGCCCACCGCCCGGCGCATGCGGACCTACGGCGCACTCGCCACGGTCGCCGGCGGCCTGGCGTGGATCACGCTGCTGGACCGGTCCGTGACGCGTGCCGAGGGCGTCGCGCTCGTGGTGGCGTACGTCGCTCTGGTGGCCGCCGTCTGGTGGCGCGAGAAGGCGCCGCCGACGATCGGGGAACTCGCCGAGCACGAGGACGGCCAGGACGTGGACGACGGCGAGGACGATGACGATGCGGACGACGGTGCCGAGCGACCGCCCGCGCCGGCTCCGGCCGCCCGGGCCCTCGCGCTGAGCCTCGCCGGTCTCGCGGTCATGGCGCTGGGTGGCCACCTGGCCGTCGAGGGCGCGATCCGCGTGGCTGAAGGGCTCGGTGGTGCGGACGCGCCCGTCGGGCTGACGCTGCTGGCGCTGGCCACGACCGCGGAGCTGTTCGCCCTCGTTGCTGCCGCTGTGCGCCGTCGCGTCAGCGACGTCGCGGTGGCCGCGGTTGTGGGATCCGTTGCCTACAACGCCACGATGACGTTGGGAGCGGCGGCTGTCGCGTCCCCGCTGCAGGTTGCCGGCGTGACGCCGGTTGTGGCCGCGGTCGCGGCGGCGCTCCCGCTCGTCGTCATCGTGGCGTCGCACCGAGGTCTGCTCGGCCGTCCCGCAGGGGCGGTGCTCGCCGCCTCCTACGCGGTGTACGTCGGCTCGGTGCTGCGCGGATGAGCCTGCCGGTCGTCCTGGACGTCGACACGGGAGTGGACGACGCGCTCGCCATCCTCTTTGCCGTGCGGACGTCCGTCGCCGACCTGCGCGGCGTCAGCTGTGTCGGCGGCAACGCACCGGCCGGTCAGGTGCTGCGCAACACGCTGGCCGTACTGGCGGAGGCAGGCGCGACCGATGTAGACGTCGCCATCGGGACGGATGGACCGGACACTTATGTACGGACCCAACACGGCCGTGACGCGATGGCGGACCTCGCACTCGTGTCCGCGCGGACGCCGCCTCCTGTCACCCGGGCGGTCGACCTCCTCGGGGTCGCCGCGGCCGGCGGCACGACGGTCGTCGCAGCCGGTCCGCTGACGAACGTCGCCCGCGCCCTCGACGTACACAGGTGCATGTCGACCCCGCTCGTCGTGGTGGGCGGCGAGGACCGCGACGGGGCCCTCGTCCCGGGGGAGGACGACTTCAACCTCACGCACGACCCCCTGGCGACGCGCCGCGTCCTGCGCGCACCGATGGAGCGCCGCACGCTCTATCCGATGCGGGCGTTCCGGGCCGTCACCGTCCCGCAGCGAGCGGCGGAGCGGATGGCTGCGGCGCACGACCCGGTGACGCGGCTGGCGGGGAGGTTGCTGGTGCACCAGTGCCGGCGCGGTGGCGGGGACGGCCGGATCGGGGACGCCGGCGCGCTGGTGGCCACCGCGCACCCCGAGGTGGTCCGTGGGCGCAGGACGGCAAGCTACGGCGGCCAGGCGAGCGTAATCCTCGACGTCGACCCGTCGGCGGTCTCCGCTGCGTTCCTGGACGTCTTCAGCTGACGCGCTCCCGCACCGTCCGGCAGAGGATCACGCTCGGCCGCCCCGCGACCCTCGTCAGCACGACGACGGCCTGCTCGCCGCCGCCGGGGAGCCGCAGCCGGGCGCGCAGCGCGTCCGGTTCCATGGCGAAACCCCGCCGCTTCACGACGACGCGGCCGATTCCGCGCGCGAGCAGCGACGCGCGCAGCCGCTTGAGCTGGAACGGCGCCACGTCGAGGACCTCGTACGCCGACGCGAACGGCGTCGGCACCGCCCGGTCGGATGCGACGTAGGCGATGGAGGGGTCGAGAAGCCGTCCGCCGAGCTCGCGGGCGAG
>JALYMU010000011.1 GCA_030773595.1 Actinomycetota bacterium | reverse complement strand
GCCCGAAGGCAGGCGGCCGCTGGCCGGGCGCGATCAGTACGCCACTCAGTACGCCACGGTGCGCCGCGAGCGGGCCGTGGCGGCCACCGCCACGACCAGCCCGGCGAGCAGCAGTGACAGCGGTACGGCGGCGGGCAGCGCGTCGCGGACGGACTCGGCGCCCGTGCCGCCGGAGGAGGTGACGGAGGTCGAGGCCGGCACCGTCCCGCCGCCCGAGCCGCCGGTGCCCCCACCGGTGAACGCGACCGCGTCCGTGCCGGAGGTCAAGATGTCGATCGGGTCGAGCGGCGTGGTCGGCCGTGCCTCGCTGGGCGTGAACCGGTAGACGTCCATGCCCCGGTTGAGGTCGTTGCCGTAGCCGTAGAACGAGCTGTCCGCGGCGATCCGGTTGGTCTTGAACGACCAGGTGTCGGAGTCGGGGAAGACGTACGTGCCGATCTCGGTCATGCCGATGCCGTCGCCGTAGGCCACGGCGGCGTCCCCGGCACCGGCGGGCGGCTCGAAGTCGGCGAGGCCGGCGACGTCGATGACGCGGGCACCCTGGCTGTACCACGCGATCGTCATGAGCGCCTGGTCGTCGTACAGGCGCAGGACGTGCGAGGTGCACACCTGTCCGGGCTCGACCGGGCCCACCCGGCCAATGAACCACGTGCCGAGCTTGCGCGGTGTCTGCTCGAGTGCCCCGGTGATGTCGTAGACGTGCAGGCCGCCGCCGGGGCACTCAGCAGACGCGGCCGCGCCCGCCCGCTCGTCGGTGACGACCAGCAGGGTCCGCTCCGTGCCGTCCTTGCGGGTCAGCGTCACGGTGTCGGACTGGTGGACCAGGTTGATGGCCGGGTCGATGATCTGCCCGCCGGAGGGCGCGCCGGGGGCGGCGGGGCCGCCGGGAAGCCGTTTCGGTGCAGCGGGGTCCGTGGTGTCGAGGATCAAAGTCTGGGACAAGGCGGCGACGTAGGCGCGGTCGCCGGAGGGGCTGAAGAAGATGTCGTGCGGGTTGGACCCGAGCGACGTCGGCACGAACGGGAGCTTGTAGCGCTGGACCAGCTTCGGCTGAGCCGGGTCCGCGATGTCGAAGATCGCGATGTCCGGGCTCGTGTTCGTGATGAGGTCGGAGTTGGAGTTGTAGAGGTAGCGCCCGCTCGGGTGCACCGTCATGTTGTGCGAGCCCTGCGCCACCTCGGCGAAGCCCACGGTCTTCGGGGCGGCCGGGTTGGTGAGGTCGACGAGGAAGGTCCCCAGCTCCGACCCGTCGAGATTGAACCCGAGGGCGTTCGCCTCGCGGACGCACTGCGCGCCGAGGCGGGCGGCGCCGATGGCCGCGTCGGCGGTGTAGGTCGCAAGCACCCGGCTCTTCTGGCGGAAGACCTGGATGTCGCCCTGGGTGATGGGGCAGTCGTAGACCGCCGTCTTCGTCGGCGCGGTCGGCACGGTGATGTCGTTGATCTGCATGCCGTTGCGCAGCGTCCCGGCCAGCGCGTAGTCGCGGCCGCGGTGGCGCAGGAACTCGATGTCCGAGCCGTTCTGCGCGGCCTGCGGCGTGGTGACCCCGGTGTGGGGCACGTTCGCGACGGCGGTCATGTTGACGCCCGAGCCGCCGGCCGACACGGCCGCGAGTGCCTCACCGATCTTGAAGTCGTCGTTGTCGTGCGCCAGCGCCGGGGACGCGGTGGCCAGGAGCGTGACCGCCCCCAGTGCCGCAGCGGACAGAGGACGGACTCCGCGCATGCCTTCTCCAGACCCTCAAGGGCCGGGGGGTCTCCCCGGACCGAACCCACGTCGCCGGACGGTTCCGGCGACGCAACTGACCGTCCTTGCTCATTCGGGCCGTTCTGAAACCTCCGTGGCGAAGATTTTTCACCACACGACCCGGACCACCAGCTCCCTCGACGGGGCGTCGGGGTCGTCGGCGTCCACGACCGCCGTCACGACGACCCCGTCGTCGGTGACCTCGCGCAGCGCGAGCCCTTCGACCTTCTCGACCTCGCAGTCGACCTCCGGGAGCTGGGCCACGCCCTGCACGGACGTGTCGTCGAGCAGGGCCAGTGCCGCAGCGACCACGGGGCCGTCGTCCACGGCGTTGGGCGTGTCCTCCGCGGCCGCGCTCACCAGCACCCGGCCGTCCGGCAGCGCCATCGCGTCGGTGATCGCGAGGCCCACGCCGTCGGCCTCACCGATGTCGTAGGTCCTGCGGTCCGCCACGCTCACCGCCTCGACCCGGCCGGTCCCGGTCACGGCGGCCACCAGCGCGCGGAAGTTCACGTCCACGCTGGCCGAGGGGACGCCGCCCACGAGGTTGCCGCGGTTGAACCACCGCATCACCTCGCCGCTGCGGCACGCTCCCTCGAGATTGAGCTGGTCGGGCCGGATGCCGAGGACCTCGACCACCCGCGCGTACAGCGGCGACAGGTCCGCGACCTCGAACGTCGGGTGACCGTCCTCCAGGCGCACGAGCGAGGCCCGCATCCGGCGCGGGCTCGAGCCCGACCCGAGCAGCAGCACGCCCGGCTCCCCGTCGACAGCCATCTCGCAGGCCGCCTCGAAGTCTGGCTTGAGGTGCTTGGTCCCCTCCGCCTCGGAGAACACCTCGTGGCCGTCCACGGCGGGGATGACGCGGACCGGGACGAGGGTGTCCCCGAGCCGCCACGCGGCGTGCGTCGCGTCGTCCTGCGCGATCAGCCACCCGTCCCCGAGCGGGGCCAGCGCCGACGCGGCCCGGACCGGCGTGCCGTCGTCGAAGCGCAGCCGCCGAACCGTCTCCACCGTTGCGTGCACGACGCCTCCCTGGTCTCGCGCGCGCTCCTACCCCCTTGCGGCGGCGAGTCACCCGGTTGTGGTCACCGTCGCGCCGGGGTGCGGCTAGAGTTCGGCTCGCCATGCGACGGCCACGTGGAGGAACCCGGTACGACTCCGGGGCGGTCCCGCCACTGTGACCGGGGAGTCGCCTCGCGCACGACGCCACTGCCGGTGACGGTGGGAAGGCTGCGGGCGGCGCCGATCCGGGAGCCAGGAGACTCCGGTCGTCGTCCCTCCGGCCCGGGGCGCGGACCCCGAGGAAGGACCGCCGTGCTCGGCACCCCTGACGCTCGCCTCGCCCCGTCCGGCGCCGTCCCGCCGTACCCCTTCAGTGCCGTCGTCGGCATGGCGGACCTCAAGCTCGCGCTGCTGCTCAACGCCGTGTCACCCGGTATCGGCGGCGTGCTCGTCCGAGGCGAGAAGGGCACGGCCAAGTCGACGGTCGTCCGGGCCCTCGCCTCGCTGCTGCCCGAGGTCGACGTCGTCGCCGGGTGCCGCTTCGGCTGCGACCCGGCGGCGCCTGACCCCTCCTGCCCCGACGGCCCGCACGAGGTCGCCGCGGCGCCCTCGACCCGCCCGACACGGCTGGTGGAGATGCCGGTCGGGGCGAGCGAGGACCGCGTCGTCGGCTCGCTCGACATCGAGCGGGCGCTGACCGAGGGCGTCAAGGCCTTCGAGCCGGGGCTGCTCGCCGCCGCGCACCGCGGCGTGCTCTACGTCGACGAGGTCAACCTCCTCCACGACCACCTCGTCGACCTGCTGCTCGATGCCGCCGCCATGGGGCGGGCCCACGTCGAGCGCGAGGGTGTGTCCGTCAGCCACGCCGCGCGGTTCCTGCTGGTCGGCACGATGAACCCCGAGGAGGGCGAGCTCCGCCCGCAGCTGCTCGACCGGTTCGGGCTCACCGTGGCCGTCACCGCGTCCCGCGAGCCAGGAGAGCGCGCCGAGGTCGTACGCCGGCGTCTCGCCTACGAGGCGGCCCCGGCCACCTTCGCCGCCGTCTGGGCGACCGAAGACGCCAAGCTGGCGAAGCGGGTGGCCGCGGCACGCTCCCGGCTGCCTCAGGTCGTCCTGTCCGACGCCGCCCTGCGCCAGGTCACCGCCGTCTGTGCCGCCTTCGACGTCGACGGCCTCCGGGGCGACCTCGTCACCGCGCGCGCGGCCCTCGCACTCGCCGCCTGGCACGGGCGCACCGAGGTGCTGCCCGAGGACGTGCGCACCGCTGCTCTGCTGGCGCTGCCGCACCGCCGCCGGCGGGATCCGTTCGACCTGCCGGGCCTCGACGAGGACAAACTTGACGAGGCGCTGGACGCCGGAGGGGAGGCCGAGGGTCCAGGCGACGGGCCGGACGACAGTGGCCCGGACGACCGCGGGCCGGACGACCGCGGGCCCAGCGGAGGAGGCGGCGGTGCGCGTCCCGACGCGGCCAGTCCCGATCCGGCCGACGCTCCGACCGCGGGCGACGGGCCCTCGCAGCAGCAGCCGGGCACCACGTCCCCGCCCGGGCCACCACCGGGCGGCGCGCAGGACCCCGCGGCGAGCGCCGCGCCGTACCGTGTGCGCACCC
>JALYMU010000010.1 GCA_030773595.1 Actinomycetota bacterium | reverse complement strand
CAGCGGCGATCCCGGCGAGCAGGTCCACCCGCAGCTGCGCCAGCGTGCGCGTCTCGCCCGGCTCCCGGCGCGCGGTGCGGGCCAGACCGTCCGCCGCCGAGTACACCGCCATGGCGGCATCAGCCGGCGCGTAGAGATTCACCCACGCCATGCCGTCCTCGGCCGGCGACAACGTCACGTCGCGTTGGGCCGCCGCGGCGACGTGACGCTTCGTCATCCCTGCGGGGTCGACCGTGGCGATGGCCCGACGCAACGCGGTCTTGAGCTGGGTCGCGGTCCTGCCCGCCGCTGTCGGCAGCACCTTGGCCTCCACCGCGTCCGCCACCGGGTCCTCCACCCGATCCAAGGCGGTGACGACACACACCGCCCGGTAGTAGTCAATCTGTCCGTCCGCGAGCAGCCGCATCGTCGCTGCCCGTGGACCGGCCAACGTCGTCGCGACATGCAGGCGCGACCGTGCCGCGTTCGGCGACAGCGTCAACGCCAGCCCGACCTCCGTGTCGGTGAACCCCTCCAACGGCGTCCCCGCCCGCACCGCGTCCAGCCGTGCGATCGCGGCCAGCTGACGCGCCTGCAGCCGCGCGACCTCACGCTCACACTCCTCGATCACCGCGATCAAGTCCTCGGGGTCCCGCGGCCACCCGGCACACGGATCCGTCACCCGGTCCTCGTTGCGGCAGTCAGCCGGCGAAGGACCGGCCCCGCCGCCGCGGCCGCCGCACGCTCCGCTTCCCCGATCGAACGCGTGTACGACCATAGATAGCGACACGCACCGACACTCTCCGCCCGCGTACACCACCGCGTATGACAGCCCGCCCGCGAGTCCACACGACGATGAGTCCTCCGGCGGCTCCGGGAGCTCCCCGCGCAGCGCCGCGCAGCGGCTGCCGTATAGGAGCGCGTAACGGCGGGTGCTCACCGCCTGGCGGGTCGGACACCGAGGTTGCCCTGGGAGCGCGACGGTGCGACCCCGCTAGGGCTTCTTCGTCGGCTTGGGGCTCGGCTTGGGGGTGGGCTTGGGCTTGGGCGTGGCGCTGGGCTTGGGCGTGGCGCTGGGCTTGGGCGAGGGCTCGGGCTCCGGCTCGGGAGCCGGCCGGCAGAAGATGTCGTCGGCCGGGTTGTACCGGGTGAAGAAGCGTTCGCGCTTGACCTCGCGCCCACCCTTGCGGAACACCCGGGTGACGGTGACGTCGAATCCCGGCACACCGTCCTGCCGCACGCACTCGGGCGAGTCGTCATAGCGCTTCGTCCCGGAGCGGATGTTCGACCGCCCGGACGTCAGGGCTTGGATGTCCCAGACCTTCGTGCTCCACATCCGCACGGTCAGCGAGCTGCCAGGGTGGTGGATCGTGTCGATCAGCACGCCGTACGGCGAGTCGTTGGTGAACTTCAGGTCCACGACCGGCCACGCGACGGTGGCCTCGCGGCCCTCCGGATAGCGGCTGATGTAGAAGCTGTGCGGCTTGTGCTCGACGTCCTTGAGGCCGGCGAAGAACATCGCGTTGAAGGTCGTCGTCGCGACCTGGGAGACGCCGCCGCCGAGCTCCTTGGCGAACTTGCCGTTCTTGATGATCGTGCCCTCGGCAAAGCCGTTCGCGGCCGTGCGCTCTCCTACGATGCCGTTGAGGGTGAAGGTCTCACCGGGCCGCAGCAGCGTGCCGTCGATGAGCTGCGCCGCGCGCCCGATGTTCGTGACGCGGTACGGCGCGTAGGGGTACTCCGTCGTGAACTCGCTGACCTCCTCTCGAATCCCGAGGGCCTTGGCCTGCGCGGTCGTGAACTCTGGCCGCGCCGAGGTGTGCGGGACCTTGACGACCCGCGCACCCGTCGTCGGCGCGACCGTGAGCACCGCCGCGCCGAGACCCTTGACGTCGACGGTGACACCCGGGCGGGACGGCACGATGCGCGGGCGCCCGCCGGAGAGGACGATCTTCGCGTCCCGAGGGGTCGAGCCGATCTCCGGCAGCCGCTTGCCGACCCGGGCGAGCAGCTTCCGGGCGTCCAGCGACGGCTGGAGCCGGCCCTTGTCGTCCGGAGCCATGGACAGCACGGCAGCGAGCACCTTCGGCGACACCGCCACCTTGCGGCCCGCGACAGCGAGCGAGACGGGCGCCGCGACGGCCGGCTGGGCGAACTCCCGCATGGCGCGCTCGACCTCGTCCTGACCGACCCGCGGCGCGAGCTCCTCCGCCGGGACCTCGACGGGTTCGTCGTCCCCACGCAGGTACGCCTCCTGCAGAGCCTGCGCGGCCGCCTCCTGGTCGACCGCCCGGCCGGCGAGCGCCTCGACCGCGACGGCCTGACCGTCGCGGAAGCGCACGGCGCCTTCCTTCGGCGCTCGGTCAGCCTCGTCCGCGAGGGCTTTCACGGCTGCGTCGAGCCGTGCGTCGTCCGTCTGCACCACCGGCTCGACCGACGTACCGCCGAAGTAGCTGCGCCACAGCTCGACGGGGTTGGGCGAACGCCCGCCGCCGGCCGCGTCCACGGTCGCCGCCTCGTCGACGTCGAGCCCGGCCTCGCGCGGGTCGACGGAGTACGTGTCGTCCCGCACGCGGACCGGGATCGGGTCGTCGGCGCGGTCGGCCAGCCCTTCGGTCAGCGTGCGCCGCGCGTGCTCCGGGCTCATCTCGCCGATCGGGACGCCGAGGACCGTCGTGCCCCGCGGAACGGTGGAGCCGGCTGCCGCCCACGCCACGCCGTAGCCGAGGGCCAGCAGGCCCACGACCAGTGCGAGCAGGACGGACGCGCGGCGCGGCAGGGCTCGGACGAACGAGGAGGCGGCAGTCACGTGTTCGAAGGCTCCGAGCGGTTGCGGTCGTCGTTCGTCATCGTGCGTCATGCCGCCTCGTGCGACGTCGTGCGGCGTCGTGCGCCGTCCCGCGCCATCGACATGCTAGGTCATGATCCGCGCGGGTCCCGACGTGCGCTGCGGGCGTGTCAGCCGCGGTCAGGGCAGCAGCGAGTACCCGGCGCGGAACCACAGCAACGGCTGCCCGTCGGGCTGGGGAAGCTCCACGGCGAGGACCTCACCGACGACGATGCTGTGGTCCCCGCCGTCGTGCACCGCCCAGGTACGGCACTCCAGCGTCGCCAGCGACGCGTCGAGCAGCGCCACGCCGGTCCGCGCTCCCCGGTGGTGGGCGTAGCGCGTGAGCTGGCCGTGCAGCGGTCGACCGCGCGTCGCGAACCACGCCGAGGCCGGGCGCGCCGACGCCTCGAGCACCGAGACGCCCCACAGGCCGCTGTCAAGGATCGCGTCGTGGAAGCGGGCCTCCCGCGCGACACAGACGAGCACGAGCAGAGGGTCGAGGGAGACGGAGGTGAAGGCGTTCGCGGTCATGGCGTGGTCCATGCCGTCGGAGACGGTCGTCACGACGGTGACGCCGGTGGCGAACCTGCCCGCCGCGGCGCGGAACTCGGCCGGGTCCGGCGCACCGCGCTGTGCGGGGCTCCCGCCGTTCGCCGCCATCGCCGCGACCCTACCGCCCACGGGTGCGCCCCGCCCTTCGCCGTCCGCCCCTCACCTGCGCTCGTCGGCCGGGCGGCCGGGACCGTCTAGCGAGGATCCCCCGCCTGTCTCGGGGCTCGGCCCCCAGCCGCGCGGGAGCATGCCGTACGGGTAGGCCGCCGCGGCCATGACCGCCACAGTTCCGCCGTACAGCCAGACGTATCCGGACGGCAGCGCCGCGAGGATGACGTCGCCCTCGGCCCGCCGGGACGCGAGGCTCAGGACCGCGA
Organism: Actinomycetota bacterium; assembly: GCA_030773595.1. Classification (GTDB taxonomy): domain Bacteria; phylum Actinomycetota; class Actinomycetes; order JALYMU01; family JALYMU01; genus JALYMU01. The sequence goes on along the minus strand of JALYMU010000010.1, from coordinate 9,859 downwards.
GCAGCCACCCCGCGGCGGCGGCCGCCGCCGCGAGCCGGGACGAGGTCGCCGCGCCGCAGAGGACGACGGTCGCGACGCTGAGCACGAGGGCGAGGACGAGCCCGACCGGGAGCGAGGCGGCGGACAGGTGCAGGTCGCTGCGGTGGACGAACGTGCCGAGCGACCCGGCAAGTGAGCCCAGGACCGCACCGAGCACGCCCGCGGCAAGGGGCGTCGCGAGTCGCACGCGGGCCAGCGTAGGCATCGACCAGGCACGAGGGGCCTGTCGCGGGCGATCAGCCCGCAGCTCCCGGGAAGTGGTCCTTGCTGCGGTCGCGCAGGTCGAGCACCCGCCCGTCCCGGGCAGCGTCCTCGAGCACGTCGGTGATCTCGTGCCCGATCAGCTCGTGCCGGTCGAGCAGCGCGTCGCGCAGTGCCTCGACGAGGTGCCGGTTCGCCTGCAGGAGCTCGACGGCGACGTCCTTCTGCGTGCGGAGCAGCTCCTCGACGCGCCGTCGGCCGTCGGCGTCGCCGAGGACCCTCCCGACGATGTTGGTGTCGGAGAAGCTGCTCGTCTCGACCGCGACGAGGGACACCAGCGACTCCGTCATGCCGCACGCCCCGACCATCTGCGCGGCGACATTCGTCGCGTAGGACAGGTCACCGCCGGGGCCCGTGGACACGTCACCGAAGAAGATCTCCTCGGCCACCTGCCCGCCCATCGCGATCTGGATCAGTGCGGTCATCTCCGAGCGTGACCTCGTGTAGACGTCCTCACGGTCACCGTGGGACAGCAGGCCGAGCGCACCGCGCCGCTTGATGATCGTCAGGATCTCCAGCCGGCGCTGCGGCGCGACGAGCCAGGCCATCGTCGCGTGGCCCGCCTCGTGGGTGGCGATGAGCCGGCGCTCGTGGTCGGTGTAGTCGACCGGCTGGCCGAGGCCGACCTCCACGACCATGCGGGCACGCTCGATGTCGGCCCAGGTCATCGCCGTACGACCGGCGCCGAGCGCCTGCACGAGGGCGTCGTCGAGCAGCCCCTCGATCTGCGCCGGGCTGTAGCCCTGCGTCACCGCGGCGAGGGCGTCGCGTCGCTGCGCGGTGTCCAGCTCGGGTTCGTGCGCCTTGCGCTCCAGGAAGTGGTCGACGAGCTGGCGCCGGGCCGCCTTCGCCGGCAGCTCGAAGGTGAGCCGCTGGTCGAAGCGCCCCGGGCGCAGCAGCGCCGGGTCGAGGGAGTCGGCGCGGTTTGTGGAGGCGACGACGAGGATGTTCGCCGGCTTCACGGCGGGCTTGCGCAGCTGGCGGTGCGCGGGCAGGAACAGGTTGACCGCGTCGACGACCCGGCCGATCGCCTTCTGTGGCCCTGTCGGCTCGTCGAAGGACTGCATCTGCACGAGCAGCTCGTTCACCGCCATCTGCAGATCACCGCTGCCGACGAAGGCGCTGGTCACGACGCCCCCGGGCGACGCGGAGGCGAGTCCCACCGCCGGGAGTCCTTCCAGCCCCCCACAGCAGGTCATGCCGGCCGAGCCGGACGCGGCCGCTCGCGCACCGATGGGCGCCACCGTCACGGCGGATGCCACGCCGGTGCGCGCCTGGCCGATGGCGTCGAGCTCGTCGATGAAGCCGATCGCGCCACCCTCCTTGCGTGCGGCCGCCCGCAGAGCCTTGAAGTAGGTCCGGATCTTGCGCTGCGTCGCACCCTGGAAGCTCGACTGGAACGACGTCGCCGACGCGAACAGGATCGGCACTCCGGCCTCTGCGGCGAGGGCCTTCGCGGTGTGGGTCTTGCCCGTGCCCGGCGAGCCCTCGAAGAGCAGGCCGCGCCGCGGCCGGCCCCCCATCTCGTCGGCGAAGGTGCGGTGCAGGAGGAAGAGGTTCAGCGCCCGCACGACCTCGGCCTTGACCACGTCGATGCCGACCACGTCGTCGAGACGTACGTCGATCTGCTCGGGCCGCAGGACGACGTGCGGCGAGCGGCCGTTGCCGAGGTGCATGCCGGCGAGCAGCAGGACGAGCAGGACGAAGAACAGGATGGGCGACAGGATCAGCCAGTCGACCTCCGGCAGCGTGAAGCCGAACGGCGTGCCGAGCGTGAGGACCCGGTGCCACATCCAGGCGAGGACGACGCCACCGAGAGCCGCGACGACCCGCAGGCGCCGCTGGCGCTGCCGCTCGCGCGTACGCCCGACGTCGGCTCGCTGGACCGCCAGGACGCCCGCTCCCGCGTCGCTCATCCGCTTGTCGATCGTCGTGGCCGCCACGAAGTTCTCCTCGTCCGCCGCGCGATCACACGAGGTGCGCGCGGCACTGTGCCGGGGCGCGTGGTGCGCGCCGACGGATCCTGCCGGACGCGTCGGCGCGGCGAGGGGTACGCGGCGACGCAGGTCCAGTCTCCCGCGTGGGCAGCCGGTCACGCCTTGCGAGGACTCGTGTCACCCGTCCGCAGGAACCGTTCACCCGTCCGGGCGATCTCGCCGGCCGCCGCGCCCGCGGCGGCGTCAGTCCACCCCGGCGAACAGGTCAGTCTCACGGCCGTCTGCCCCGTCGCACTCGCCGAGCTCCCCGCGCGCGAGGCGGTAGTACTCCTCCGCCCACACCTTCTGCCCGATGTTGTTGGACAGCGCGAAGAACGGCCCGTCGACGGCGATCTGGGTCGCGTGCGCGCGCATCGCCGCGACCTTGGCATCGACGTACGCCGTGCCGTCCACGCGTGTGGTGACCTGCTCGTCCGGGACCACGAACGCCGGCATCTCCCCGTCGGAGTCCATCGCCTCGAACGCGAACGAGGTGTCGCCGCGCTTGGGCATCGCGGTGAGGAACTCCAGCATGACCGAGCGCGGGACGGCGTTCCAGTAGATCTTCGGAGTGGTCCACGGCGCGCCCCGCCCGTGGCTGCCGTCGGCGGCGAGCTCGGCGGCCCGCATCGCGACCCGGTGGGCCTGGATGTGGTCGGGGTGGCCGTATCCGCCGTCCGGGTCGTAGGTGACGAGGACCTGCGGGCGCACCTCGCGGATCACGGGTACCAGCTCGGCGGCCGCCTGGTCGAGGTCGGCGTGCCAGAAGCAGTCGGGACGCTCGTTGGACGGTGTGCCCATCATCCCGGAGTCGCGGTAGCGCCCGGCGCCGCCGAGGAACCGGAAGTCCTCGACGCCGAGCGCCTCCATCGCCGTCGCGAGCTCGCTCGCCCGATGCGCGCCGAGGGCGTTCTCGCGGTCGGCCGCCAGGTGCGCCAGCTCGGGAACGAGGACCTCCCCCTCCTCGCCGAGGGTGCAGGTGACGAGCGTGACCTGGACGCCGAGCGCGGCATAGCGGGCCATCGTCGCGCCGTTGGTGATGGTCTCGTCGTCGGGATGGGCGTGCACGAGGAGCATCCGGCGCCGTCGGTCGAGATCGGCCAGTGAGCCCGGCTCGGTCAGCTCCGCCCGCTCCAGGACCTCGGCCGCCTCCTGTACGACGGGCTGGTCCAGGACCGCAGGGTCGGCGGCCGGCCCCGGGTCCGTCGGCGGCGGGACGTCGCCCGGGCGCGCCGGCTCGTCCGGGCTCGTCGGATCCGGAAGCGTCGTCATGCGGTGCAGGCTAGCCGCCGCGGCGTGGTGTGACGGGGCTGCCTCGTCGCAACCTGCTGGGCCCGAGCTCCCGGGCCGGTGCGAGGATTCGCCGCATGACGAGTACGTCGGCGGAGACGTCCTTTCCGCGCCTGAGCGCCCGCACGCAGCGCTTCACCCTCGGCGCTCCGCGCAGCATCACCGCCAGCCCGGACGGGTCACGGGTGCTCTTCCTCCGCTCGCGCGGCGGCACCGACCGCAACACCTGCCTGTGGGCTCTCGACGTGACCGGCACGCCGGCGGAACGGCTGCTCGCCGACCCGCTGCCGCTGCTCGGGTCCGGGGAGGAGGACCTGCCGCCGGAGGAGCGGGCACGCCGCGAGCGGCTCCGGGAAGGCGCGGGCGGCATCGTCGGCTACGCCACCGACCGCGACGTCACGTGCGCCGTATTCGCGTTGTCCAGCCGGCTCTGGGTGACCGACGTCGCCGGCGGCACGACCCGCGAGCTGCCCACCGCCGGGCCTGTCATCGACCCCCGGCCGGACCCGGCCGGGCGCCAGGTGGCCTACGTGTCGGGCGGGGCCCTGCACGTCGTCGGGATGGACGGGTCGGGGGCACGGACGCTCGCGGAGCCAGACGGCCCCGGCGTCACGTGGGGGCTGGCGGAGTTCGTCGCCGCCGAGGAGATGGGGCGCCTGCGCGGGTACTGGTGGTCGCCGGACGGCTCGTCCCTCCTCGCCGCGCGCAGCGACGACTCCCCGGTCCCTCGTTGGCACATCGCCGACCCGGCGAACCCGCAGACGCCGGCCACCGAGGTCGCCTACCCCGCCGCCGGCGCGGACAACGCGGTCGTGACGCTGTCGCTGCTTGACCTCGACGGCGGGCGCTGGGACGTTCCCTGGGACCGGGACGCGTTCCCCTACCTCGTGACGGTGTCGTGGAGCGCGCACGGCGAGCCGCTGCTGCTCGTGCAGAGCCGCGACCAGCGCCGTACACAGGTGCTCGGCGTGGACGTCGCGTCCGGGACGACGAGCATCGTGCGCGAGGACGTCGACGAGCACTGGCTGCACATCACGGCGGGCGTCCCGGCATGGGGTCCCGGCCGGCGCCTGGTCCACGTCCGCGACACCGAGGACACCCGACGGGTCTACGTCAACGACTCCCCCGTCACTCCGGTGGGCGTCCAGGTGCGCTCCGTGCTGGACGTGACGGACGAGGGCGTGCTGGTGTCCGCCTCCGCGGAGGCCACCGAGGCCCACGTCTGGTGGGTGCCGTGGGACGGCCCGGCGCTGTTCATCACCTCGGAGCCCGGGATGCACACCGGACGCAGCGGTGGCGGCCTCACGGTGCTCGCCTCCTCGGCGCTGGACCGGCCAGGCACCCGTGTCTCGATCCAGCGCTCGGGGAAGCACGTCGCGGACGTGACCTCCCACGCCGAGGTCCCGCCCGTACATCCGCGTGTGGAGCTCCTGCGCACCGGGGCGCGCAACCTGCGGACGGCGCTCGTGCTGCCCCGGTCGTTCGACCCGGCCGGCGGTCAGCGGCTCCCCGTCCTGATGGACCCGTACGGCGGACCGGGTGGCCAGCGCGTCGTCTGCGCACACAACGCCTACCTGACCTCCCAGTGGTTCGCCGACCAGGGCTTCGCGGTCGTCGTCACGGACGGGCGAGGTACGCCGGGACGCGGCCCGGCGTGGGAACACGAGATCGCGTTCGACGTCGCCGGACCCGTGCTCGAGGACCAGGTGGACGCGCTGACGTCCCTCGCCGCGGACCGCCCGTGGCTCGACCTGGACCGGGTGGCGATCAGGGGCTGGTCCTTCGGCGGCTACCTCGCCGCCCTCGCGGTGCTGCGCCGGCCGGACGTCTTCGCCGCCGCGGTGGCCGGCGCGCCGGTGACCGACTGGAGCCTCTACGACACCCACTACACCGAGCGCTACCTCGGTCTTCCGCAGTCGCACCCGGAGGCCTACGAGCGCAGCAGCATCCTCGCCGACGCGGAGCGCCTTCAGCGCCCCCTGCTGCTGATCCACGGCCTCGCGGACGACAACGTCGTGGCGGCGCACACGCTGAAGCTGTCCTCGGCGCTGCTGGCCGCGGCACGGCCGCACACCGTCCTGCCGCTGTCCGGCGTGACCCACATGACGCCGCAGGAGCTCGTGGCCGAGGGGCTGCTGCTTCTCGAGGTGGAGTTCCTGCGCGTGGCGCTCGCGGACCCCGCGCAGGTCGTCCGGACCTGAGCCCGGGGCCGTCCCGGCAACGACGACGGGGCGCCCCTGGCTGCGGGAGACCGCAAACCGGGACGCCCCGGACCCTTCGCCGTGGCGGACGTCTCAGACGCTGGTGGCCGCCACGTCCTGGCGAATCTCGGCGAAGTGGCATGCCGAGGGGTGCCCCACGCCCGGCCGGACCTCGAGCAACGGCACCTCCTCGGCGCAGACGTCCTGCGCCTTGAAGCACCGGGTGCGGAACCGGCAGCCCGAGGGGGGGAACGCCGGGCTGGGGACGTCGCCCTCCAGCCGGATGCGGGTGCGGCTCTCGCGCCCGCGGGGGTCGGGCACCGGGACCGCGGAGAGCAGCGCCTGGGTGTAGGGGTGCGAGGGCCGCTCGTAGATGTCGAGGTCGCTGCCGATCTCGGCAATCCGCCCGAGGTACATCACCGCGACGCGGTCGGAGATGTGGCGCACCACCGACAGGTCGTGGGCGATGAAGATGTAGGACAACCCGAACTCGTTCTGCAGCGACTCGAGCAGATTGATCACCTGCGCCTGCACCGACACGTCCAGCGCCGACACCGGCTCGTCGCAGATGATGATCTCGGGCCGCAGAGCCAGGCCGCGGGCGATGCCGATGCGCTGGCGCTGGCCGCCGGAGAACTGGTGCGGGTAGCGGTTGATGTGCTCGGGGCTCAGACCGACGACCTCGAGCAGCTCCTGCACCTTGCGCCGGCGGTCGCCCTTGGGCGCGACATCCTTGTGGATCTCGAACGGCTCACCGACGATGTCGCCGACCGTCATGCGGGGGTTGAGCGAGCTGTACGGGTCCTGCATGACGATCTGGATGTTGCGGCGCATCCGCCGCTGGTCCCTGCCGCGCAGGCTGTAGATGTCCTCGCCGTGGTGGCGGACGGTCCCTGACGTCGGCCGCTCGAGCACCATGAGGAGCTTGGCGAGGGTCGACTTGCCGCATCCGGACTCGCCCACGATGCCGAGGGTCTCGCCCTTGTAGAGGTCGAAGCTCACGCCGTCGACCGCACGGACGGCGCCGATCTGCTTCTTGACGACGACGCCGGTCGTGAGCGGGAAGTGCTTGACCAGCTCGCGGACCTCGAGGATGGCCTCACCGCTGGGTGTCACTGAGGACCTCCTCGTAGAAGTGGCACCGGCTGCCGCGACCGGGGGCGACGTCGTAGAGCGGAGGGTGCTGCTCGCGGCAGACCTCGCGCGCGCGGTGGCAGCGCGGGTTGTAGGGACAGCCCGGTGGGATACGCATGAGGTTGGGCGGGAGGCCCTTGATCGCGCGCAGCTCCTGGCCCTTCTGGTCGACCCGCGGGATCGACTGCAGCAGTGCCTCGGTGTAGGGGTGCGCCGGAGCGGCGTAGATGTCGTGGACGTCGGCGTCTTCGACGATCCGTCCGGCGTACATCACCGCAATCCGGTCCGCGACGTCCGCCACGACGCCGAGGTCGTGGGTGATGAGGATCAGGCCCATGTCGCGCTCGCGCTGGAGGTCCTTGAGCAGGTCCATGATCTGGGCCTGGACCGTCACGTCGAGGGCGGTGGTGGGCTCGTCTGCGATCAGGACCTCGGGGTCCAGGGCGATCGCCATCGCGATCATGATGCGCTGGCGCATGCCGCCGGAGAACTGGTGCGGGAAGTCGCCGAAGCGCTCCCGCGCGGCCGGGATGCGGACCTGGTCCATCAGCTCGATGGTCCGGGCCTTGGCATCCTTGCGCGACATGCCCTTGTGGATCCGAAGCATCTCGCTGATCTGCCACCCGACCGTGAAGACGGGGTTCAGCGCGGACAGGGCGTCTTGGAAGATGATCGAGATGTGCTCGCCGCGGATCTCGCGGCGACGGTCCTCCTTCATCGTGAGCAGGTCGTCGCCGCGGAAGCGGATGGCGCCCTGGGTCACGAAGCCGGGGGGCGAGTCGATGATGCCCATGATCGCCTGCGCCGTGACGCTCTTGCCGGAACCGGACTCCCCGAGCACGGCGAGCGTCTCGCCGACGTGGAGCCGGTAGGTCACGCCGTTGACCACACGGGCCACACCCTCACGGGTGCGGAACTCCACGTGGAGGTCCTCGACGTCGAGCAGGGGTGCGGTCGACACGGGAGCACCGGAGCGCTCCCCGAAGCTGGAGATGGTGGCCACGGTTCCCCTCAGCGCAGCTTGGGGTCGAGGGCGTCGCGGACGGCGTCGCCGAGGAGGATGAAGCTCAGGACGGTGAGACTCAGGAACAGCGACGGGAACAGCAGGATGTGGGGTGCCTGGAGGAAGTACCGGCTGGCGTCGCTGATCTGGATGCCCCACGAGATCGTCGGTGGCTGGAGGCCGATCCCAAGGAAGGACAGCGTCGCCTCGCTGGCGATGAAGACGCCGAGGGAGATCATGGCGACGACGATCGCGGGCGCGAGGGAGTTGGGCAGCACGTGTCGCAGGAGGATCCGCCCGTCGCCCGCCCCGAGACCTCTGGCCGCGGCGACGTAGTCGACGTTCTTCGTCGCGATCACGGACGAACGCAGGATGCGCGCCGCGCTCGTCCAGCCGAGCAGCGTGAGTGCCAGCACGACGCCCCAGATGCCCTCGAGCCGGAAGACGGACAGGAAGACGAGGCCACCGAGGATCAGGGGCAGGCCGAAGAAGATGTCGACGATCCGGGACAGCAGCGCGTCGACCCATCCGCCGTAGAACCCGGCAAAGGCCCCGATAACGCCACCGAGCAGGGTCGTGCCGAGCGTCACGAGGACGCCGACGAGAATCGACGCGCGCGCGCCGTAGACCACGCGCGAGTAGAGATCGCAACCCTGGAAGTCGTAGCCGAACCACGCCGCCGAGCCCGGCGTGCCGAGCGACCGGCTCAGCTGGCAGTCCTCGGGCGAGACGTTGGTGAAGAGTCCCGGAGCGACCGCCATGAGGACGAGGACCGAGAGCATCGCGGCCGAGATCCAGAACGTGGTGCTCGAGCGCAGGTCCCGCCACGCGTCGGCGGTAAGGGACCCGTGGCGCTCCTTGGCCGGCTCGGTCGCGCCGCTGGCACCAGGGGCCCCGCCGGTCGTCGGCGCGGTCGCGCCCGGCGCCGCCACGTCGCCCGCGGAGGCGAACGTCTCCTGGGCGCCGCTCTTGTGGCTGGTCGTGTCACTCATAGCGGATCCTCGGGTCGAGCACGGCGTAGAGCAGGTCGACGAAAAGGTTCGCCAGCAGGTAGATCACCACGAGCAGGGTGACCATGCCGACGACGACGGGAGCCTCTCCGGCCCGCGTCGAGTAGGCAATCTGGAAGCCTACGCCGGGGATGTTGAAGATCCCCTCGGTGACCACCGCGCCGCCCATGAGCGCACCGAGGTCCGCGCCGAGGAACGTGACGACCGGGATGAGCGAGTTGCGCAGGGTGTGGATGCCGACCACGCGCTTGCGGCTCAGACCCTTGGCGACGGCCGTACGGACGTAGTCCGCCCGCAGGTTCTCGACCAGGCTCGTCCGGGTCAGCCGCGCGACATAGGCGAGCGAGAGCAGGGCGAGGACGATGCCCGGGAGGATGTAGCTCGTCGGCCAGCCCTGCGTGATGCCGGCGACCGGGAGGTGGAAGACGTCCTTGAACTTCACGCCTACCACGAGCTGCAGGGTGAACCCGAGGACGAAGACGGGGATGGACACGACGACGAGCGTGGACACGAGCACGAAGCGGTCGATGAACCCACCGCGCCGCAGGCCCGCCAGGACACCGGCGAGCATGCCGATCACGATCTCGAAGGCGAACGCCGTCGCCGCGAGCTTGACCGTCACCGGCCAGCTCTCGGCGAACAGCGCCGACACGGGACGCCCGGCGAAGTTCGAGCCGAAGTCTCCCTTGAGCATGTTGCCCATGTACTTGAGGTACTGGATCACAAGGGGGTCGTCGAGGTTGTACTGCTCGGTCAGCAGGCGGACCCTCGCCGGGTCGGGACGACGCTCCCCGGCGAGCCGCTGGATCGGGTCGCCCGGCATGGCGAACACCATGGCGAAGATGAGGAAGGTCGACCCGATGAACACGGGAATGAGCTGCAGAAGCCGGCGGGCGACGTAGCGGCCCACTGAGGCACCTCCTGGCGCGGAAGCGGGGGGGGGGG
>JALYMU010000009.1 GCA_030773595.1 Actinomycetota bacterium | reverse complement strand
GTCCCCGCCCGCGCCGTCCGCGGCCGACGCAGGGATCGAGCCGCCGGCGCGGGCCGGCCGCCTCGTGGCGGTCTGGGGGCCGACCGGTGCGCCAGGGCGCACGAGCATCGCCGTGACCCTCGCCTCGGAGCTCGCAGCCGGTGGTGTCCCGACCCTGCTTGCGGACGCGGACGTGTACGGCGGGGTGGTCGCCGCGACACTCGGGGTCCTCGACGAGGCCCCCGGGCTCGCGGCGGCCGTCCGGCTGGCGACGAGCGGAGCTCTCGACGTGCCCGCGCTCGCGCGCCTCGCGCCGCTGGCGGCGGCGAACCTGCGGCTGCTCACGGGCATCTCGCGGGCGGAGCGGTGGCCCGAGCTGCGTCCCGCCGGACTCGAGGTGGTCTGGGACCATGCCCGCCACCTGGCCGACGTCACGGTCGTCGACTGCGGCTTCTCCGTTGAGCAGGACGAGGAGCTGGCCTACGACACGGCAGCGCCCCGCCGCAACGGCGCGACCCTGGCCACGCTCGCTGCTGCGGACACGGTCGTCGTGGTGGGCGCCGGCGACCCCGTGGGCGTCCAGCGGGTCGTCCGCGCGCTCGCACAGCTGCGTGAGGCGGTCCCCGGCGCGACGCCCGTGCTCGTCCTCAACCGGGTCCGCCGGGGACCGGTCGGCGCCGACCCGGAGGGACAGCTCACCGAGGCGCTGGAGCGCTACGCCGGCGTCCGGCCGGTCGCGTTCGTGCCGGAGGACCGTCCATCCTTCGACGCAGCGCTGCTGCACGGTCGTGTGCTGGCCGAGGTGGCGCCCGCCTCGCCGGTCCGGGCGGCACTCGCGACGCTTGTCGGAGAGCTGGCAGGGTCCGCTGCGGCGTCACGGCGTCGCCCACGCTGCCGGCGACGACTGTTCGCGCCGCTGGCTGCCCGCAGCGCGTGACCGCGCTGCGTGCCGTGACTCAGGGGCACCCATGGTGAGCCCGGTCCCGGCGATCCGCGGTGTCTGCGATCTAAGCGGTCCCTGCGCCGCGCCAGCACGGCCTGTGCATCCCGGGGCGGCACGCCGGGCGCCGTACGCCACGATGAAGGGGTGACCGATGAAGGGGTGACCGACGCCGCGCCGGGGCACGCGCCCCGACAGGACACCGCCGAGCTGCGTGGACTCGTCATTGACTGGGGCGGTGTCCTGACCTCTGGCCTCGAGGATTCGATGGGAGCCTGGGCCGCAGACTGCGGCATCGACCTGGCCGCCTTCGACGCGGTCCTGCGCGAATGGCTCGGCGCGGATGCGGCGGCCCTGGCCGAGGTGAACCCCGTCCACGCGCTCGAGCGCGGCGAGATGGAGGTGCCGCTGTTCGAGCAGCGGCTGGCCGAGGCCATGCAGGCGCGCTCCCGGTGCGAGGTCGAGCCCGCGGGACTGCTCAACCGGATGTTCGACTACTTCGAGCACGCACCCGACATGGCGGGCCTGGTACGTCGGGCGCGCGCCGGCGGCCTGCGGACGGCGCTGTTGTCGAACTCCTGGGGCAATGCGTACCCGCGGGAGGGCTGGGCGTCGATGTTCGATGCCGTGGTGATCTCGGGCGAGGTCGGCATGCGAAAGCCAGAGCCGCGGATCTACCGGCACACCTGCGACCTGCTCGGGCTCGAGCCCCACGAGTGTGTCTTCGTCGATGACCTCCCCTCCAACGTGCGCGCGGCCGTCGACCTCGGCATGGTCGGCGTGCACCACGTGTCCTACGACGCCACGGCGCCCGAGCTGGAGGTGCTTTTCGGGCGCCGGCTACGCGGCTGAGCCGGCGTCGTCGTCGCGGCGACGGTCGCACCCGAGCGGTACGTCGCTCAGCCGACGAACAGCAGCACCAGCCCGCCGATCGTGTAGGCGACCATCACCGCGAGCAGCGGCAGCTGACCGGCCAGTGCCCGCCGACGCGGGAAGAGCCGGAGCGCCCGGTCGTGCGCGAGCACCACGCCGAGGACGTGCCCGGTCACGACGGCCAGCACCTGGATCGACGCGACACCGGAAGGCGTCACGAGCGAGCTGTCGACACCACGCTGCGCGGTCCCGAGCACGTCCGCGCCCGTCGAGAGCGGGTCGGACAGCAGGATGAGCGCACGCTGGCCCTCGAGCACGAACAGCGAGTAGTAGTGCGCGACGACGTAGCCGAGGGCGATGGGCACGAGGGAGTGCGCGAACTCCCCGGCGAGCCGGCCCGGGGAGTAGCCGGTCGCGGACGCTCCCGGGGAGCCGGCGTCCCCGTGGTCGCGACGGGTGACGGCCGCCGCGGTGGCGGCGGTCGCCACGACGAACACGCCCGCGACGAGGGCGATCACGACGAGGAGCCCCAGTGTCGAGGCGAGTACGTCGGAGGGCAGCGCCGCCGAGACCCGGAACCACCACGGTGCGTTGCTGATCCCGTCGAACGCCGTGGAGCCCAGCGCCACCGACACGACGGCGACCAGACCCGGCGCCGGGCGGAGGGCGGCGGCCCCGTCGAGCGGGCTGCGCAGGACGAGGACGCCGTCGTCGCGCCGGCCGAGGACGGACAGCGAGCCGTACAGCGCGGACCACACCTCGAACCCGTCGCCGCGGTCGAACCACCGAGTGCCGTAGACGGCCGCAGCGAGCAGGTGCACGGCGACGTAGACGGCGAACCAGGTGCGCAGCACGGGCAGCGTGGCGCGGTCCGGAGCGACGAGCTCGAGCCACACGAACGCGAGCAGGCCCAGGGCCGCGGGCCAGTAGCCGAGCCCGGGGGGCAACGGCCGCAGCCCGTCGTCCGCAGCTGCGCCGAGCAGGCGCGAGAGGACGACGTGCACGGTCCGCAGGGGGTTCAGCCTGCGCCAGACGGGTCCGAGGAGGACCGAAGCGGGGACGAGACCGATCCAGAAGAGCACGTATACCGCGTGTGCGGTCGGGTTGATCGCAAGGTCCGGGCCGGCCAGTGCCGCCACGGCGACGTAACCGGCCGCCACCAGCCCGAGCACCCGCAGCGACCAGCGCGCGACCGGGCCGTCGAGCGCCGCGGCGAGGCGCGCGGGCAGCGGC
>JALYMU010000008.1 GCA_030773595.1 Actinomycetota bacterium | reverse complement strand
CCCCATGCGCTGCGCCTTGCCCTGTGCGACCCGCGGCGCCCGGCGTACCGCTCCCCCGGCACCCTCGCCGTCGACGACGCCGCGCGCCGCGCACTGCTGGAGGTCCTGGCGCGTTCCCCCGCCACCGTCAACGACGCGGCCACCGCACTGGCCGCGCGGGTGCCCGTGGCGCAGGTGGACCCCTCGCCGCTCGTGGGGGTCGTCGCGACCGACCGGGCTCAGCGCGAGCAGGCCCGGCACCGGGTCGCCGCCGTCGACGAGGACGACGTCCGGCTGCGCTCGGCGGTCAAGACCCGCGACAGCGCCTTTACGACGTTCCTCGTGGCGCCGTACTCCCGCTACGCCGCCCGCTGGTGCGCCGGTCACGGCCTGACGCCGAACCAGGTGACCGCAGCCTCTCTGGCCGTCGCCCTGCTCGCCGCCGGAGTCTGCGCGACCGGGACCCGCGCCGGCTACGTCACCGGTGCCCTGCTGCTGCAGGTGTCGTTCGTGCTCGACTGCGTCGACGGCCAGCTCGCGCGCTACACCCTGCGCTTCTCGACCGTCGGGGCGTGGCTGGACGCGGTCTTCGACCGGGTCAAGGAGTACGCCGTGTTCGCCGGCCTCGCGATCGGGTCGGCCCGCGCGGGCGAGCCGGTCTGGACCCTGGCCGCCACGGCGGTGGCCTTCCAGACCGTGCGGCACATGCTCCACTTCGGCTACACCGAGGCGAGCTGCCGCGTCGACGGGCGTACGACGGGCCCGCCGGTCCTGCGCCTGCTCGACGACCGGGCTCCGTGGGCGGTGTGGGTCCGCCGGCTCGCCATCCTGCCCATCGGGGAGCGCTGGGCGCTGATCTCGCTGACCACCGCGGTGTTCCGCCCGCGCGTCGTGTTCCTCGTCATGCTCGCCGCGGGGACCTTCGCCCTCGCCTACGCCGCAGCGGGCCGGGTCGTGCGCAGCGTGCGCCGGGACCGGCCGTGGTCCGTCGAAGGTGCCCGCGGGCTCGACCCGATGACCGACCTCGGGCCGCTCTCCCGTCCCGTCGCGGTCGCCGCCCGGCGTACGCCCGCGCTCGCCGCCCGCCTGCGGGTCCCGGGCGTGCTCGCCGCCGCCACCGGCGTCGCACCGCTGCTCGCCGCCCTCGCCGCGCTTGGCCGGGTCTCGCCGTGGTGGCTCGTCGCAGCGGCCCTGTGGTACGCCGCGTGCATCGCCGTCGCGGTCTCGCGGCGGCTTACCGGGCGCCTGGACTGGCTGGTCCCCGCGCTGGCCCGCACGGCGGAGTACGCGACGATCCTCGCCGTGCCCTCGGTGCTGGCTCCGAGCGCGACGCCGGCCGCGCTCGCCGCCGTCGCGGCCTGCGCCTACCGCCACTACGACACGGTCTACCGGCTGCCCGTCCTCACGGTGCCCGACCGCGCGCTAGCCCTGCTCGCCGGCGGGCACGAGTTGCGGGTCGTCGCCGTGGCGCTCGCCGCTGCGCTGGCGCCGGGGTCGCTCGATACAGTCCTCCTCGTGCTCGCGGCCCTGACCGCGAGCACGGCGGTAGCCGCGAGCCTTCGATGGCTGCGCGCGGCGACCCGCTCGCACACGACCACGCTCGGGACAACCGAGCCGGACACCATGGAGGCGCTCGCGTGATCGGGCTCATCCTCGCAGCTGGCGCGGGACGGCGGCTGCGCCCCTATACCGACACCTTGCCCAAGGCGCTGGTGCCGGTCGGAGAGGGTCTGACCGTCCTCGACGGCACGCTGCGCAACTTCGCGGACGTCGGGCTCACCGACGCGGCGGTCGTCGTCGGCTACGCCGCCGACGCGATCCACGAGCGTCGCGAGTCGCTGGAGGCGCGCTACGGCGTGCGCCTGCACCTGGTCGACAACGACAAGGCCGAGGTGTGGAACAACGCCTACTCCCTCTGGTGCGCGCGGGACTACCTCGCCGAGGGCGTCATCCTCGCCAACGGCGACACGGTGCATCCGGTGTCGGTCGAGCAGACGCTGCTCGCCGCGCGCGGCCCGGCGCTCCTGCTCGCGCTCGACACGGTCAAGAGCCTGGGCGAGGAGGAGATGAAGGTCATCTGGAGCGAGGAGTCCGGCCTCCGGCGCATCACCAAGCTGATGGACCCGGCCGAGGCAACCGGTGAGTACATCGGCGTCACGCTGATCGAGGCCGCCGCGGCGGGGCCACTGGTCGACGCGCTCGAGGCGACCTGGCGGCGCAACCCCGACCTGTACTACGAGGACGGCTACCAGGAGCTGGTGGATCGCGGCTTCCGGGTCGACGTCGCCCCCATCGGCGAGGTCGAGTGGGTCGAGATCGACAACCACGACGACCTCGCGCGTGCCCGGGAGATCGTGTGCCGCTCCTAGCCCGCATGATCACGGCTCCCCTGCTGGTCGACGTACGCCGGGGTGCCCTCTCCGACCTCGGCGACGTCCTCGCCGACCAACGGATCTCCAGCGCCGGCCGGGTCGCCGTCGCGCTCAGCCCGTCCTCGGGCAAGCCGATCGCCGCCGGGCTGCGCGACCACCTCGTCAACGCCGACTTCTACGCCGTCGGCGGCGGCACGGTCGACGCGGCGCTGCGGCTGGTCGACGAGGTCCGCACGTCCTCCTACGACGCCATCGTCGGCATCGGCGGCGGCCGCGTCCTCGACGCCACGAAGTACGCCGCGGCGCGACTCGGGCTGCCGATGGTCGCGGTCGCGACCAACCTCGCCCACGACGGGATCGCCTCCCCGGTCAGCACGCTGGACAACGACGCCGGCCGCGGGTCCTACGGCGTGCCGGCACCGTTAGCCGTGCTGGTCGACCTCGACCTGGTCCGCCGTGCGCCGGTCCGGTCGGTGCGGGCGGGGATCGGCGAGGCGCTGTCGAACCTCTCCGCGCTGCGCGACTGGCAGATGGCCCACGAGACGATGGGTGAGGCGGTCGACGGTCTCGCGATCGTCCTGGCACGTTGCGCCGGTGAGGCGGTGCTGCACCACCCCGGGACCGTCGACGACGACGCCTTCCTCACCACGCTGGCCGAGTCGCTCGTCCTGTCCGGGCTGTCGATGGTGGTCGCCGGCACGACCCGGCCGAGCAGCGGTGCCTGCCACGAGATCTCCCACGCGATCGACCTGCTCCACCCCGACCGCGCCAGCTACCACGGCGAGCAGGTCGGCGCGGGTGCGGCGTTCGCCACGTGGCTGCGGGGCGAGAAGGGGCCCTTCGATCAGATCGTGACCGCGCTGCGCCGCCACGAGCTGCCCGTGCTGCCGGCCGAGCTGGGCTTCGACACCGAGGAGTTCACGCGGATCGTCTCGTTCGCCCCGAGCACGCGCCCGGGCCGGCACACGATCCTCGAGGAGCGCGCGCTGTCCGACGACGAGATCCGCGAGGCGGTCGAGGAGTACGTCGGGGCCCTCGGCTGACGTGCCGGGCCGCTGCGGTCCGCGATCGCGTATCCGTCAACCGCGTCTCCGACGTCCGAACGGAGGTCGGCAACAGTGCGCGTGCTCCAGGTCGTCGGCGGTCTCGGGATCGGCGGTGTCGAGCGGATGGCCGCGGTGCTGTCCGCCCGGCTGCACGGCATGGGTCACGACGTGCTGCTGGTCAACCTCGGCTCGCCCGGCGAGCACGCCGACGCGGTCGCGGCGGCGGGTGTGCCCGTCCTACACCTCGGCCTGTCGGTGCCACGCACGCCCCGCGGGCTGCTGCGCACCGTCGCGGGCGTCGCGCGGCTGTGGGGCATCATCCTGCGCGGCCGGTGGGACGTCGTGCAGACCCACCTGTTCAAGACCGCGGTGCTCGCGTCGCCCCCGGCCCGGCTGACCGGTGCGGTCGTCGTCGGCGGGATCCACGGCATCGACCCCTCGGCGCTCCAGCGCCGGCTCATGCGCGAGGTCGTACGCCTCCAGCACGCCGTGGTGGCGGTGTCCGGGCCGCTCGCGGACCGCGTCGTCCGCGACCTGGGTCTCCCGCGCCGCAAGCTCGCCGTCGTACCCAACGGGATCGAGGTCGACGGCGCGCTCGCCACCGCGCCCGCCCCCGCCCGCCGCCACGACGTCGACACCGTCGTGGTCGGGTGCGTGGGGCGGCTGCACGAGCGCAAGGGCCAGCTCGACCTGGTGCGGGCCTTCGCGCGGGCCGTACGCCGGGAGCCCCGCGCCCGGCTGGTCCTCGTCGGGGACGGCCCGCTTCGCCCGCGCATCGAGCAGGAGGTCACCGGGCTCGGGCTCGGCGACACCGTGGTCCTCGCCGGCGCCCAGCCCGACGTCGCGCCGTGGCTGGCCTCCTTCGACGTGCTCGTCGTGCCGTCGCACTACGAGGGCTTCAACCTCACCGCCGTCGAGGGCATGCTGGCCCGGCTGCCC
The DNA here is from genome assembly GCA_030773595.1 of Actinomycetota bacterium. Lineage (GTDB taxonomy): Bacteria > Actinomycetota > Actinomycetes > JALYMU01 > JALYMU01 > JALYMU01. The sequence goes on along the minus strand of JALYMU010000008.1, from coordinate 2,932 downwards.
GTGGTCGCCACGGCCGCCGGTGGGCCGGAGGAGATCGTGGAGGCCGGGACCACGGGCCTGTTGGTCCCGCCGCGCGACGTACCAGCGCTGGCCGACGCCCTCGTCGAGCTGTGCCGCGACGACGTCGCCCGCGCCCGGATGGGGCGCGCCGGCCGCGACCGGGCCCGCAGCCGCTACCTCGCGCCCGCCATGGCCGAGGGCTATGCCGCGCTCTACCACCGGCTTCGCGCCGCGCGCCGGTAGCCGCGGGCGGTCAGCGCAGCTTCTGCGAGCTGAGGATGCTCAGCAGGTGCCCGCCCGCCACGATCACGGCGATCGGGACCAGCACGACCAGCAGCGCGCGGCTGCCCGTCATGTCTCCCGCGACCGCGTCGACTCCCGCCGCCACGACCGCGAGGAAGGTGAACTCGATCGCGAGCAGGGCGCGGTTGAACGGCACGTAGCGCAGCACCGCCCGGATCCCCCGGATGCGGCCGCTGCGCAGATGGGAGCCGGTGTCCTCGAGCAGCGGACGACCGGCGAAGGCCCGCGCCACGTGCACGAGGTCGGTCTCGGACTTGACCATCAGGACGAGCACGGAGACGACCAGCCCGAGCGTCGTCCACCCGCCGATGGATGCCAGGCCACCGTCGACACGGACTCCCAGCGCCGCCACGAGCGCCGACTCGGTCGAGTAGTGGCCGATGCGGTCGAGGTAGACCCCTGCCGGGGACATCGTCCGGCGCCACCGGGCGACCTCGCCGTCACAGCAGTCGAAGAGCAGTTGCGCCTGGATGAGCAGCGCGGCCGCGAGCGCCGCGGCGGGGTGCGGGACGGTCAGCACGAGCGCCGCGACCAGGCCGCTTGCGATCATCAGCCAGGTGACGCCGTCCGCGCTCAGCGGCGTGCGCAGCAGCAGCCGGGTGACGTACGGCGAGAGGTGGCGCATGTAGAGCCGCCCCGCCCAGTGCTCGCCGTTCACGCGGCCCATGACGTCGCGCGGCTGGGTGACCTCGCGCAGCTCGGCGATCGAGGGCCACGAGGCGCTCATGGGCACGCTTTCCGGTCGGACGGGCTGGGGCGGGTGGTGCGGGCAGGTGCGGTACGGCGCGGGCCGAGCGCCCGCAACGGTGCGGCCCGGCACGTGGCGACGAGGATAGCGAGGGGGCCACGCGCTCGGCCGCCGTGGTGGCAGCGCAGTCGCCGAGCCGCGCTGCCGTAGAGTTCCGGCGTGTCCGAACGTGTGTCCGTGCGGGAGCCGAGCGCCAGCAGTCTCGCCGACCTCGCCGCGGCGCACGGGCTCTCGCCGTCGTCGGTCCGCCCGCCGTTGGGCCGCTACCTCCGCCAGCTCGTCCAGCGCCGCCACTTCCTGCTCGCGTTCTCCCGTGCCCGGGTGCTGTCGACCTACTCCAAGGCGCGGCTCGGCCAGCTGTGGCAGGTCGTGACCCCGCTGCTGCACGCGGGGGTCTACTACCTGCTCTTCGCGGTGCTGCTCAACACCGACCGGGGCATCGAGAACTTCGTCGGCTTCCTCGTCGTCGGCGTCTTCATCTTCGGCTTCACCCAGCGTTGCGTCCTGCGCGGCGCGGACGCGATCAACCGCAACCTCGGCCTCATCCGCGCGCTGCACTTCCCGCGGGCGACGCTGCCGCTGGCGACCACGCTCGCGGAGTTCCAGCACCTGGCGCCCGCGCTCGCGGTGCTCACCGCCGTCGTGCTCGTCACGGGAGAGCCGCTGACGGCGCGCTGGCTGCTCGTCGTACCCGCGGTGGCGCTGCAGTGCCTCTTCAACGCCGGCATCGCGCTGGCCGTGGCGCGCGTCGGCGCGCAGGTGCGCGACATCAACCAGATCCTCCCCTTCGCGATGCGCACGTGGTTCTACGTCTCCGGCGTCTTCTTCAGCCTGGACCGGGTGCTCAACCGGGTGCCCGACGCGGTCGACGTCGTCCTGCAGGCCAACCCCGCCGCCGTCTACATCGACCTGGTTCGCGCCGCCGTGCTCTCCGGCCACGAGCCGCTGCCGCACTCCTGGCCCCTGGCGGTGGGCTGGGCGGCGCTCGCCATCGTGGGGGGCTTCCTCTTCTTCTGGCGCGCTGAGGAGAGGTACGGCCGTGGCTGAGGCCTCTACGGAGCAGGCGGCGAGCGCCCGGGCCGCGCAGCGCCTCCCCACGGTCGTCGTCGACGACCTGCACGTCGTCTACCGCGTCCACGGGGCCCGGGCGCGCCAGGAGACCGCCGCGACGGCGCTGGGGCGCATCCTCGCGCGGACACCGAGGCCGAGCACGCGGGAGGTGCACGCCGTCCGTGGGGTCAGCTTCGTCGCCTACGAGGGCGACGCGATCGGTCTGGTCGGGCGCAACGGGTCGGGCAAGAGCACGCTGCTGCGCGCCGTGGCCGGGCTGCTGCCGCCGGAGAGCGGTGCCGTCTACACCAGCGCGCAGCCGTCCCTGCTGGGCGTCAACGCCGCGCTGATGAACGACCTGACCGGCGAGCGGAACATCGTGCTGGGCTGCCTGGCCATGGGGATGACCCCGGAGGAGGTCCAGGAGAAGTACGACGAAATCGTGGAGTTCTCCGACGTCGGCGACGACTTCATCTCCCTGCCCATGCGGACCTACTCGGCCGGGATGGCGGCGCGGTTGCGCTTCGCGATCGCGGCGGCGAAGTCCCACGACGTGCTGATGATTGACGAGGCGCTCGCGACCGGGGACGCGGAGTTCCGCCGGCGCAGCCAGGAGCGCATGCACGAACTGCGCGAGGAGGCCGGCACGGTCTTCCTCGTCAGCCACCACCTCGACGTCATCACCGACACGTGCAACCGCGCGTTGTGGCTGGACCGGGGTGAGCTCCGGATGGACGGGTCCGCCGAGGACGTCGTCGACGCCTACAGCGAGGCGACGGGAGTGCCGGCGCCGCGACGTCGGCGCCGGCGCCGCCGGGCGGCCGGGCGCGG
>JALYMU010000007.1 GCA_030773595.1 Actinomycetota bacterium | reverse complement strand
CTCCCGACGTACGGGTGCGGCGCGCCGCGCCGTGTCCTGGCAACGACCCGGGCACCGACCGACCGACGCTCGTCGTCCCGATTGCCGCTGGTGGAGTGTGACCATCGCAGGCAGTGAGACAGCACCTCGACGCCCCCGGAGGAGCGACCGTGACCACCGAAGCCTTGTCCAACCTCCTGCACGAGGAGCGCCGTTTCCCGCCCTCCGAGGAGTTCGCCGCGAATGCCGTGGCGAAGGCCGACCTCTACGAGCGCGCAGCGGCCGACCGGCTCGCGTTCTGGGAGGAGCAGGCGCGCGCACTGGCGTGGGAGAAGCCGTGGGACAGGACGCTCGAGTGGGACGCGCCGTTCGCGAAGTGGTTCTCGGGCGGCACCCTCAACGTTGCCTACAACTGCGTCGACCGCCACGTCGAGGCGGGTCTCGGCGACCGGGTCGCCATCCACTGGGAGGGTGAGCCCGGCGACACCCGCACGATCACCTACGCGGACCTGCAGCGTGACGTCTGCAAGGCGACGAATGCCCTGATCGAGCTCGGCGTCGCCAAGGGAGACCGCGTCGCGATCTACATGCCGATGATTCCGGAGACGGTCGTCGCGATGCTGGCGTGCGCGCGGCTCGGCGCGCCCCATTCAGTGGTGTTCGGCGGATTCTCCTCCGACGCCCTGCGCAGCCGGATCGCCGACGCCGACGCCAAGCTGGTCATTACCACCGACGGTGGATACCGGCGCGGGTCCGTTAGCGCACTGAAGCCCGCGGTGGACGAGGCAGTCGCCGAGTCGCCGTCCGTGACCGGCGTGCTCGTCGTACGCCGGACCGGGCAGGACGTCGCGTGGACCGAGGGCCGCGACCACTGGTGGCACGAGGTCGTCGACCGGCAGAGCGAGCAGCACACGCCCGAGGCGCACGACAGCGAGCACCCGCTCTACATCCTCTACACCTCCGGCACGACCGCGAAGCCCAAGGGCATCCTGCACACGACGGGCGGCTACCTGACCCAGGTCGCCTACACCCACCGCAACGTGTTCGACCTGCGCCCCGAGACAGACGTGTACTGGTGCTCCGCCGACGTGGGCTGGGTCACCGGACACTCCTACATCGTCTACGGCCCGCTGGCGAACGGCGCGACGCAGGTGATGTACGAAGGCACGCCCGACACGCCGCACAAGGGTCGCTGGTGGGAGATCGTCGAGAAGTACGGCGTGACGATTCTCTACACCGCGCCGACGGCGATCCGCACATTCATGAAGTGGGGTGACGACGTCCCGGCGCAGTTCGAGCTGTCCTCGCTGCGCGTGCTCGGGTCGGTCGGCGAGCCGATCAACCCCGAGGCGTGGATGTGGTACCGCAAGGTCATCGGAGGCGACCGCTGCCCCGTCGTGGACACGTGGTGGCAGACGGAGACCGGCGGCATCATGATCAGCCCGCTGCCCGGCGTGACCACGACGAAGCCGGGCTCGGCGATGCGACCGCTGCCCGGCATCAGCGCCGAGGTCGTCGACGACACGGGCACTCCGGTCCCCAACGGCGGCGGCGGCTATCTCGTGCTGACCGAGCCGTGGCCGTCCATGCTGCGGGGGATCTGGGGCGACCCGGAGCGCTACAAGGACACGTACTGGTCGCGTTTCGAGGGCCTTTACTTCGCCGGCGACGGCGCGAAGAAGGACGAGGACGGCGACATCTGGCTGCTCGGCCGGGTCGACGACGTCATGAACGTCTCCGGGCACCGCATCTCGACGACCGAGGTCGAGTCGGCGCTGGTCTCGCACCCCAAGGTCGCGGAGTCGGCCGTTGTGGGCGCCACCGACCCCACGACGGGGCAGGGCATCGTGGCCTTCGTCATCCTTCGCGGGTCCGTGCCCGAGGACGAGGGGTCGGGGCAGGCCATCGTGCAGGAGCTGCGGCTGCACGTGGCGAAGGAGATCGGGCCGATCGCCAAGCCCCGTCAGATCATGATCGTGCCGGAGCTGCCCAAGACACGGTCGGGCAAGATCATGCGGCGCCTGCTGCGCGACGTGGCGGAGAACCGCCAGCTCGGTGACGTGACAACGCTGACCGACTCCTCGGTGATGGACCTGATCGGCGAGAAGCTGCCCACGGCCGCGTCCTCGGAGGATTAAGCACGGTCGTCGCGCCCCGTCCCCTGTCCTCGGGAGGGACGGGGCCGCGTGTGTCCACCGCCCTGTGGATCGCCGCCGTACCACCTCGACGGTCGGATACGGTGCGCGGCGTGAGCCAGGAAGCGCCGTTCTCCACCGGCGTCACGTTGCCGCGGCGGCAGATCGGGCCGCTGGCCTCCGTCGTACGCCGGCTCGCCATCGCCGCGGCGATGCTGCTCACGATGGTCACCATCGTCCGCGCCGACCCGGACGGCTACCGCGACGCCGACGGCAACGAAGTCTCGCTGCTCGACGCGTTCTACTACGCGACGGTCAGCCTCTCCACGACCGGGTACGGCGACATCACGCCGATCACCCCGGCCGCGCGGCTGGTGAATGTGCTGCTCGTGACCCCGTTGCGGGTCGCTTTCCTCATCGTCCTCGTCGGCACCACCGTCGAGGTCCTGACCCAACGCAGTCGCGAGATCATCCGCATCCGACGCTGGAGGAGACGCTTGCGTGGGCACACCGTCGTCATCGGCTACGGCACCAAGGGCCGCAGCGCCATCGCGACGCTCCTGGAGAACGGCGACCAGAACACCACGGTCGTCGTCGTCGACCCGGACCGCGACCGGTCCGAGGAGGCCGCCGACGCCGGCCACGCGGCCGTGCACGGCGACGGCACGCGCAGCGACGTCCTTCGCCGAGCCGGTGTCCCCGACGCTGCCCGTGTGCTCGTCGCCGCCGACCGCGACGACACCGCGGCCCTGGTCACCCTCACGGTCCGCAGCCTGAACTCCAACGCCACCGTGGTGGCCGCCGTACGGGAGCAGGAGAACGCCCAGCTGCTCGAGCAGAGCGGGGCCGACACCGTCATCACCACCTCGGACGCGGCCGGGCGGCTGCTCGGGCTAGCCTCCGTGAGCAGCTCGCTTGGGCGCGTCGCCAGCGACCTGCTGTCCTACGGGGAGGGCCTGGAGATGGCCGAGCGATCCGTGCTGCCGCGCGAGGAGGGTCGCTCACCCCGCGACTGCGCGGACCTCGTCGTGGCCGTCGTCCGGGACGGCGAGGTCATCCGGTGGTTCGAGCCGGCGGCGCACCAGCTCATCCGCGGAGACCGGCTGGTCGTCGTACGGCCCGCGGAGGAGGCGCCCTGGGCGCCACGGCCAGGCGTCGACGAGGGGTAGGTGACCTCGGGGCGGCCGCCATGGTGCGGTGGCTGGGAGGACCCGCCGCGCCGGCATGCGGTCCCGGACCGCCGGACGTAGCGTCGAGGAGATGACCGAGGAACGTCCCCCGGACCGCGCCGAGCGCCTGCGCCGGATCCTCGCGCGCGACGGCGCCCGGTGCATCTGGTGCGCCCGGCCGCTGGACGGGCTGGTTGCGGCGACGACGGAGCACGTCGTACCCCGAGTCAAGGGCGGCCCGTCCTGGCTGGAGAACGAGGTGGCGGCGTGCCGGCGGTGCAACCGCGAGCGGGGCCACCGCACGGTGGCGGACTGGCTCGGCGAGTGCGAGCGCCGGGGATGGAGCCCCGACCTGGACCGGCTGATCACGGTGCTTGAGTCGCTGGAGCAGGCCATCGCCCGGCGCGGGGGTCAGCGCCGGGCTCGGCCCTACGT
>JALYMU010000006.1 GCA_030773595.1 Actinomycetota bacterium | reverse complement strand
GCCCGACACACGTACACGTGTCTCGGGCCGCTTCGCGTCTCCATGAATGACTGCGTTGCCGCGAGAAGCCGGCTCAACCGAGTCGGGCCCGGCTGTCCCACAGCCGCACACCGCCCAGCAGAGCGGAGTCGTTCGGGACGACCGTCACCTCCGGCAGGGCGGACGTCAGGTGGCGGGCGTTTCCTCCGCCGACGTAGGCACGGTCCCACCAGAAGACGCGCTGCAGGGTTCGCACCGCACGGATGACTCGACGAGTCCATCTCTCGTTGCCCACGCGCCGGCGGGCGTGGTCGCCGAGCCGTTCGTCGTACGTGTGGCGCTTGGTGATTGGGTGCGCCGACATCTCGATCTTCGGTAGCGGGACGCCGTCGAGGAAGTGCGCGAAGCCGAGCCCCGTGCCGAGCGTCAGGACGACCTCGTAGCCGGCTCCGGCCACGACCGCGAGGCCGTGCATCTCCGCGTCGTTGACCGCGCGAACGGGCCGCCCCCAGGCCCGCCCGAGCGCGTCCGCGACATCGAAGTTGCGCCATTCCTCGACGAGATCCGGCCGTACAGTTGTGAATGGTCCGGCTTCGGTGACGTAGTGCGGTGTCGTCAGGACCCGCCCCGCTCGGACGACCCCGGGCAGGCCGACGGACACCCGGTCGAACTCCGGCAGCCCGCCGGCGAGCTCTGTCAGCGCGTCGACGAGACGCGCCGGCGGGCACGGGTACGGCGTCTGGATCCGCACGCGGTCGGAGACCATGGCGCCGTGGCCGTCGAGCACCGCGGCCTTGATCCCGGTGCCGCCGCAGTCGACCGCGAGGGTGCACGGCGGCAGGTGGGGCGGGGCCATGTCGAGACGATGCCACCTTTTGCGCGGCACGGCGCATCCGGCGCCGCGGGAACGACGAGGTACGCCGGTCAGGCCGGGTCCGCCCGCAGCCGGTAGCCCGCACCGCGCACCGTCTCGATGGTGTCCCGGCCGAAGGGCCGGTCCACCTTCTCGCGCAGGTACCGGACGTAGACGTCGACGACGTTCGAGCCGCCGTCGTAGGCGAAGTCCCACACGTGCTCGAGCAGGTGCGTGCGGCTGAGGACCTCGCCGGGGTGGCGCAGCAGCTCCTGGAGCAGCGCGAACTCCTTCGCCGAAAGCTCGACCGGCGTCCCGGCGCGCTCGACCGAGCGACGGACGGGGTCGAGCACGAGGTCGCCCGCCCGCAGCACCGTGGGCCGTTCGGCGGCCGGCCGCCGGGTGAGCGCACGAACGCGCGCATAGAGCTCGGGGAGCGCGAACGGCTTGACGAGGTAGTCGTCGGCGCCCGAGTCGAGGCCCGTGACGCGGTCGTCCACGGCGTCGCGAGCCGTCAGCATGAGGATCGGCGCCCACTGCCCCTCCTCACGCATCGTCCGGGCGACCGTGAAGCCGTCCGGCGCCGGGATCATCACGTCGAGCACGACGGCGTCGTAGTCGTTCTCGCGGACGTGCCAGAGGGCGTCCTCACCGGTGACGGCGACGTCGACCGCATAGGCCTGCTTCGTCAGCGCCCGCCGCAGGACGTCCGCGAGCCGGGGGTCGTCCTCCACCACGAGTACGCGCACGCCGTCAGGGTAGGCACCAGCGCTGACCGACGCGGGTCCGCCGACGGCTGCGGCCCGCTCGGCCGTACCGTCGCACGTGTGAGGTGGCTGCCGAGGACGTTGCGAGACCGGCTGACGGTCGTGTTCGCCGCCGCCGCCGCGCTGCTCGTGTGCGTCACCGGCGGTGTCCTGTACGCCGTGCTGTCGGCGCAGTTCGACGCTGCGGTCGACGAGAGCCTCGAGGGTCGGGTCGGGGCGTTGCGCGCCGCCGTACGCGCGGCCGTCGTCAGCGGCACGCCGCGGATCCCGGCCCAGGACCCCTACGCGCAGATCCTCGCGCCGAACGGCAGGGTGGTCGCCGCCTCGGCCGCCGCTCCGGCACGCGCACTGCTGACGCCGCAGGAGCTGGTCGCCGCGCGGCTCGGCGCCGGCGTCACGGCCGACCGCCAGGTGCCCGGCTTCGGGGACCGCGCCAGGCTGCTGGCCCGCGCCGTCCCCGGCACCGACCTCGTCGTCGTGGCCGCGGCACCGCTCGACGCGCTGGACGCCGCCCGTCGTCGCGCCGCGCTCGTCCTCGTCGTGGCGGGAGCCGTCCTCGTCGGGGTCACGACCGCCGGCGTCCGACTGCTGGTGGGCAGCGCCCTGAGACCGGTGGGCGCGATGACCCGGGAAGCCGCCGAGATCACCTCCGCCGACGCCCATCGCCGGCTGCCGCAGCCGCCCGGTGCCGACGAGCTCGCCGAGCTCGCCCGCACCCTCAACGCGATGCTGGAGCGGCTCGACGTCGCCTTCGCCCGGGAGCGGGCCTTCGTCGACGACGCGAGCCATGAGCTGCGTACGCCGATCGCCGTCCTGCGCGGCGAGCTCGAGCTGGGGCTGACCAGCGACGACCCCGCCGAGATGCGGGAGGCGCTGTCCGCGGCGCTGCGCGAGGCGGAGCGCCTCGGCGGTCTCGCAGCCGACCTGCTGGTCCTCGCCCGCGAACGCTCGATCGGAGGGGTGCCGCTGCGCCGCGAGCTGCTGGACCTGCGCGAGGTCGCGGAGGAGGCCGCGCACCGGCTCGGTCCGACGTACGGCGTCCCGGTGGAGGTTCGTGGCAGCGCTGCGCTGGTCGAGGCGGACCGCACGCGCGTGGGACAGGTCGTCGGCAACCTCGTGGCGAATGCCGTGCAGGCCGGTGCCGGCCGGGTCCGGCTCGAGGTCACCGAGCACGCGGGCCGGGTCGCGATCGAGGTGCACGACGACGGTCCCGGGTTTCCGCCCGAGGTCTTGCCGGTGGCCTTCGAGCGCTTCTCGCGGGGCGACGTTGCCCGCACCCGGGGGCCGGGCGGCGACAGCTCCTCCCCGGCGTCCGGCTCCGGGGTCTCGCACTCGGGCTTCTCAGGCCGCGCGTCCTCGGGTCGGGCGTCCTCGCCGGTGGACTCCTCGGGCGCCGCTCGCGCCACGATGGCCCGGCCCGGCGGTGGCGGAGCAGGGCTCGGCCTCGCCATCGTGGCCGCGATCGCCCGGGCGCACGGCGGCAGCGCC
>JALYMU010000005.1 GCA_030773595.1 Actinomycetota bacterium | reverse complement strand
CCGCCTGGCGGGCCTCCTCCGCCTGGCGGGCCTCCTCCGCCTGGCGGGCCTCCTCCGCCTGGCGCGCCTCCTCCGCCTGGCGCGCCGCCTCGGCCCGCTGACGTGCGGCCTGGCGACGGGCCTGAGCCGCCCGGCGGGCGACCTCGGCCTTGCGGCGCGCCTCGGCCTTGCGCCGCTCGACGTCACGCTTGTGGTCACGGACGGCGTTGTACGCGCGGACGCTGCGCGCGTCCTCGACCGCAGGTGTCGGGGACGGGGTCATGGGTACGACGAGAGCGGTGAACGTCGGCTCGGCCGCCGTCGCGCTGACGGCGGCCGTGTCGTCCGCCACGGCCTCGACGGCGACGAAGGTGCCGGCGACCAGGCCGGCCAGGGCCACGCCGCACGCGCCGACGCGGGCGAGTGCGGGCAGGGTGGTGCGGGGCGTGCGAGACACAGGTGTCCTCTCCCACGCCTTCGAGGTGAGCTGTCGGGTTCGGGCGGGAGATGCCCGGCCGCGCATGGCGGCTTCACCCCAAGGGCTCCGCGAGAGGAGCCCACAAATGGGTCCCCCGATCCTGCCGTCGTGGTGCTCGACGAGCCGTCCCGCGGGGCAGGATTCGGCGTCCGCGGGCGGCGCCTCCACAGGGTCGGAGGCGTCGGCGACGTTACAGGAAGGTCACGACCGGTCCCGGACCACCCCGGTTCGTCCCGCTGACGTCCCGTGAGCCCTCGTGCGGCGGAGGCAGCCTCAGCGCACGCGCCCGTAGCTCACGCTCAAGTTCCACGCCCGGTGTCGCCCGACCCGGTGCGCGGGTTGGACGCCTCGCACCAGAGCCCCGCCGCGCGACGATGCCGACGTGGATCACCCGGCCGCCGGAGGACTGCACGAAGACGAGGTCGCCCGGGCGGGCTGCCCGCGAGGAGACCCGACGGGTGACGGCGCGGATGTCGCGGGACGTTCGCGGAAGCCGCTTGCCGACCGAGCGGTAGACGCGCCGACGTACCCGGAGCAATCGAAACCGGTCGTTCCGTTAAAAACGATTACGTTCAGTTCTTTACCACGGCGAGATGGAGTCGCCCGAGGCCGTGCCGACAGAGGCTGCCCTCCGAACCCGCGTTCTAGCGTGCCGCGACGAAGACGTGCGACGCCACGGCGCGCGACATCTCCGCCGACTCCCCACCCGACCCGAGGAGCACCCCGCCGGGTGACATCCGCGCGGTCACGACCGCACCGGGCTGCACGCCCGCCCGGCGCAGGGCGGTCATCAGCTCGCTGTCGGTCTGGATCGGCTCACCGATCCGGCGTACGACGACGGGTGCGGCGACCTCGCCGACCACCTGGTCCAGCGGCACGAGCCCGTCGAGGTAGCCGTCGTTGCCCGTCTCTTCGCCGAGCTCCGCGAGCCCCGGGATGGGGTTGCCGTAGGGCGACTCGGTCGGGTGGCCGAGGATCTGCAGCAGGCGCCGCTCGACAGCCTCGCTCATCACGTGCTCCCAGCGGCACGCCTCGGCGTGGACCTGCTCCCACTCCAGTCCGATCACGTCGACGAGCAGGCACTCGGCGAGCCGGTGCTTGCGCATGACCCGGGTGGCAACGGCTCTGCCCTCGGGCGTGAGCTCGAGGTGGCGGTCACCCTCGACCGTGAGCAGCCCGTCGCGCTGCATCCGGGCCACGGTCTGGCTGACGGTCGGTCCGCTCTGGCCCAGTCGCTCCGCGATGCGCGCCCGCAGCGGGACGACACCCTCCTCCTCCAGCTCGAAGATCGTGCGGAGGTACATCTCGGTGGTGTCGATGAGATCGCTCACGCCGTCATTCTGTCCCACGCCGGGCGTGGCGGGGACCTGTCGTCCTCAGCGGCGTCCGGCGGGTCGGGCCTCCGGCACGGTCAAGGGCGCGTCGTCGCGAGCGTCACGAAGCCGGACGGGCGAAGCTCGACCGCGCACCGGCTCGCGCCAGAGGTCCCGAGCACGCGACGGGCGACATGGACTCGCCACGGGCCGTCCGGCGCACGCAGCACCACCCGGCTGGCTCCGTCCTGCTCCTGCACGGCCAGCACCTCGACGTCCTCGAGCCCCCGGAAGCCGCCCGTTCGACGGACCTCGGCCTCCGCCCACTGGCCCGCCGGACTCCAGCACGAGCGGCCACGCAAGTTGTCCAGCGCTACCTGGCCGTCGACGACCTGCGCGGCGAGGTCGAGCGGCGGCCGGCGAGACCCGTCCGTAGAGGTACCCGTGCGGCAGGACGGCGACGTTGCCCGCGAACCGGTCACCGCCGAGGTGGGTGCACTCCCACACCCGGTCGCCGTACGCCGCGGTGAGCGCGGCCGCCAGCGGACGCCCGCTCACCGCGCAGCACATGTCCTTGGCGCCGTGCGTACACACCAGCAGCAGCGGCCCGTCCACCGGCTCCCCCAGCCCGCGCTCCCCAGCGGCCACCGCGCTCAGGTCGAGGGTCGCGAGGTCGCGCAGCGAGCGCACCGGGATGCGCTCGAGCCACGTCCGGCCTGCGGTGGAGGAACCCACCACGACCGCGGGCGCCCCCGCCGACGTCCCCGTCCGTTCCGGCGAATCAGCAGGGGACGAAGCCCGGCGTCCCGGGTCAGCTCGCGGAGCAGCTCGCGACCGCGGCGGGGAAGGACGGCAGCGAGGACGTCCTCCCTGGCCGTCCGCGACCACGCCGCGGAGTACTCCACCAGCAGCCACGACCGGATCGGCGTCGCGGTCCCTGCCATTACCTCGCCGAGCAGGTGGGAGACCACGGCGCAGCCGTCCGCCGGCGCGGAAATTGTCGGGGCCACGCGAGCCCGGGAGCTGTACGGGTCCGGGCCGCCCCCCGTGGCGGCCCGGTCAGCACGGGGTACGACGTCGGTGACCCGACCCGCGGTGGTGTCTCGCAACGAAGCAGGCATGCCGTCCCTCCCAAGATTAGGCGAGCCTAACCTAGGGAGAACTGGACCGCCGGGCCGCGTACCCCTTCGCCGCCACAGTCGCAGGCGCTCGCGGAGCAGTGGAGAGGAATGTCAGGACGGGCCGACCGCCGGCTCCATGAGGTCCTCGGCGTAGTTGGCCAGCGACCGCTGGTGGCGCGGAAGATGAGGCGCGAGCGCCTTCATCGTCAGCGACAGCTCCTCTCGCTCCCGGCCGAGGTTGCGCAAGGAGCTGGCCAGCTGGATCTTGGCGCGACGCCGCCGCTCCGCGGTCAGCCCGCACGCGAGAGCCTCCCGGTAGAGAGCAACCGCTTTCTCGGGGAAGCCTGTCGAGTCATAGGCCGCAGCTCGTTCGAACAGCGGAGGCCCAGGGTCATCGGGGGCCGACGAGGCGAGCTCCTCCACCCGCGCGATGAACCTCCTCCTCCGACAGCTCGTCGAAGGCCCGCCATACCAGCCGGACTCTGCCTTCCCATGCGTCGCCCGTCATCATCCGCTGAACCTCTCACGGAACTAAGTAGGGAGATGAGAGCTTCCAGCCGCACCGCGGACGCTGGGTCGTGACCGCTTCGAACAAGCGCGTCCAGGTGCCAGCTTGACGTGCCGAGGAAACGGTGCCCGCACCGCCGGCAGAGGTGCGGCCGGGTGGTTGCCCGGGTAGACGCCCCGGCATGACCGTCGATGCGCAGCAACGCCCCGGGGCGCAGGAGTGGGTGCCGGACTCAGGCGGGATCGAAGCCCTGCGCGGGGCGGCGCCGGACTGCCGTGGCTGCGAGCTCTGGGAGCCCGCGACGCAGGTGGTCTTCTCCGCCGGCAACCCGACCGGCCGCCTCGCCCTCGTCGGTGAGCAGCCGGGCGACCAGGAGGACCGCACCGGCGTACCCTTCGTCGGGCCGGCGGGCAAGCTGCTGCAGAAGGCGCTGGACGAGGCCGGCATCGAGCGCGGCGACGTCTACGTCACCAATGCCGTCAAGCACTTCCGCTTCTCCTCCACGGGCCCCGGCAAGCGACGCATCCACGCGACGCCGGACCGCGTCCACGTCGAGGCGTGCAAGCCGTGGCTCGTCGCGGAGCTCGTCACCGTCGACCCCGAGCTCGTGGTGTGCCTCGGCGCCACGGCGGCGAAGGCACTGCTCGGACAATCCTTCCGGGTCACCAAGGAGCGCGGCGCGGTCCTCGAGCGGGAGACCAGCCGGGGAGCCAAGCGCTTCCTCGCGACCGTGCACCCGTCGGCGGTCCTGCGCGCCCCGGACCGGGACCAGGCCTACGGCGGGCTGGTGGCGGACCTGCGCGTGGCCGCCAACGCCCTCGCCTGCGGGTGAGGTCGCCGCGCGGTCACGGGTGGATGTGGTGCTCGTGGCCGGCGTGGGATGCCGGCTCGAGCTGGAACGTCGAGTGCTCGACGTCGAAGTGCCCCGTCAGGCACCGCTGCAGGTCGTCCAGCAGGCGCGCGCTGTGCCCATCGTGGAAGCACTCGTCGTCCACGACGACGTGGGCGGTGAGGACCGGCAGGTCCGTGGCGACGCTGGACGCGTGCAGGTCGTGCACGCCTCGTACGTGGCCGACGGAGAGGATGTGCGCGCGCACCTCGTCGAGGTCGACGCCGTACGGCGTGGACTCCAGCAGGACGTCGACCGTCTCGCGCAGCAGCCGCCAGGTGCGCGGCAGGATCAGGCCGCCGATGAGGAGCGACACCACGGGATCGGCCCGCATCCACCCGGCCAGCTCGATGGTGGCGGCCGCGACGAGGACGGCCACGGAGCCCAAGGCGTCGTTGAGGACCTCGAGCCGGGCCGCGCGGGTGTTGAGGTTGTGCCGGGACACCCGGCTCAACAGCGCAAGGCAGACGAGGTTGCCCATGAGGCCCACGACGCCGAAGACCAGCATCGTCGAGCTCGCCACCTCGGGCGGGTCGTGCAGCCGGCGCAGCGCGTCGACCACGACGTAGGCACCGAGGGCCAGCAGCACCGCCGCCTGCGCGGCGGCCGCGAGGACCTCTGCCCGGCGGTAGCCCCAGGTCCGCCGCGACGTCGCGGGTCGCGTGGCGAGGACCGCAGCCGCCAGCGCCAGGCCCAGCCCCGCCGCATCGGCCAGCATGTGCACGGCGTCCGCGAGGAGGGCGAGGCTTCCGGACAGCCCCGCACCCACGAGCTCGACGAGGAGCACGCCGCTCGTGACGGCGAGGACCGTGGCGAGGACCCGGCGATGCTCTCCGCCGAGTACGTGGTGGTCGTGACCGTGTCGGCTCGCCCGGCCCGTGCGCGCCGGCGGTGCGCCGCAGGCGCTCACCGGCTCGGACCTGTCCACTCCTGCGATGCTAGCCGCGGCCACCGACGGCCTTCGGCGCGTCACCGGCCGCAGCGCCTACGCTGCGCTGGCGTGACCGACGATCCTCTTCCACCACTGACCGTGCCCGCCCGGTTCTGCGGACCGCCGCACTCGGCCAACGGGGGCTACACCTGCGGTGTGCTCGCGCAGCGTCTGCCGCAGCCGGCCGCCCGGGTCACGCTGCACCAGCCGCCGCCGCTGGACACGGCGATGTCCGTGGTGGCGCATGAAGACGGGCTACGTGCGACGTTCGGCGGGGCGGTTCTCGCCGCAGCCGAGCCTGCCGAGCTCGACCTGGAGCCGATCGAGCCGGTGTCATGGCCCGAGGCCTCGGCGGCCGCCCGGACCTACGGCGGCCTGCACGCGCACCCCTTCCCGACGTGCTTCGTCTGCGGCACGGCACGCCAGGCCCCCGACGCGCTCGGTCTTCGCCCGGGAATGCTGGCGAACCGGCCAGGCACGACCGCGGCGGCGTGGCGCCCTGATCCGGCGCTCGACCGTGGTGACGGCCACGTCGGCGCTGAGGTCATCTGGGCGGCCCTCGACTGCCCCGGCGGCTGGACGCTCGACCTCACCGGGCGCCCGGCGGTGCTGGGCCGGATGACCGCCCAGGTCGACGCGCTGCCGGTCGTGGGGGACGCGTGCGTGGTCATGGGGCGGATGCTGGGCAAGGAGCGGCGCAAGTCCTTCACGGCCACGACGCTGTACGACGGGGACGGACGCGTGCTGGCCCGCGCCCACGCCGTGTGGATCGACGTCGACCCGCGTCGGTTGCGCCCGCCTGAGGAGAGGCGCCACCGTCGCCGGATCTGAAGATTCCTGTTGTGCGCGCGTGGACCACGACGTACCGTCGAGGTACACGAGAAAGGAGGTGGTCCGGAAACTTGTGTACATCCAGGACGCGTGAGGTGGCTGCCAGCTAGCAGCCGACTCCGGAGAATCCGGCCGACGCGGCCGGCTATATCCAGGCAGTCACCCGACCCGCGGGCCGCCGAGGAACGTCCCCTCGGTACACAAAGGCCCGCGGGTCGTCTGCTGTCCGGGCACAGGTCCGCCCGTCCTCGCTGCCCGCAACGTGACACCGCTCAGCGCGGCGTCGTGCAGAGGCGACATCGGCTGGACACGCCATCGTGCAGCCGCGACACCCGCTCCCACGTGCCATCCGGCAGCCGCGGACACCCGTGCACCGGACATCCCGCGCCGCGACACCGTTGCCGCCCCTCCCCGCGCCACCCTCCGGCCGCGCAACGGCCGAGCACCCGAGGCCCAGCCGCGTCAGGCACCACCGACCCGTGAGCGCTCGGTGAGGTCGATGACCCGTCGTACCAGCGGAAGCGTCTTGTCCATGCCGGTGGCATGAGCCTGCTCCGCGGCCTCACCCGCGAGCCCGTCGACCGTGACCTCGCGGCCGGACCGTTGCAGGGAGTGGACTACCCCCAGCAGAGCAGCCTGGAAGCGCGACGTCCACGACACGAGTCCGCTCAGGTCAATCAGGACGCCGCCCTCGCCGCGCTCGACGTGGGACCCGAGCTCCTCGCGGAAGTGCGCGACATCGTCGTCCGGGCCGCCACCGCCCACGACGCGCACCACCGTCGCGCCGTTCTCCATCGAGCTCGTCATCTGCAGACCCACAGCAACCACCTCGTACGTCGACCGGGCACCCGGCGGCACGGTCCCCCCGGGGACCGTTCGCGCAGCCTACGCCAACGGGGCCAGATCCGGGTGGAACGTCACAGTGCGTCCCCGGTCGCACACTGACCGGCGCGACGGCCTCGGGCCGGCGATGTCACGGGAAGAGCCGCTCCAGCGCCCAGCCGGCCGGCGTACGGCGGTAGCGCAGGCGGTCGTGCAGCCGGCTCGGCCGGCCTTGCCAGAACTCCACCGTGTCGGCGAGGACCCGGAATCCGCCCCAGTGCGGCGGGACGGGCACGTCCCCGCCCTCCGGCCAGCGCGCGGCCATCTCGGCGTAGCGGCGGTCCACCTCCTCGCGTGACCGGGCCACAGCCGACTGCTCGCTCGCCCAGGCACCGATGCGCGAGCCGTAGGGGCGCGAGACGAAGTACGCGGCGGTCTCGTCGTCGGTGACCCGGGTGACCGAGCCGACCACCACGACCTGGCGCTCCATCCAGAACCACGGGAAGACCAGCGAGGCCACCGGATTCGCCGCGAGGTCACGTCCCTTGCGGGACACGCGGTTGGTGAAGAAGACGAAACCGCGCTCGTCGAGGCCCTTGAGCAGCACCGTGCGGGCGCTGGGGCGGCCCGCGGCGTCCGCGGTGGCGAGCACCATGGCGTTGGGGTCCGGGACCCCCGCGGCGACGGCGTCGGCCAGCCATGCGCGGAACTGCACGACGGGGTCCGCCGCGAGGTCCCCCTGGCGCAGATCTGCAAGCTCGTAGGTCCGGCGCAGCCCGGCGAGGTGCATGGCGACGGGACCGGCGGGTGCGTGCGCGTCAGCCCGGTCCGACGGCGGCATCCCGGGTTCCACCGCGCCACTGTCGCACGAACCACGTCCCGCCCGAGGACGGCCGGTCGGTCGCGACCGCCGAGGACCAGGCGACCGTCACGATGCGCGACTTCTCCCTCGAGGCCGCCCGCCGCGCACCGTCTCGCTGAGACGTCCGTCTCGCCGTACGGGCGAGCGGGCAGCCCTGTGACCTGCTCGCCTAGGCTTCCGTCCCATGGCCGACATCACGATTCCCGCGGACCTCAAGCCCGGCGACGGGCGCTTCGGCTCCGGGCCGTCCAAGGTCCGCCCGGAGGCGCTCGCCGCCCTCGCGTCGACCGGCGCCTCGGTCATGGGGACCAGCCACCGGCAGGCGCCGGTGAAGGGTCTGGTCGGACGGGTGCGCGACGGCGTGTCGTCGCTGTTCGGGCTCCCGGAGGGCTACGAGGTCGTCCTCGGCAACGGCGGGACGACGGCGTTCTGGGACGCGGCGGCGTTCGGCCTGGTCCGCGAGCGCTCGCAGCACCTGTCGTTCGGTGAGTTCTCCTCGAAGTTCGCCTCGGTCTGCAAGGGCGCACCGTTCCTCGCCGACCCGTCGGTGATCAAGTCGGACCCCGGCACGCACCCGCTGCCACAGGCGGAGCAGGGCATCGACGCCTACTGCCTCACCCACAACGAGACCTCGACCGGTGTCGCCATGCCGATCCGGCGGCCGGAGGGCACCGACGAGGGCGCGCTCGTGCTGGTGGACGCCACCTCGGGCGCCGGCGGCCTCCCCGTCAACATCTCCGAGACCGACGTCTACTACTTCGCACCGCAGAAGGTCTTCGCGGCCGACGGCGGGCTGTGGCTGGCAGTGATGTCGCCCACCGGCGCCGCGCGCATCGAGGAGGTCCAGGCGACGGGTCGCTGGGTGCCGCCGTTCTACGACCTCGCCACCGCACTCGACAACTCGCGCAAGAACCAGACCTACAACACGCCCGCCGTCGCGACGCTGTTCCTGCTCGCCGACCAGCTGGACTGGATCAACGGCCAGGGCGGTCTGGAGTGGGCGGTCGGCCGCACCGCGGACTCGAGCTCACGGCTCTACACATGGGCGGAGAAGTCCTCCTTCACCACGCCGTTCGTCACCGACCCCGCGGCCCGCTCGCAGGTCGTCGGCACGATCGACTTCGACGACTCCGTCGACGCCTCGGCGGTGGCGAAGGTCCTGCGCGCCAACGGCATCGTCGACGTCGAGCCCTACCGCAAGCTCGGGCGCAACCAGCTGCGGATCGCGATGTTCCCGGCCGTCGAGCCCTCCGACGTCGAGGCGCTGACCGGGTGCATCGACTTCGTCGTGCAGGAGCTCGCCTCCTGACCTCCACGGCGCCGGCCCGCAGCCGGTCAGGGCTCCACCGGGACCGGCTGACGTGGATGGTCTACGCCCTGATCGGGGTCTACGGCTACTTCCTCTACGGCTTCGGACCGTCGGTATCGCTGCTGCGTGAGAGCAGGGCGTCTCGCGCTCGGTCGGTGCGCTGCACAGCACCGCGCTCGCGCTCGGCGCCGTCGTGGCCGGCGTCGTGGGCGGTTCGCTCGTACGCCGGTTCCGCCGGGGCGTCGTGATTCGTGTCGCGGCGGTCGGGCTGTGCGCCGGGGTCGTGCTCTACTGCTCGACCACCGCGCTCGCGCTGACACTGCTCGCCGCGCTGATCGCAGGCACCATGGGCTCCACGCTGGTCAACGCCCACTCCACCGTGCTGACGGCGCGCCACGGCGACGCCGGGCCCGCCGCGATCAGCGAAGCCAACGCGGCGGCCTCGGCACTCGGCGTCCTCGGGCCGCTCGCCGTCGGCGGTGCGGCCGCGGTCGGGCTCGGTTGGCGGGCCGGGATTCTCGTGACGGTGGCCCTCGCTTGCGCTGTGCTGGCACTCGGGCGCGGCGTCGCCGTACCGGACGCGGACACCCACGGCGCACCTGACCTGGACGCCCGTACCGGCTCCCCCGCAGCGGCGCGACGGTTGCCGCTGCGCTACTGGGGTGCCTGGCTCACGCTCGTCCTGACGATCAGCGTGGAGTTCTCGATGACGGTGTGGGCGTCGGACCTGCTCCGGGAGCGGACCGGGCTGGGCGGCGACGCGGCGGCCGCCGCCCTCACCGCCTTCGTCGGCGGCATGACCGCGGGGCGCCTCGCCGGGGCCCGGTATGCACTGAAGCGTCCCGTCGACGTGCTGCTGGTGCAGGCCCTCGTCCTCACCGGCGCGGGCTTCGCGGTGTTCTGGCTGAGCACCACGGCGTGGCTCAGTCTGGTCGGCCTCGTCCTGGTCGGCGTGGGCGTCGCGCTGCACTTCCCGCTCGGGATCGCGCGTGCGCTGGCGGCGTCGGCGGGCCGGCACGACGC
>JALYMU010000004.1 GCA_030773595.1 Actinomycetota bacterium | reverse complement strand
GGGCACGACCCAGGGCACGACCCAGGGCGCGACGCAGGGCGCGACGCAGGGCACGACGCAGGGCACGACGCAGGGCACGACCGCGCCACCGACCGCGCGCCGACCAGCGACGCAGGACCCCACCCCGAAGCGCCCGCCCGTGGGCGGTCGCCCGTCGCCACAGGCCTCGTCGCCCGCGACCGGCTCGTCCTCGGTGCAGCCAACCGCGACAGCGGCGAGGACCCCCGTGCCGGCGGAGACCGACGGCCCGGTGCACGTGGCGTCGGCCGTACCTGTCTACTACGTCGCGGACCAGCCGGGCGGGCCGCGGCTGTTCCGCGAGTTCCACTCGGCCGGCCACCCGGAGGGCGAAGTCGCCGCCGCACTGGCGCAGATGCTCTCCGCGCCGGCGTACGACCCGGACTACCGCTCGCTGTGGCCCGCCGGCACGACCGTCGAGAGCATCCGCCGCGACGGCGACACCGTGGAGGTGTGGCTGAGCGGGCCGCCCGTCTCCGACGCCGAGCTGGCGGTCCAGCAGGTCGTCTACACCGTCACCGCGGCCGACAACGACGTCGACCTCGTCTTGGTCGGCGTGGCCGGCGAGCCCTTCATGGGCGGCCCGAACCCGCGTGCCGCGCGCACCGACGTCGAGGGACTGCTGTGGCTCACCTCGCCCGGGCAGGGCGCGTCGGTGCCGACCACCTTCACGATCGAGGGGCAGGCCGCGGCCTACGAGGGCGTGGTCACCTGGCAGGCGCTCGACGGGAGCGGTGCCGTGGTCGCCGAGGGGCACACGACGACCTCCGGCGGCATGGGGGTCAAGTCCGACTTCGCGGCCGAGGTGACGCTTGCGCCAGGGACCTACACGCTGCGCGTCATCGACTACGGAGGCAGCGGCGAGCCCGAGCGGGCGACCTATGACACCAAGACCGTGACGGTGCGCTGAGGTCAGCCCCAGCGGCCGGTCCGGGCGAGCAGCACCGCGAGTGCCGCCACGCCGGCGGTGGAGGTCCGCAGCACCGTGTCGCCGAGCCGGTACGCAGCGGCGCCGACGGCGGCGAAGGCGGCGAGCTCCTCGGGCGCGATGCCGCCCTCGGGGCCGACGACGAGCACGACGTCCCCCGACACCGGCGGGTCGAGCGCGGCCAGCCGGGCCTGCGCCTCCTCGTGGAGTACGGCGGGCAGGGCGGCCGCCGCGAGCAGCGCGACGACGTCGTCGGTGGAGGCAAGCGGGTGCATCTGCGGGAACCGGGTGCGCCGCGACTGCTTGCCGGCCTCCCGGGCCGCGGAGCGCCAGCGGGCGAGCGACTTCTCGCCACGGGCGTCCCGCCACCGCGTCACGCACCGCGACGCCGCCCATGGGACGACGACGTCCACGCCCACCTCGGTCATCGCCTCGACCGCGAGCTCGCCGCGGTCTCCCTTGGGGAGCGCCTGGACGACGACCAGCCGCGGCGAGGGTGGGTCGGCTTCCTCCCGGGCGAGCACGTCGAGCACGAGGCCGTCCCCGCCGGTCGCCCGCACCGAGCACCGCGCGACCAGCCCCTCGCCGTCGGTCACGTCGACCCGCTCGCCCGGCCGGATCCGGCGTACGGTCACGGCGTGGCGGCCTTCCGGACCGGTGAGCACGAGCGGTCCGTCGGCGCGCAGTGCGCCGGTGTCGGCGAGGAAGACGGGGAC
This sequence comes from Actinomycetota bacterium, assembly GCA_030773595.1. Classification (GTDB taxonomy): domain Bacteria; phylum Actinomycetota; class Actinomycetes; order JALYMU01; family JALYMU01; genus JALYMU01. Next base: position 5,612 of record JALYMU010000004.1, on the reverse strand, counting down.
GCCCACCGCGGCCGTCAGCGCCCGTTGAAGGCCTCGCGCAGGCGCGCGAAGAGTCCTTGCTGGCCGGGCGTGAACTCACCGGAGGGGCGGTCCTCACCGCGCAGGGCGGCCAGCCGGCGCAGCAGCTCCTCCTGCTCGGAGTCCAGCTTCGTCGGCGTCTGGACCTCCACGTGGACCAGCAGGTCCCCCCGACCGGTCCCGCGCAGGTGCGTGACACCGAGGGCAGGCAGCGTAATCACCGACCCGGACTGCGTCCCCGGCCGGATGGCGATCTCCTCGTCGCCGTCGAGGGTCTCCAGGCTCACCGTCGTCCCGAGCGCCGCGGCGGTCATCGGCAGCGTCACGGTGCAGTGCAGGTCGTCACCCCGGCGCACGAAGCGGGGGTGGGCGCGCTCGACGATCTCGACGTACAGGTCGCCGGCCGGGCCGCCGCCGGGTCCGATCTCGCCCTCGCCGGCCAGCTGGATGCGCGTGCCGGTGTCAACGCCCGGGGGCACCTTGACCTTGAGGGTCCGCCGAGTGCGCACGCGCCCCTCCCCGCCGCACTCGCCGCACGGCGTGGGGATCACGGTCCCGAACCCTTGGCACGCGGCGCAGGCCCGAGCCGTCATGACCTGTCCGAGCAGGGTCCGCTGGACCTGCTGCACCTCCCCGCGCCCACCGCAGATGTCGCAGGTGCGCGGGGACGTGCCCGGCGCGGTCCCGGCGCCGTGGCAGGTGCCGCAGGCGACCGCGGTGTCGACCTGAAGCTCGCGGGTGGTGCCGAACGTCGCCTCGGCGAGGTCGACGTCGAGGGCGATGAGCGCATCCTTGCCCGGGCGCTGGCGCGGCCTGGGTCCGCGGGCAGCTCCGCCACCGAAGAATGCGTCCATGATGTCGCTGAAGCCGAAGCCCGGGCCGAACCCGCCGCCGGAGGACAGCGGGTCGCCGCCGAGGTCGTACATCTCGCGCTTCTTGGGGTCGGAGAGGACCTCGTAGGCCCTGGTGACGTCCTTGAATCGCTCCTGCGTCGCCGGGTCCGGGTTGACGTCCGGGTGCAGCTCGCGGGCAAGCCTGCGGTATGCCTTCTTGATCTCGTCCTGCGTCGCGTCGCGGCGCACGCCCAGCACGGCGTAGTGGTCGCTGCTCACGTTGTCGTCCGCTCCCTCGTCGCTGTGCCGTCCCGTCGTACGCCGGACCCGCCGGCGGCCGCGCTGCCCTGGCGCCCTGCCCTCACCCGTCGCCGCCTAGCTCTCGGCGAGGATCTGGCCGACGTACCGTGCCACCGCGCCGACCGCGCCCATCGCGGAGGGGTAGTCCATCCGGGTTGGGCCGAGGACGCCGAGCCGGGCGACGGCCTCGTCACCGACCCCGTAGCCGACGCTGACGACCGAGGTCCCGACCAGGCCCTCGTGGGGGTTCTCCCGCCCGATTCGCACGGTGATCGTCGACGGGCTAGTGACCTCTCCGAGCAGGCGCAGCAGCACGACGTGCTCCTCGAGCGCCTCGAGGACGGGCTGGATGCTCAGCGGGAAGTCCGGGCCGAGCCGGGCGAGGTTCGCCGTGCCGCCGAGGATGACCCGCTCCTCGCGCTGCTCGGCGAGCGCCTCGAGCAGGACGGACAGGACAGTGCTGACAACCGGGCGGTCGTCGGGCTCGAAGGTCTCGGGCAGCTCGCCGATCCGGGCCGCAGCCTCGGAGAGCCGTTCGCCCCCGAGGGTCGCGTTGAGCCGGGCGCGCAGGTCGGCCACGAGGCCCTCGCGCACCGGCTGGGTGGTCTCGACCAGGCGCTGCTCCACGCGGCCGGTGTTCGTGATCAGCACGAGCATCACCCGCGACGGCGCGACGAGCACCAGCTCGACGTGGCGGACGGTGGACCGGGTGAGCGAGGGGTACTGCACCACGGCGACCTGCCGGGTGAGCTGGGCGAGCAGGCGCACGGTGCGCCCGACGACGTCGTCGAGGTCGACGGCGCCGTCGAGGAAGCGCTGGATGGCCCGGCGCTCCGCCGACGTCAGCGGTTTGACGGTGGAGAGCCGGTCGACGAAGAGCCGGTAGCCCTTGTCGGTGGGGATGCGCCCGGCGCTGGTGTGGGGCTGGGTGATGTAGCCCTCCTCCTCCAGCGCCGCCATGTCGTTGCGGATCGTGGCGGGAGAGACGCCGACGTTGTGGCGCTCGACGAGTGCCTTGGAGCCGACGGGCTCGTGCGTGTGGACGTAGTCCTCGACGATGGCACGCAGCACCTCGAGCCTCCGGTCCTCGACCACGGTGCGCACCTCCTGGCACTCGACGACGGCGAGTGCCAATTGTATGCGCGGCGCGGGGTCCTGTCCTGGTGCGGGACGGCGGTTCGGCTGCCGGCGACGGGGAAGTGCGGGCGGGTGACCCCCTTGCCTGCCTCCGAGCCCACCGCCGCGTCGCCCACCGCCGCGTTCGACGCCGCGCGGTACGGCGAGGCGATCGCCGACGACTACGACGAGCTGATGTCCGACCTCGACCCCGGTCCGGCCGTCGACACGATCGCCGATCTCGCCGACGGCGGGCCGGTCGTGGAGTTCGGGATCGGGACGGGGCGGATCGCCCTGCCGCTGCGCGAGCGCGGCCTTGCGGTGGCGGGCATCGAGGGCTCGCCGCAGATGGCGGCGCGGCTGCGCGCCAAGCCGGGCGGCGAGCACGTCGAGGTGGTCGTCGGGGACTTCACCGACACCCGTGTGCCCGGGGAGTTCAGGCTGGCCGTGCTGACCTACAACACGATCTTCGCGCTGCCGTCGCAGGACGCGCAGGTCCGGACCTTCCGCAACGCCGCCCGCCACCTGCGCCCCGGCGGCGCGTTCGTGGTCGAGGCGTGGATCCCCGACGTCGGCAACTTCCGCAACGGCCTGGGCGTCCGCCCGTACAGCTTCTCCGACCGCCGGGTGGTCCTCGAGGCCGCCGAGATCCACCCGTCGACGCAGCACATGCGCACGACCAAGGTCTACGCCGACTCGCGCGGCACCCGCGTCTACCCGGCGAACCACCGCTACGCGTGGCCGGCGGAGCTCGACCTCATGGCGCGGCTGGCGGGGCTGCGCCTGGAGCAGCGGTGGGCGGCGTGGGACAGGTCGCCGTTCCTCGACACGAGCACCACGCACGTGAGCGTGTGGCGCAGGACCGAGGACGGCCCGTGGTGAACCGCCGTCCGCCGCGGACCGCCGGCGCGGCGTAGACGCACGTCGTGACGGGTATGCGCGTATCGCCCTGCCATGCCGCCCGAGGAGTCACGTGACCACCGTCGCCGAACCTTTCCGCCGCATCACCGAGGCCGCCCGCAGCGCCACGGCGCACTACGCTCCGGGCGGCGACCGGCCGCTGCGCTCATACGTCGTCACGATGTCCACCTACTCCACCGGCGTGGCCGCGCTCGTGGCGGTCGGGCGGGCCCGCGGCCATCGGCTGCCCGAGCGGATCAGCTGGTCGGACATCGCATTGATCACCGTCGCGACCCACAAGCTCGCCCGGCTCATCACCAAGGAGTCGGTGACCAGTCCGCTGCGCGCCCCGTTCACCCGCTACGAGGGCCTTAGCGGGCCGGCGGAGCTGCACGAGGAGGTCGAGGGTGAGGGCACCCGCAAGGCGATCGGCGAGCTGCTGACCTGCCCGTTCTGCTTCGCGGTGTGGACGGCCACCGGCTTCACGGCGGGGATCGTCATGGCGCCGCAGGCAACCCGCGTGGCCGCCACCATGCTCACCGCCGTGGCCGGCTCGGACACCCTGCAGCTGCTCTACGCCAAGGCCCAGGACTAGGTCAGCCGACCGCCGGGACGGCGTAGCTCTCGACGGCGTCCGGTGCGACGCCGGCCCAGACGACCGCGCCGGGACGCAGGTCCAGATCCGCGACCGTCGTCGCCGGCACGTGGGCGCTGAGGTCGGCGGGACCGGTTAGCGACACGCGTACGACGTCGGCGTGGCTCTCCAGCGACGTCACCGTCGCGCGCCACGCCGGCGTCGTCCCGGGGCGCGCGCGGGCAAGCGTCACCGCCGACGGCGCGAACGCCGCAAGGGCCGGTCCGTCGCTGTGGGCGCCGGAGGGGGCCAGGCGGGACCCGTCGGGGAGCAGGAGCTCCCCGTCGCGGACGTCGACCCGGACGAGGTTGCGCCCCATCAGCCGTGCGACGTACGGCGTGTGCGGCCGGCGGGCGAGCTCCGCCGGTGTCCCGGTCTGCACCACCGCGCCGCGGTCGAGCACCATCGCCCGGTCGGCCAGGACGAGCACGTCGAGCGCGTCGTGGCTCACGACGACCGTGGCTGCGCGGCCTCCGGCGAGGTGGCCGCGCAGCACGTGACGCACGGTGGCACGGCTGGAGGCATCCAGGGCGGCCAGCGGCTCGTCGAGCAGGACCAGCCGCGGGTCCGCGGCGAGGGCCCGTGCGATGGCGACCCGCTGAGCCTGGCCGCCGGACAGCGCCCGCGGCCTGGCGGCGGCCACGTCGCCCACGCCGAGCCGCTCCAGCCAGGTCCCGGCCACCCGGCGCGCCTCGGCGCGGGATGATCCGCGGGCGCGCAGGCCGAAGGCTGCGTTGTCGAGCGCGGACAGGTGTGGGAAGAGCAAGTAGTCCTGGAACACGACGCCGGCGTCGCGGGCCTCGGGCGGCACGCGGGTGCGCTCGCCGTCGAGGACGCGCCCGTCGACCTCGACCGACCCCACGGGACCGGGGTGCAGACCGGCCAGCGCGCGCAGGAGCGTCGTCTTGCCAGCGCCGTTCGGCCCGAGCACGGCGAGCACGGACCCGGGCGCGACGTCGAGCTCGGCGCGCAGGTCGAGCGGCCCGAGCGCTGCGCGCACTCGCGCGTGCAGCATCAGCGCGTCGCGGCCCAGCGCCCGCGAAGCGCGACGAGAACGAGCACCGACGCCGTCAACAGCACCATGCTGAGGACGACGGCCGCGTCCGCGTCGCCCTGGTCCAGGGAGCGATAGACCTCGATGGGGACCGTCCGGGTCACGCCGGGCAGGCTGCCGGCGAAGGTGATGGTCGCGCCGAACTCGCCCAACGCACGCGCCCAGGACAGCAGGGCACCGGCTGCGATGCCCGGGGCGACGAGCGGCAGGGTCACGTGCCGCAGCGCGTACCAGCGGCTGGCGCCGAGGGTCGCGGCGGCCTGCTCGAGCCGGGCGTCGGCGGCCCGCAGCGCACCCTCGACCGCGACCACGAGGAACGGCATCGCCACGAAGGTCTGCGCGACCACGACGCCGGGCGTCGTGAACGGCAAGGTCACACCCACGGCCGCCAGCAGGCGGCCGATCGGGCCGTTACGCCCGAGGACGAGCAGCAGCGCGACTCCGCCCACGACCGGCGGGAGCACCATCGGCACGGTGACGACCGCGCGCACGAGCCGGCGTCCCGGTAGGGCGGAGCGGGCGAGCACCCACGCGAGCGGGACGCCGAGGACGACGCACGCGACCGTTGCCCCGCTGGCGGTGAGCACCGAGAGCCGCAGCGCGTCGGCGACCCCCGGTGCGGTGAGTACGGCGGGCACGCGCGGCCAGGGCGTGCGCACCAGCAAACCGGCGAGCGGGAGCGTGAGAAAGGCTGCGGCCAGCGCCGCCGGGACCAGCAACGGGAACGGGGTGCCGCGCAGGAGGGCCGGAGCGGCCC
>JALYMU010000003.1 GCA_030773595.1 Actinomycetota bacterium | reverse complement strand
CACCGGGGGCTTCCGGTGTCCACGCCCGTCGGGCCGGGTGGTGCGGCGACTCAGCTGGTCGCGAAGACCTGCAGCTCCGCGGCACGGACGTTCTCCGCCTGGGCCGTGGACTTGCAGTCACTGTTGTTGCCGGGGTCGTTGTCCTGGTCACCCTGGAACGCCGGGCCACCCGTGCACTGGTTGGTCAGCGTGACCAGCCGCACGTGGGTGGCCGTGGTCGACGGCACCGAGAACGTCCGGGCGATCAGCTCGGGCGCGCGGGGCCGCGGGGCGACCGACGGGAACGCGTCAGCAGGGCCGGTGTAGACGGCCTTGTACGCCGCGTCCGAGGAGCAGTCCGCGCCGGCAGCGGCGTTGCACGCCTCGATCCGGAAGCTGCGCAGCGCGGAGAACCGGCTCTGCGAGCCCGTGTCGCCGCCCGCGTCGGCCGAGTCCGTCGGTCGCAGCATGGCGCTCACCGCGACCTTGCTGAACGTCCGTGCTCCGCCGGCGAGGTCCACCGTCACCTTGCGGCCCTCGACGCTACGCGCCGGGCTCGCCGTACCGGACGACCCGAGGGATGCCCAGTTCGTGGCCTCGGTGTCGTCGATCAGCTTGGCGACGTTGCGACCGTCACCGGTCGCAGTCGCGCCGCGGGCGCTCGAGGCGACGTTCTCCGCCATCGGGATGCTGACCGAGAGGGACTGCCCCGCCTTGACGGTCTTCGTGAAGCGGACAAGCCCGAACCCGGGAGCCTGGGCGAGGAACTCGTAGGTGCCCGGCACGAGCCGGACGGAGGCGCCCGTCGACGTGGCGGTGATCGTGTCGGCGACCGGGACGCTGCGCGCCTCGTAGTGGCCCAGGTACACCTTCACGTCGGTGGGCTTCGGACCGCCCTTGACCGCTGCGGCGCCGCTGAAGGTCACCGTCGCCTCGTTCGCGTGGGGCGACTCGAAGCTCGGCACCGGCTCGTGGTCGGCGTTGGTGTTGCTGACCGCATTCTCACCCATGCCGCGCGAGGCGAACGTGTTCCACAGCAGCGCCTGGTTGGCGCCGCCGAAGCGCAGCTTGTCCGCCGCCAGGTAGGCGTCGCGGGCGTCCAGGAAGCTCACCCGAGGCTGCATGAGCAGGTAGGCGTCGAAGACAACCTGCATCCACCGCCGGTTGCCCGGGCAGGCGTCGGCCGGAAGCTCACCGTCGGCGCACCGCTGCTGCAGCGTCGCGTCGCTCGAGGGGTACGTCGCGTCGTACTTGGCATTGAAGGCCGACCGGATCCGGAAGTTGGTCGCGCTCCAGATCTCCCCGTCCGCGTGCACCTGCGGCCCGGTGAAGTCGTAGCCGACGTTGGAGTAGTTGAGCGGGCTCACGTTCATCCCGTAGTTGCGGATGCCGGCCTGCTTGTCGCCGGTGACGTAGGCGCCGACGGAGAACGGGTTCTCGCCGCCCGTCGGGACGAAGCCGTACTCGTTGAGGTACTCGACCGCGGTGAGGTCGGAGTAGGACTCGCCCATCGCGCCCGCCTGCGGGCCGGTGAGGTTGGCGTCGGGACCGCCGACCATCCGGTTGGAGATGGCGTGGGTGTACTCGTGCCCGATGACCGACATGTCGTAGTCACCGTCGACGCACGGCGGGTAGAACGCTGCGGCGATCGGCTGCCAGAGGTACATGTTGGTGATGCCGGGAATGCCGTCCTGCAGCGTGATCTGGTTGGCGTTGTCACGGCCGAGGAACGACGGCTGCCCGCCGGTGAGCGCACCCGCCTGCACGTTGCCGACCTCCGGGTCGGCCTCGCGGCCGACCGGGAAGGGCCCGTTGGCGGTGTTGCCGAAGTTCGAGTCCTGCATGTTGTAGTTCTGCTCGGTGAAGCCCAGCCGGTAGGACCAGTCGTGCATCCGGTTGTGCATCGCGAACAGGTTCACGGTGGCCGCGTCGATGTCGTTGCGACGGACCGACGCGAGCGCGGCCGGGTCGCACTTGGACTCGAACCACTGGTTCGTCCACGGGAACGTGTACGACCGGGTCGGCGAGATGGGGCGGTACTGCTCCGCGGGGGTGAACGGGCTCAGCCAGGCCTCACCGCTGCTGGCGGCGTTGCCCTTCGTCGTCGTCGTGGTCACCCCGGTCCGCGGGTCCACGTCCCACGGCGCCCGGGCAGCCGTGTTGCTGACGTCGCGCTCGCAGTTCGGGTCGCTGGTCCCCCAGCACCACAGCTGCCGGGTGTCCGTCAAGGAGCCGTCCAGGGGCGGGTTGGCCGGGAAGACCGTCCACTCCGGCTCCTCGAGGTAGTTGACCCGGCTCTGGCGGAACAGCACGGCGCCGGTGCGGGCGTCGACGTAGTGGACGTAGGCGGTCGGGTGCTCGCCGGCGTCGCTGTCCAGGACGACCGTCTCCCACACGGCCTTGACGCCGTCGCCCGCGGTCGGCAGCGCGCGCAGCCGGGCCCGCTGCGGGTGGGCGTAGCCGTCGACCGTGAGCATCGTCCAGTCGTCCTTGGTGCTGACGCCGGTCACCGCCGAGGTGTCCAGGGTGATGCCGACGTCGCCGGCCGCCGTCAGCCAGGCCTGCGTGGCGCTCACCGTCGCCGCCGCCGGCGCGGAGCCGTCACCCGCCGAGGAGGAGGAGGCGTACTGCACGGTGCCGCCCTTGACCCCGACGGTGATCATCCCGTCCTGCACGGAGAGCAGGTCGCCGAAGCGCTGGCGGAACAGCACGACGGCCCCGCCGGTGTCCCCGAGGGGGCTCACGTTGAGCAGCTCGAGGTCAGCCACGCCCTCCTCGCTGAGCCGGAACAGCTCGCGGTTGGCGGAGATGAACTGGCGGGCGGCCGTGGCCGCGTCGCTGGACAGGCCGGTGGCGAGGGACCCCGAGTAGTTGATCAGAGATACCGGGGTGCCGAACTCGTTCCAGCGTGCGCTCGCCCCGAGGGCCGCGACACGGTCGAGCTGCGCTGTGGTCGGCTCCACGCGGCCCTTCCGGTTGTCGAGGTCGGCGAGGTGCCCGTCCTCGCCCTGGAACGACGGCGTCGGTGACGACGCGCTGACAGGCATCGGCGTGCCGAGGCCGACGGCGAGGGTGGAGATCGCCGCGACCGGGAGGACGGCCCAGCGGTGGCGGGGCCGGATGGGAAGCGCCATGCACGAGATCCTTCGCGCGAGGGGGACGTGGATGCCCGCGCGAGGTAGACGGCGGGCAGGCCTAGTGAAACGCCTCACAGTTGCCGCCGCAAGGGCTCCGTAGTCATTCGTGACTAGACCCACGCCAAAGATGACTAGTCATGGAGCTCCCGCGCGCGGCGTCGGACCGTTCACGGCCGCCGTCGTCCCGTGCGGACCGTCCCGACCGCGTCGGTAGCCTGCTCGCCATGCCACGACGCCTCCGGCCGCACCGGGCGGACCTCGCCGTCCGGACGATCACCCGTCAGGAGCACCTGGGCTTCGTGCACGCCCGCCCGAGCGCCAGCTTCCTGCAGTGCCCGTCGTGGGCGTCGGTGAAGACGGACTGGCGCAGCGAGAGCCTGGGCTGGTTCCGCGACGGGAGGCTCGTCGGCGCAGGGCTGGTGCTCTACCGGCAGATCCCGCGCGTCCCCCGCTACCTGGCCTACCTGCCGGAGGGCCCGCTTATCGACTGGGGCAGCGACGACCTCGCCGCGTGGCTGGCCCCCATGACGGACCACCTGCGCCGCCAGGGCGCGTTCGGGATCAAGATGGGCCCGCCGGTCGCCGTACGACGATGGAGCGCCGAGACGGTCAAGGGCGCCGTCGCTGCCGGGACCGCGAAGCGCCTCGGCGACGTCGCGCCGGACCGTACCGACGCGGCCGGGGACCGGGTGGCTGCCACCCTCGCCGCCGCCGGATGGCGCCCGCCGGGACAGGACGGCGGCGGGTTCGCGGCCGGTCAGCCTCGCTACGTCTTCCAGGTCCCACTGGACGGACGCGACGAGGACGCGCTGCTCAAGGGCTTCAACCAGCTGTGGCGACGCAACATCAAGAAGGCCGACAAGGCCGGTGTCGAGGTCACCCGCGGAAGCTACGACGACCTCGCCGCGTTCCATGAGCTCTACGTCGAGACAGCCGCACGCGATGCGTTCACGCCACGCCCCCTGGCCTACTTCCAGCGCATGTGGCTCGCGCTGACCGGCGAGGACGCGGCCCGCCTGCGGCTCTACCTCGCCCGGCACGAGGACGACCTGGTCGCGGCCACGACCATGGTCCAGGTCGGCGAGCACGCGTGGTACTCCTATGGCGCCTCGTCGACGGCGAAGCGGGACGTGCGCGGCAGCAACGCCATCCAGTGGCGGATGCTCCGCGACGCCCGGGAAGGCGGCGCCGCCGTCTACGACCTGCGCGGCATCAGCGACACCTTGGACGAGGCCGACCCGCTGTACGGCCTCATCCAGTTCAAGCTCGGGACGGGGGGCGAAGCCGTGGAGTACCTCGGCGAGTGGGACCTCCCGATCAACCGCCTGCTGTTCACGGCGTTCGAGGCCTACATGGCGCGGCGGTAGCGATGCCCCTGGACCTGCAGGTCGACGGCGAGCGCTGGCGGGCGCACCTGCGCAAGACCGCGGAGTCACTGCCGAGCCTCGTGCCCGTGGTCAAGGGCAACGGCTACGGCCTCACCCGCGAGCGGCTCGCCGCGGAGTCCTCCGGCCTCGGCGTGGACACCCTCGCGGTGGGCACCTACGCGGAGCTGCAGTCGGTGCAAGGGCACTTCTCCGGCGACGTCCTCGTCCTCTCGCCGTGGCGGCCGGGAGACCACGGGGAGCCGGGGCACCCAATTCCCGGTCCGACCGGCCACGCTCGGCCGGAGGAGGGGGCGGCTCTCGGGCGTGGGACACGAGAGGACGCGCGGGTCATCCACACCGTGAGCCGGCCCGAGGACCTGCGGGCGCTTTCCGCGGCGGGGAGTTCCCGACGCGTCGTCGTGGAGGTCCTCACGTCCATGCGCCGCCATGGCATGGAGCTCGTGGCGGCGCTCGCCGCGCTGCGGCATCCGGGCGTCACGGTCGAAGGCGTGGCCCTCCACCTGCCGATGACCGGCGACGTCGTCGGCGAGGCCCGGGCCGCCGGCACGGCACTGCGGGACGCGGGGCTGCCCACGCCGCTGTGGGTCAGCCACCTGGCCGCCCGCGACTGCGCCGGGCTGGCGGACGCGCTTGGCATCGACGTGCGCCCCCGCGTCGGGACGGCACTCTGGCTCGGGGACCGCGCGGCGCTGCGCCCCCGGGCCCTGGTGCTCGACGTCCACGCCGTGGCGCGAGGAGACCGCTACGGCTACCGCGGTCATCGCGCGTCCGGCGCCGGGCGAATCCTCGTCGTCGCCGGCGGCACCGCGCACGGCATCGGGCTGGAGGCGCCCAAGGCGGGAACCTCGCTGGTCAACCGGGGCAAGGCCCTGGCGCTTGGGGCGCTCGAGGCGGCTGGACGGGTGCGCTCGCCGTACCGGTGGACCGGCCGTCAGCTCTGGTTCGCCGAGCCTCCCCACATGCACGTCAGCATGCTGTGGCTGCCCGACGGCGCGGCGCCGCCCCGCGTCGGTGACGAGCTCGACCTCGACGTGCGGTTCACCACCACGACGTTCGACCGGGTCCTCGGGTTGGACTGAGGAGCGCTTGACGCAGGGGTCGGTACGCGCGAACTTCGGCACGACAGATCGCGGCAGCCGGGCCGCGCCGTCACGACGACTCTCGGGACCACGGCGAGTCACGCCGGCCGACGACGCTCTGGGGAAGTGCACGTCGAAGACCACCGCCAGCATGCGAACCACGAACACCAATGCCGCCGCACCCGCGGCCGCCGGGGCGCCGGACAGCCCCAGCCGGTCGGACACCACCACCACCGCGGCGCCGAGGAGGGCGGGCACCGCGTACAGCTCGCGCTGCAGCACGACCGGATCTCGCGCACGAGGACGTCCCGCACGACGCCGCCGCCCACCCCGGTCAGCACGCCCATCGCGACGGCGGGGACCGCTCCCAGTCCGGCGGCGAGCGCAACCGTCGTACCGCTGACCACGAACAGTGACAGTCCCGCCGCGTCGAAGAGCCGGATGGCCGCGACCAGCCGCTCGAGCGGCCGGTGCAGGAAGAAGGTCACGAGGCCGACGAGCGCAGGCACGGCGAGGTAGCGCCAGTCCTGGAAGGCAGCGGGCGGACGTACGCCGATCAGCGCGTCCCGGACCAGGCCGCCGCCGAGCGCCGTGGCGATGGCGAGGGTCAGGACCCCGAACAGGTCGAGGTCCTTGCGGATCGCCACCAGGGCGCCGCTCACGGCGAACACGGCGATGCCGAGAAGGTCGAGCGAGAGCAGCAGCGTCGTGGCGTCGTCGGTCACGACGGCATGACAGCAGGCCCGCTCAGCCGGCCCATCCCCCGGTGAGGAACGCGGCCGAGACCAGCGCGCAGACCGGCAGGGACACGGCCAGGTACGCGACGAGCAGGCCGCGCCGGCGCAGGGTGGCGGCCGCGAGCAGCACCCACAGCGGCCACCACAGCAACGTGGCTCGTGGGACCGAGAAGTACCACGTCGACGTGGCCATCGCCGCGACCTGGAGGCCGACGAACGTGGCCTCGCCCCACCGGGCGCGGCGCAGCAGCACGGCGGTCAGGACGACGCCGACCAGCACGGCGACCAGCTCCAGGCGGAAGGCCCACGCCACCGCTTCGGTCTGGGTGCCACCGAAGGCGGCGGCCCACGTGGTCTCCAACGCCTGCCAGGGGAAGGTGAAGCGGCGGTGCCAGCCCTCTTCCTGTGCGTGCAGCCAGGCCAGCCAGTCGCCCTGTGCGACCTGCAGGTAGCCCACGAACGCTGCGGGACCGGCGAAGGCGAGCGCGAGCCCCGTCACCTCACGCCCGCGGACCGGAAGCCGGCCACCACGGCGATCGGTGAGGTAAACCACGACGAGCGCGACGGCGAGGAACACCCCGCTGACCCGGACCAGACCCGCGAGCCCGGTCAGGATGCCGGCGCTCAGCCAGCGCCCGCGTCGCGCCGCCAGCCATGCCGGCAGGGCGAGAGCGAGAAACAGCGACTCGGAGTAGCCGGCGGCGAGGAAAATGGCCGCCGGCGAGGTCACGAGCAGGGCGACGGCCCGTTCCCCGACGCCCGCCGGCCCGTCGAGCTCCGCCAGCCGGGCGAGGGCGAGGACCGCCACGGCGCCGGCGAGCGCGGAGACGGCGAGCCCGGCAGCGGTCAGGTCGAGCCCGCTGGCGTGCACGAGCGCCATCAGCGCGGGCAACCCCGGGAAGAACGCCGCGACGGGCGTCCCGGACGGCGGCTCGACGTATCCGGTGGTCGCCACCTCCTGGTAGTGGCGCACGTCCCACTGCAACCACCGGTCGAGGTAGGGCACCGCGTCGCCGTCCGGGAGCAGGACGCCCACACCGCCCGCGAGCAGGAGTACGGCAAGCCGGCTCGCCACCCACACCACCAGCACGGCGACGTCCTGGCGGGGGAGGCGACGCGGACGCCACAGCCCGCCCCACGGCTGCCGGCCGACCGGCGCCTGCGGTCGGTGCGGAGCCGCGGACGGCGTGAGGGTCACGGAAGCGAGGCCCCGCCTCGGGCGCCGACCGGATC
>JALYMU010000002.1 GCA_030773595.1 Actinomycetota bacterium | reverse complement strand
GCCCGGACGGGCCGGCCTGGACCCGGGCGTCGCCCTGGTGCGCCGGCTGGCCGGCGTCCTACCCGCAGACGTGCGCGTCCGCAGCGCGGCGCCGGCCCCACCGGCCTTCGACGCGCGCTTCGCCGCGGTGGCCCGCCGCTACGTGTACCGCCTGAGCGACTGCCCAGCGGGAGTCGACCCGCTGCGTCGCCACGACGTCGTGTGGCACCCGCGTCCGCTCGACGTTGCCGCAGCGCAGCGAGCCTGCGACGCGCTGCTCGGGCTGCACGACTTCGCCGCCTTCTGCCGGCGGCGGGAGGGCGCGTCGACCGTCCGCACGCTGCGCCGGGCGGAGTGGGATCGGACCGGCGACCTGGTCGAAGTCACGGTCGAGGCGGACGCGTTCTGCCACAACATGGTCCGCGCCCTGACCGGCGCGCTGGTCGCCGTCGCCGATGGGCGGCGGCCGCCGACCTGGCCCGGCGAGGTGCTCGCCGGGTGCCGCCGCGACCCGGGGATCAACGTCGCGCCGGCACGGGGGCTGACGCTCGAAGCCGTGCTCTACCCGCGCCCTGAGGAGCTGGCGGCACGCGCGCAGGCGGCACGTGCCCGCCGGGACGCACCGCGGCGCCCGGACCCCCTGGCGGGGCAAGTCCGTGGTCTGCCGGACACGCAAGATCGTCGCCGCTAGGGTCGGTCGCGACGCCCTGCCGGGGGAGACCGTTCAAGTCGGACGGACGGCATGGCGATGTAGCACGCGTGGGGGAGTCCGTGGAGTCACACCTGCCGGGGGCCGACGCGCAGCGCGTCCGTCGGATGGGTCGTCGTGCCGTCCTCGCGGGCTTGTGCGCCCTCGCGGTGCCGGGGACCGTCGCCGCGATCGCGGCCGAGACGGCACCGGACGGGCCGACGCTGAGCGAGCGGTCCCGGCGTACCGCCCAGCCCGACGCGCTCTTCCGTGTCCGCACCGACGAGCCGCTGGTAGCCCTGACCTTCGACGACGGCCCCGACCCGGCCTTCACCCCGACGGTCCTCGACGAGCTGGCCCGGCAGCGAGCTCGCGCGACGTTCTTCGTGGTCGGGACCAACGCCCGTGCGCACAGTGGCCTGGTCCGTCAGATGCTCGCCTCTGGGCACCGCGTGGCGAACCACACCCGTGCGCACACCGTGCTCGACACGATGGACGAGGACGGCGTACGCCGGGAGATCCTCGGCGGCGCGCACCTGATCCGCAGCGCTGCGGGAACCTCCACGGAGTGGTTCCGTCCGCCCCGGGGCCAGACCTCGCGCACCGTGGGTCGCGCGGCCGTCTCGACGGGTCAGCGCACGGCGTTCTGGACGCACTGCATCGAAAGGTTCCTCTGGCAGCGCAGTGTCGAGGACGCCGTCGACGCGATGCTGTCGACCGTGCGCCCCGGGGACGTCCTGCTGCTGCACGACGGCGGGACCATCGCGGACACCGCGCTGCCCGGCTTCGACCGCAGCCGGACCGTCGCGGCGCTGCCGTTGATCCTCGAGGGTCTGCGCAGCCGTGGGCTCGCGGCGACCGATCTCGACACGCTCGTCCGCAGCGGCCGGGGTGCGCGTCGCTGAGGCCTCGGCTCAGGCGGTGACGTAAATCCCGCGCCGGTCCAGCGCGCGGCACACCGCCCACCAGAGCCCGACCATTGCCAGACCGTAGGCCATGGACCCGAGCGCGCCACCCAGCCACGGCGTCAGGAGCTCGCCGGTGACGAGACCCCGCAGGGGCCGCTCGCCGAGGCTCAGGCTGCGCATCGCCGCGCCGACCAGCTCGGAGCCGAGGTAGGCGACGAGGGCGTTGCGCCCGAGGATGCGCCACGGTGCGCTCGCAGCGTCCGGGAGCGACGGGCGTCCGCGCGGCGCGACGTCGACGAGCTGGTGGGCGGCGGCGAGCAGGAGCACGGCCGCGCCGCCGCTGACCAGCACGAACGACGAAGTCCACAGCTGCTTGTTCACGGGCAGGACGGCGTCCCACATCATGCCGGTGGCAAGCGCCGCCGACCCGGCGACCGCGAGCCCGGCGCTGCCGGCAGTCGTGCCCGTCCGTTCCCGGAGCCAGCGCATGGCCCAGTAGCCGAGCAGCACGCTCACCGTCGCGGGAATCGTGCCGACCAGGGACTCCGGGTCCGAGGCCGGGGAGTAGAGGTGCTCGGGGCCCAACAGCCAGCCGTCCACCGCGCCCGGCAGGTTCGCGTCGGGGGACAGGGAGGGACCGCCTGCCGCCGGGACCGGCACGAAGCGCAGAGCCGCCCACCACACCCCGAGGACGCCGGCGGCGAGCGCGACCTGAGCCCTGCGGGTCAGATGGACGATCACGAGCGCCGCGAGCAGGTAGGTCAGGCCGATCCGTTGCATGACCCCGAGCACCCGCAGCGGCTCGTCGCCCTTCGTGACGAGGTTGAGCAGGAGGCCCAGGCCGACCAGGGTCCCCGCGCGGCGCAGCAGCGACCGGTGCAGCGGCGCGTCGCCGCCCGTGCCTTCGTGTCGGCCGAGGGGGAAGGCGAGCGAGGCGCCGACCAGGACCAGGAAAGCCGGGAAGACCAGGTCGGCCGGCGTCCAGCCGTGCCACTGCGCGTGCCGGACCCAGCCGAACGCCCGCGCCGGGTCACCCTGGTCGTTGACGAGGATCATGCCCGCCACGGTGACGCCCCGGGCCACGTCCAGACTGCGCAACCGCCGGCCGGTCAGGGGCCGTGGAGGCGCAAGAGGGGCAGTCGTCGTAGCCATGCCCCGGGGACGTTCCCGGCGCGGACGGCCCGCAATCGCCGCCTCACCCCGTCGGGGCAGCGCGTGCGACGGGCATTACGCAATCCGCTCGCGCTTGCCGCGCCGTACCCCCAGACTGATTGGGCGTGGGCCACGTCGACCTCAACGCAGTCACGCTGACGCTCCCGGACGGCGGGGTGCTCCTGCGCGACGTCGGATTCCGCGTCGGCGACGGCGCCAAGGTCGCACTCGTCGGGGCCAACGGCGCCGGCAACACCACCCTGCTGCGGATCGTCGCCGGCCACCTGCGGCCGGATGGTGGCGCCGTCAACCGCTCCGGCGGCCTCGGGGTCATGCGGCAGTTCATCGAATCCGTCTGCGACGGGACGACGGTGCGCGACCTGCTCGTCGGCCTCGCGCCGCCCGCCGTGCGTGCTGCGGCCGCGGAGCTGGAGGCCGCCGAGCTCGCCATGATGGACGACGACGAGCCCACGCAGCTGCGCTATGCCCAAGCTCTGGCGGACTGGGCCGACGCGGGTGGGTACGACGCCGAGGTCCTGTGGGACACGTGCACGGTGGCCGCGATCGGCGTGCCGTTCCAGCGGGCGCAGTGGCGCGAGGTCGCCACGCTGTCCGGAGGTGAGCAGAAGCGGCTGGTCCTCGAGGCCCTGTTGCGCGGTCCCGACGAGGTCCTGTTGCTCGACGAGCCGGACAACTACCTCGACGTGCCCGGCAAGCGGTGGCTCGAGGAGGCGCTGCGGGACACGCCGAAGACGGTGCTCTACGTCTCCCACGACCGCGAGCCGCTCGCGCGTACGGCGACGCGGGTCGTCACGGTGGAGGTCGGCGCCGCGGGTGCGAGCGCGTGGACGCACCCCGGCGGGTTCACGACGTACGCCGAAGCCCGCCGGGAACGCTTCGCCCGGCTCGAGGAGCTGCGCCGCCGCTGGGACGAGGAGCACGCCAAGCTGCGGGAGCTCGTGTTCATGTACAAGCAGAAGGCGGCGTACAACGACGGCATGGCCAGCCGCTACTCCGCGGCGCAGACCCGCCTGCGCCGGTTCGAGGACGAGGGGCCGCCCGAGGCGCTGCCGGAGCAGCAGAGCGTGAAGATTCGCCTGCGGGGTGGCCGGACCGGCAAGCGCGCGCTGGTCTGCGAGGGCCTCGAGCTGTCCGGGCTGATGCAACCCTTCGACCTCGGGTCTGGTACGGCGAGCGAGTGGCGGTCCTGGGGTCCAACGGCTCGGGTAAGTCGCACTTCCTCCGGCTTCTGGCGGCGGCGGGACAGATCCGGACGCCGGTCGGCGTCCCGTAGATGCACCATCATCGGGACCGTGGCGCATCGGGGAGTCGCGCGGCTGGGGGCGCGCGTACGGCCGGGATGGTTCGCCCAGAGGCATGACCATCCCGAGCTCGTCGGGTGCACCTTGCTGGACATCCTGTGGCGCGGGGACGACCACCGGCGTGGGCTGACCCGCGAGGAGGCGTCCCGGGCCCTCGACCGCTACGAGCTGGCCCGTGCCGCGGAGCAGCCGTTCGAGACGCTCTCGGGCGGCCAGCAGGCGCGCCTGCAGATCCTGCTGCTCGAGCTGTCGGGCGCCACGATGCTGGTGCTCGACGAGCCCACGGACAACCTCGACCTCGTCTCGGCCGAGGCTCTGGAACGGGCCCTGGCCTCCTACGACGGGACCGTCCTCGCCGTGACCCATGACCGGTGTTCAGCCGCGGGTTGACCGGTTTCTGGTGTTCGGGTCGGACGGTCGGGTCTACGAGTCGCCCGAGCCGGTGTGGGAGGAGGGGCGAGTCGCGCGCGCCCGGTGAGCGGCGGGCGGCTGCAAAACCCTGTCAAGCCCCGCAAGGTCTTCCATTTATCGGTCGGCCGGATTAGCGTTCGCATCGTCCATCGGTCCGACCTCAGGAGACCGTAGTGCGCATCTCCGCGCAACGTGGCCGCTTCCGCCGGCCACTCGCCGCTCTCACCGCGGCCGCCGCCACGCTCGGCATCGTCTCGCCCGCAGCGGCTGACCACACCGACCCGCCCGAGCGCGTCTCGCTCATGGGCTCCCTGCAGTCCGAGATCGGCTGTGCCGCGGACTGGGACGGCGACTGCACGGCCAACGACTTGGTCCGGATCGCCGGCACGAGCGCGTACGAGACCGTGGCGACAGTCCCGGCCGGCTCGTACGAGTACAAGGTCCGGCTCGACGGCTCGTGGGAGGAGAACTACGGCGACAACGGCGCGCCTGACGGGGCGAACATCCCGCTGGTCCTCCAGCACGCCGGAAAGCTGCGCTTCTCCTACGACCACGCCACGCACCGCATCGCGGTGGCACCGGCCGACCCGGCGCCCGGCCTGACCGCCGCGGACCGAGCGCTGGCGCGGACGTCGCTGCGCAAGGACCTCACGCGCGAGCGCTTCTACTTCGTCATGGCTGACCGTTTCGAGAACGGCGACGCCTCCAACGACCTCGGCGGCTACGCCGACGACCGGCTGGTCAGCGGCTACGATCCCACGGCGCGCGGGTTCTACCACGGCGGTGACCTTCGCGGGATCATCAAGCGCCTGGACTACATCAAGGGTGCGGGTACGACCGCCATCTGGCTGACGCCGTCGTTCAAGAACAAGCCGGTGCAGGGGAGCGGGGACAACATCTCCGCCGGCTACCACGGCTACTGGATCACCGACTTCACGCAGATCGACCCGCACCTGGGCACGAACGAGGACCTCGAGGAGCTTGTCGACAAGGCCCACGCCAAGGGCATGAAGGTCTTCTTCGACATCATCACGAACCACACCGCGGACGTCATCGACTACGCCGAGGGGCAGTACGGCTACATCTCCAAGGAGCAGCAGCCCTACCGCGACGCCGAGGGCGAGGTCTTCGACGACCGCGACTTCGCGGGCACCGAGGAGTTCCCCAAGCTGGACCGCGAGGTCAGCTTCCCCTACACACCCGTCTTCCCCGCCCCCGCGGACGAGACGGTCAAGGTGCCGGCGTGGCTGAACGACCCGCTGCGCTACCACAACCGCGGCAACGCGAAGTTCGACGGCGGCGAGTCCGACCAGTACGGCGACTTCTTCGGCCTGGACGACCTGTTCACCGAGCAGCCCGAGGTCGTCGACGGCATGAAGGACATCTACAAGGCCTGGGTCGACTTCGGCATCGACGGGTTCCGGATTGACACCGTCAAGCACGTCAACATGGAGTTCTGGCAGGACTTCGCGCCCGCCATCCAGAAGCACGCGGTCGCGGCCGGCACGCCGAAGTTCTTCTCCTTCGGTGAGGTCTACGACGCCGACCCGAGCAAGACCTCGCGCTACACGACCGAGGGCAAGCTCCAGGCGACGCTCGACTTCGGCTTCCAGTCCCGCGCCGCAGGCTTCGGCAATGGCCGGCCCACGGCGGAGATGCGTGACCTGTTCGCGGCCGACGACTGGTACACCGACGCCGACTCCAACGCCTACTCGCTGCCCACCTTCCTCGGCAACCACGACATGGGCCGCATCGGCAAGTTCCTCCTGGACGGCGGCGCGACCGGCGACGAGCTGCTCAAGCGCGACCAGCTCACGCACGCGCTGATGTACCTCGTGCGTGGCCAGCCTGTCGTCTACTACGGCGACGAGCAGGGCTTCGTCGGTGACGGCGGCGACCAGCTCGCGCGCCAGGACATGTTCCCGTCCAAGGTGGCGGAGTACAACGACGACGACCTGATCGGCACGGACGCCACCACGGCTCAGTCGAACTTCGACACCAGCCACCCGCTCTACACCCGCCTGCGCCAGCTCTCGACCCTGCGGGCAGCGCACCCGACCCTGGCCGACGGCACGCAGGTGCACCGCTACGCCAGCGGCAGCGCCGGCGTCTACGCCTTCAGCCGGGTGAACGACGCCGACGACATCGAGTACGTCGTCGCCGCGAACAACGCCGAGGAACGCAAGCGGGTCACGTTCTCGACGTTCAGTCCGAAGATGACCTTCGCGGGGCTCTGGCCGCGTGGGACGAAGTCGGTCGCCTCCGACGTCGAGGGCCGCATCACGGTCACCGTGCCGCCGCTGTCCGTGCTGGTGTGGCGGGCGACGGGAGCCATCCCGAAGGCGAAGGCTGCCCCTGCCCCGTTCTTCAAGACCCCGGGCCCCGGTGCGACGGTCGGCGGACGCGCCGAGGTCGGCGTGGGCGTGCCCGGTGGCGGGCTGAACCAGGTCACGTTCGCCTGGCGGCCGGCCGGTGGGGAGAAGTGGACCGCCCTCGGCACGGACGACAACGCGCCGTACCGCGTGTTCCACGACGTCACCGGCGTCGCGAAGGGCTCGCTGGTCGAGTACCGCGCCGTCCTGCGCGACCACTCCGGAAACCTCTCCGTCACGAGCACCTACGCGACGGTCGGCGACGCGCCGACCGGCGGCGGCGGCGGTGGTGACGGCGGCGGAGACGGCGGCCCGGTCACGCAGCCCGCGAACGTCTCGGTCCCGGGCAACCTGAACTCCGAGATGGGCTGCAGCGCGGACTGGAACCCGGCCTGCGAGCAGGCGCGGCTCACCCTCGACCCGGCCGACGAGATCTGGAAGGGCACGTTCGACCTGCCCGCGGGCACGTACGAGTACAAGGCCGCCATCGACAAGGCGTGGACGGAGAACTACGGCGCGGGCGGCGTCCGCGACGGCGGGAACATCTCCATCACGGTCCCCGGTGGCCCCGTCACGTTCTACTACGACCACCGCACGCACTTGATCACCACGGACCTGCAGGACCCGCTGGTGACGGCGGCCGGCAGCTTCCAGAGCGAGCTCGGGTGCCCCGGCGACTGGTCGCCGGCGTGCATGCGGTCATGGCTGCAGGATCTCGACGGTGACGGGACCTACACCTTCTCCACCACGGGGATTCCGGCCGGGTCCTACGAGACGAAGGTGACGCACGGGTTGTCCTGGGAGGAGAACTACGGCCTCGGCGGAGCGCCCGGCGGCTCGAACATCGCCTTCACCGTCCCGGCGGACGGCGTGCGGACGACGTTCACCTACGTCATCGACACGCACGTGCTGACGGTCACCACCGCGAAGGCGGGTGCGACGCCGGACCTGACGAAGGCGAAGGCGCACTGGCTCGAGCGGGACCTTCTCGCGTGGGACCTGCCGGAGGCCGACCGGCGCGGCTGGACCTACCGACTGCACTGGGCGCCCGAGGGCGGCCTCGGCGTGGACGAGGAGGCCGTGACCGGTGGCTCGTCGGTCCCGCTGACCTACGACGCCGGCGGCCTGCCGGCCGAGGTCAAGGCACGCTTCCCGCACCTCGCGACGTACGACGCGCTGCGTCTGGCCGAGCGGGACCTTGGGCGGGTCACGTCGATCCTGACCGGGCAGCTCGCGGTCGCGGCCTACGACGACCTCGGCCGTCTGATGGACGCGACCGGTGTCCAGATCCCCGGCGTGCTCGACGAGGTGTACGCCGGGGCGCGCGACCGGCGCCTCGGCGTAACCTGGAACGGCGCCACGCCGACGATCGCGGTGTGGGCGCCGACCGCCACCGACGTCGACGCGCTGGTGCGCCGCACCGGTGAGACAACGGACCGGCGCGTGCAGCTGAGGAAGGACGCCCACGGCGTCTGGTCGGTGACCGGGACCTCGGCGTGGAGAAACGCGACGTATCTCTTCGACGTCAAGGTCTATGCACCCACGGTCGGCAAGGTCGTGCGCAACCGCGTCACCGACCCGTACTCCCTGGGTCTCACGACGAACTCCGAGCGGTCGGTGGTCGTGGACCTCAAGGACCCGGCGCTCACGCCGAAGGGCTGGACCACCCTGCGCAAGCCGCAGGTGGCGCAGCCCGAGGACCTCTCGTTCTACGAGCTGCACGTCCGTGATTTCTCGATCAACGACGAGACGGTCCCGGAGTACGCCCGGGGGACCTACCTGGCCTTCCGCCACGGTTCCAGCGGCGGCATGAAGCACCTGCGGGGGCTGGCCGACAGTGGTCTCAATGCGGTCCACCTGCTGCCCGTCTTCGACATCGCGACGATCGAGGAGCGTCGCCCTGACCAGGAGACGCCGCCGTGCGACCTGTCCTCGTTCGCGCCGGACGCGGCCGAGCAGCAGGAGTGCGTGGGCAAGGTCGCCGACAGCGACGGGTTCAACTGGGGCTACGACCCGCTGCACTACACGACGCCGGAGGGGTCCTACGCCACTGGCCCGTGGGGCACGAACCGCACGACCGAGTTCCGCACGATGGTCAAGGCCCTCAACAACGCCGGACTACGGGCGATCATGGACGTCGTCTACAACCACACCACCGCAGCGGGCCAGGACGAGAAGTCCGTGCTGGACCGGGTTGTCCCCGGCTACTACCACCGCCTGTCTGCCACCGGTGCGGTCAAGACCTCGACGTGCTGTGCCAACACCGCGACCGAGCACGCGATGATGGAGAAGCTCATGGTCGACTCAGTGGTCACCTGGGCACGTGACTACAAGGTCGACGGCTTCCGCTTCGACCTCATGGGCCACCACTCGAAGGCCAACATGCTCGCCGTGCGTCAGGCTCTGGACGCGCTGACCGTCGCCAAGGACGGCGTCGACGGCAAGAACATCTACCTCTACGGCGAGGGCTGGAATTTCGGCGAGGTCGCGAACGACGCTCGGTTCGTCCAGGCGACGCAGGCGAACATGGCGGGCACGGGCATCGGGACGTTCTCGGACCGTCTCCGTGACGCCGTCCGTGGTGGCGGCCCGTTCGACGAGAATCCGCGGAAGCAGGGTTTCGCCACCGGGCTGCTCACCGACCCCAACGGCGACGACACCAACGGCAGCGAGGCTGAGCAGCGTGAGCGACTCCTGCTCTCGCACGATCAGATCAAGGTCGGCCTCGCGGGCAACCTGAAGGACTACACGTTCGTGGACCGGACCGGGAAGACGGTCAAGGGCTCCGACGTGGACTACAACGGCTCGCCGGCAGGCTACGCGGCCGACCCGAGCGAGACGATCACCTACGTCGACGCGCACGACAACGAGACGCTCTTCGACGCACTGCAGTACAAGCTGCCGCAGTCGACGTCGATGGCCGACCGGGTGCGGATGAACACGATCGCTCTCTCGACGACCGCGTTCGCCCAGTCTCCGTCCTTCTGGCACGCGGGGTCGGACATCCTGAGGTCGAAGTCGCTGGACCGCAACTCGTTCAACTCCGGCGACTGGTTCAACCGGATCGACTGGTCGTACGAGACCTCGACGTGGGGCTCGGGGCTGCCGCCGCGCCAGGACAACGAGGCGAAGTGGGCGTTCATGCGACCGCTGCTGGCCGACCCGGACCTGCGACCGGCGAAGGCCGACATCGTCGCGGCCCGCGACCGGGCGTGGGAGCTGCAACGCATCCGCTACTCCTCGCCGCTGTTCCGACTGGGCAGCGCCCAGCTGATCCAGGAGCGCGTGTCGTTCCCGACCGGCGGCCCGGAGCAGGACCCCGGTGCGATCGTCATGGCCATCGACGACCGCGACGGGACGGACCTTGACGCGGGTTCGGAAGGCGTCGTCGTCGTCTTCAACGCCTCCGACGAGGAGACGACACAGACGGTTGAGGGTCTGGCGGGTGGGTCGTACTCCCTGCACCCGGTCCAGGCGCAGGGCGTCGACGCCGCCGTGAAGCGGTCCTCCTACGACCAGGACGCCGGCTCGTTCACGGTGCCCGCGCGGACCGTGGCGGTGTTCATGGCCCGCTGAGATGCATGGCCCGCTGAGATGCATGGCCCGCTGAGATGCACGGCCCGCTGAGATGCACGGCCCGCTGAGATGCACGGCCCGCTGAGATGCACGGCCC
>JALYMU010000001.1 GCA_030773595.1 Actinomycetota bacterium | reverse complement strand
GTCCCGGCCGCAGGTCGTACGACGCGGTGTCGCTCACCAGCGCTCGACGCTCGTCGGCGTAGGACGCCGACAGCAGGGCGTCGAGCGGGACGTCGACCTGCGCGGGGTCGCCGTACCAGGCCTCGCGGTCGGCGAACGCCAGCTTCGCGCACTCGACGACGGTGTGCACCCAGTCGACGGACAGGTGGCCCATCGCCGCCAGGTCGAAGCCGGACAGCAGCTGCAGCTGCTGCAGCATCACCGGGCCCTGCCCCCACGGCCCGGTCTTGTGGATGGTCAGGCCCGCGTAGTCGACCGAGACAGACGGCTCGACCGTCGGCTCCCACCGCGCCAGGTCGTTGCCGTCGAGCAGACCGCGGTGCCGCCGGCCCGAGGTGTCCATGACCTCCTGGGTGGCGCACCAGTCGGCCATGGCGTCGGCGACGAACCCACGGTAGAAGGCGTCGCGCGCCGCGACGATCTGCTGCTCGCGTCCATGCCCGGCGGCCTCCGCCTCCTCCACGACGCGGGAGTAGGTGTCCGCCAAGGCGGGATTGCGGAACCGGGAGCCGGCGGCAGGCACGCCGGTCGAGGTGAGGTAGGTGTCGGCCGAGGTCGTCCACTCGTCGCGGAACAGCTGCTCGACCGTGCCGATCGTCGCAACGGTCCCGGGCAGCAGGGGAAAGCCGCCGCGCGCGTAGCCGATCGCCGGCTCCAGCACGTCGCGCACCCGCCAGCTGCCGCGCTGCTCGAGGAGCAGCATCCACGCGCCGAACGCTCCCGGGACGACGGCAGCGAGCAGCCCGGTGCCCGGCACGAGGTCGAGCCCGAGGTCGCGGTAGTGCTCCAGGCTCGCGGCGGCCGGTGTCGGCCCTTGGCCGCAGTAGACCTCGACCGGCCCCGAGGCGTCCGCGACCAGGATGGGGACGTCGCCGCCCGGACCGTTCAGGTGCGGCTCGACGACTTGCAGCACGAAGCCCGCGGTCACCGCCGCGTCGACCGCGTTGCCGCCGCGCTCGAGGACGGCCATCCCGGCCGCGCTGGCGAGCCAGTGTGTCGACGCGACCATGCCGTGAGTACCCGTGAGCTCGGGACGGGTGGTGAACAACGTGCGGGCTCCTTCGCCGGTTGGGGCGTACGACGGGCAGGTCGACGCGGTCGACCGGTCCGGACATGGGTGTTCAGACCGGCTGGCGTCCGGAGGCGTCCTCGACGGCGTCCTGCGCGGCGGCCGCCGCGGCGACGTCGGGCGGCCCGCTGTCGGGGTCCACGAGGTGGCACGCGACCAGGTGATCGGGGTGCGTGACGCCGACCAGTGGCGGCACGTCATGCGTGCAGCGGTCGACCGCGACAGGGCAGCGGGTGTGGAAGGGGCAGCCCGACGGCGGGTCGATGGGGCTCGGGATGTCCCCGCGCAGCACCACCCGCGTGCGCCCCCGCTGGGCGACGGGGTCGGGGACGGGGGCGGCCGTCAGCAGCGACTGGGTGTAGGGCATCTGGGGACCGCGGAACAGCCGCTCGCGCGACGTCTTCTCCACGATCTTGCCGAGGTACATCACGGCGATGGTGTCGCTGATGTACTCGACCACCGACAGGTCGTGGGTGATGAACAGGCACGAGAAGCCGAGGTCGCGCTGCAGGTCGGTGATGAGGTTGAGGATCGAGGCCTGCACGCTGACGTCGAGCGCGGACACCGGCTCGTCGGCGACGACGAGTTTCGGCTCGAGGGCGAGGGCCCGCGCCAGCCCCACGCGCTGGCGCTGTCCACCCGACAGCTCGTGCGGATAGCGGTCGCGCAGCTCCGAGCGCAGCCCGCACTTCTCGAGCATCTCGTCCACGCGCCGGTCGAGGGCTGAGCCGGACGCCGTGCCGTGCAGGCGCATCGGCTCGCCGACGATCTGACCGATCGTCAGGCGCGGGTTCAGCGCGGAGTACGGATCCTGGAAGACGATGTGCACCTGCCGGCGCAGCGGCCGCATCCGGCGCCGTGACAGGTGCGTGATGTCGGTGCCGAGCAGCTTGATGCTGCCGGAGGTCGGCTCGATCAGCCGGGTGATGCAGCGGCCGACGGTTGACTTGCCGCTGCCGGACTCGCCGACGAGCCCGACGATCTCGCCCGGCGCGATGGTGAGCGAGACCCCGTCGACCGCGCGCACGACGCCGCGGCCCCGGCCGAGACCCGATCCCGTGGAGAAGTGCTTGACGAGGTCGGTCACCTCGAGCACGGGTCCGTCGTACGGCGCCGCCGGATCGCTCACGCGTCCTCCCCCGGGTGGTAGCAGGCGGTGGGATGGTGCGGCCGCGTCGGCTCGAGCGGCGGCCGGCGCGACACGCAGACCTCCGTCGCGCGCGGGCAGCGCGGGGCGAACGGGCACAGCTCAGGCTCCGACCGCAGCGACGGCACGAGCCCGGGGATCTCGGCGAGCCGCGTGCGGGCGACCTGCTCGACGCCCTTCTCGCGGTGCGGGATCGCCCGGAGCAGGCCGTTCGTGTAGGGGTGCTGCGGGTGCGCGAACAGCTCGTGGATCTCGGCTGTCTCGACCGGCATGCCGGCGTACATGACGACCACGCGGTCGGCGAGGTCGGCGACGACGCCGAGGTCGTGGGTGATGAGGATGATCGCGGTGCCGAGCTCGCTTCGCAGGTCGCGCATGATGTCGAGGACGCCGGCCTGAATCGTGACGTCGAGGGCGGTCGTCGGCTCGTCGGCGATGAGCACTTTCGGCCCGCAGGCGACGCCGATCGCGATCATGACGCGCTGC